>DEKS01000044.1:0-2757 GCA_002354005.1 Bacteroidales bacterium UBA2716
GCACAACTCTTTGAATTAATGAACAACCTACACTGATATGACCCCTCTGAAATTTAAACCCATCCTGAAAACCCTGGTGTGGGGCGGCGAGAAAATCGCCCCGTATAAAGGCATTGAGACCGAGCAGCATCACATTGGCGAAAGCTGGGAACTGTCCGGCGTAAAAGGCAACGAAAGTATTGTGGCCGACGGTCCTCTGGCCGGCCGCAGCATTGCTTCCCTGGTGCACGAGTACAGGGACCAGCTGGTAGGAAAACACGTGTACGCCAACACCGGGGACGAGTTCCCGCTCCTCATCAAGTTCATTGACGCGCTCACGGACCTGAGTATCCAGGTGCACCCGAACGACGAGCTGGCCGCTAAACGGCACAACGGCTCCAAGGGCAAGACGGAGATGTGGTATGTGGTGGATGCCGAGCCCGGCGCCCACCTGCTGGCGGGGCTCACCAAGGCCATCACCCCCGAGGAATATGCCGCCAAGGTGGCCGATGGCACCATTACAGAGGTCCTGGCCCGCCACGAGGTTCATCCCGGCGATGTCTTTTTCCTGCCGGCAGGCCGCATCCACGCCATCTGCGGCGGCTGTTTCATCGCGGAAATCCAGCAGACCTCGGACATCACCTACCGCATTTACGACTACGGCCGCCTGGGTTTGGACGGCAAACCGCGCGAGGTACACACGGAATTGGCCAAGGACGCCATCGACTATAAGGTCTATGACAACTACCGCACGGAATATACGCCGGAGGAAAACGAGGAGGTGGAGGTGGTGAGCTGCCCGTATTTCACCACCAGCGTTTACGATTTAACCCTCCCCTGCGCCAAGGATTTATCGGAAATAGACTCGTTTATGGTAGTCATGTGCATAGAAGGCAGCGGAACGCTGGAGGTGGACGGAGAAAGCGTGGACATTGCGCAGGGCGAGACCGTCCTAATACCTGCCAGCGCCGACGACCTTTGCTTTGTCCCCGACGCTGGCATGAAGGTATTGACTTCCTATATTAAGTAGATTTCTCGACTCCCTTCGGTCGCTCGAAATGACAGGGGCCCCGGTTGGGGCCCTATCTCTTATTCGAGGCCTCTGGCACGCATGAGGGCGGCGGGGTCGGGAGCGGCGCCGCGGAACTGCTTGTACAGGACCATGGGTTCTTCGGCACCGCCCTTCTCCAGGAAGGTCTTGCGGAAACTCTCCGCCGTAGCCTTATTGAAGACACCATCGGCAAGGAACTTCTCCCAGGCATCTACGGCCAGGACCTCGCTCCACAGATAGCTGTAGTAGCCGGCGCTGTAGCCGCTGTTGAAGATGTGGTTGAAGTAGGTGGTGCGGTAGCGCGGGATTATCTCGTCCACCAGGCCCATCTCCTTGCATACCTTCTCCTCAAAGGCGCGGATATCCTCCGGGCCGTTGAAGGCGGCAAGTTCCTCTGCGGAGAGTTCGTGCCACTTCATATCCAGGATAGAGGCGGCGCAAAGCTCGCCGGTGGTGAAGCCCTGGTTGAATTTAAGGCTCTTACGCACCTTTTCCACCAGCTCCTGCGGGATGGGCTCACCGGTGCGGTAATCGTTGGCATAGGCCCGTAAAATCTCCGGAACAAAGGCAAAGTTCTCGTTGAACTGGGAGAACATTTCCACAAAGTCGCGGGCCACGTTGGTGCCGGACACGCTCTTGTAGTTGCCCTGGGCCAGGAAGCCATGCAGGGCATGCCCAAACTCATGGAAGGCGGTGGTCACATTGTCGATGGTGAGGAGGCTGGGCTTCGCATCTGTGGGATCGTCGCCCGGAGCCGGGAAGTTGCACACATTCACAATGATGGGCCGCACGCCGGCCTCTTCCTCGCGGAAATTGTTCATCCAGGCACCGCCGCGTTTGGTGGGGCGCACATAGTAATCCCGGTAGAAAATGCCGATGAGGCTGCCGTCCGGTTCCAAGAGCTTGTAAGCCTTCACCGTGGGGTTATACACCTCCACTTCCGGCGCAGGCTCGATGCAAATGCCATAGATGCGCTCAGCGGCCGTGAAAACACCCTTAAGGACGCTGTCGGCCTGGAAATAGGGTTTGGTCTGGGACTCGTCCAGGGCGTACTTCTGCGCACGCACTTTCTCTGCATAGTAGCTCCAGTCCCAGGCCTCGATTTTGTGGCCGGCGAGCTTTTCCATATCGGCCCGCTCCTCTTTGGCCTTACGCATGGCCGCGTCCATGATGGGCTGCAGGAAGGCATCCACCGTGGCGGGGTCTCCGGCCATTTTGTTGGACAGCTGAAAAGCGGCGAAGGACGGATAGCCCAGGAGCTGTGCCATCTCGGCCCGTAACTTCAGGATTTCCAGGACAATGGCGTTATTATCCTGCGCGTTGCCGTTGTTGCAGCGGGCACCGTAGGCCTTGAACACCTGCTCGCGTTTGTCGCGGTCCGGGCAGGAGCTCATGAAGTCATAATACTCGCTCACGGTGAGGCCTGTGGCGTCCTTGAAGGCATTGTTCTCTGCCAGAAGGTTCTGGCCGAACTTCTGGGAAAGGGTGCCCAGGCGGGTGCTAATCTCCGCAAAGCGTTTCTTCCCGGCCTCATCCAGGCCCACGCCGTTTCTCTCGAAGTTTTGGTAGAGTTTCTTTACCACCATCTGCTGCTCACGCGTAAGGGCGTCAGAAGCCTCAAAAACGGCCTTTACGCGGGCAAAGAAGGCCTCGTTCATGAAGATATCGTTCTCCAGTTCCGTCACCAGCGGAATCACTTCCTCTTCGATGGCCTGCATGAGGGGAGT
>DEKS01000044.1:2832-12395 GCA_002354005.1 Bacteroidales bacterium UBA2716
ACGGTGTTCTCGAAGGTGGGAGCCTCCGGGTTGGCCACAATGGCCGCTACGTTTTTCCGGGCCTCCTCAATGCCCGCCTTGAAGGCCGGCAGATACTGGTCCTCGGTGATTTGAGAGAAGGGAGCGGTGCCGTACGGGGTGTCCCACTCCTGCAAAAAGATGTTGGTGTTGGGTTTACAAGCGCTCATAGTCAAGAGCAAAGCCAGGCCCGCAAGCCTGGCTATTGTCGATAATTTATGCATGGAACTTATTCAATGACCACAGAAATGGAAGGGTCGTCTACCAGGGTGAACTGGGCGGCGCCGGAATAGAGGGTGATGATACCGGTAATGCTCACCGGAGCACCGCCGAGGATATCCCCGTCAATGGCCTTGTCCGCAAACTTGGCATAGCCGCTGGTACGGACCTGCACGTCGGTGTTTCCTACCTTGAAATAGTGGGAAATGTAGTTGGCAGTGGCATACTTGATCATGATTTCCTTGTAGGAAATGTCGGCGTCGGAGCCAAATTTCTTAACCAGATCATCGCTCAGGTACTGGCCGGGTGTGCCGGTGATGGGGCCGTAGCGGGTGGCACCGCTGCCCACCTCTGCGGCATCCCATACGCCTTCCTCCAGATAGCCGATGTATCCGGCCTTGGAGCAGGCCCAGGTGTCCACGCCCCAGGTGCCGGCGTCCGAGAGGAACACGCGGTTTTCCGGGTTGCCGCTCTTGTGGGCCATGTTGGGGTTGGGATAGAACAGGGCGAAGATCTGGTTGCCGTAGGTGAGGTCGTTCACGGTGATGAGCTGGCCCCACAGCGGGTTTTGGGTACCCTCTGCCAGGGCAGCTTTGATCTCGGCCTCCGACACCACGGCGGGTTGCAGCGGCGTATCCAGTTGTCCCTTGAACACATGTTCGTCAATCAGGGCCTGGAGCTGGATGTAAGAGGTGTCGTACTCGTTGGTGGTAGTCTCGTCGGCGGCAAAGCCCAGCTGCGGCATGCCGTTGTAACTGCCCAGCGTGAGGCCGTCGCACTTGACATACACCCACTGGCCCAGTTTGTACTCGTTGTACAGGGAGGAACGGCCCAGTTTGAGGTCGATGGCGCCTGTCTCGTCCTGCAGGTAAATCTCGTTGTAGATGTTCCCGCTTTGGTCGCTGGTGGTTACCTGGCCTTTGATCCAGACGTTTCCGTCCACCAGGGTGGGCTTGCCCTGGTACAGGGATTTGAGTGCTGCGATGGAGACCCGGCGCATGCCCTTGTTGGACATATCGGTATCCGTGTAGAAGGCTTCCTTGGCCGGTTTGTTCTTTCCGTTGTCAAATACGGGGTCCCACTCGTTTTTCAGACTCTTGCAGGAAACGATGGCCGCGAGGGCGGCAAGGGCAAATAATGTCTTTTTCATGGCTCTTAGAATCTGAAGTAAATGTTAAGCATATAGTTGATACCCGAATTGTAGTAGTACCGGGAATCAAAGCGGTAATAGCGCTCCTTGGTGGCGGTGTTGTCCACCATACGGGTTTGCTCATAACCACCGGTCTTGACGCCGCGGTTGTTCAGCAGGTTCTTCACATTCAGGGAGAAGCCCAGCTGGTATTTGCGCTGGATGAACCAGGACTTACCTACGGAAGCATTCACCAGCCAGGCGGTCTTGAACTGTTCCTGAGTGGTCATGTACTGGATTTCCTTGTCCGTAATTTCGTTGTCCAGGCCGGCCACGGCGTAGTCTGTGCGGTATAGCGGGTTCATGTCCAGATAGGCGCGGTCGAAGCATTCTACATCGGCCTCGATAAACCAGTAATTGTAGTTGTAGCTCAGGCCCAGGCTGGCAGCTGTCTGCGGCGTGGAAGGCACATAGTGCTTCTGGGTCACGGTGCCGTCCGTGAGCTGGGTCTTGGTCCAGTAAGGAACCAGCACGTTGGACATCACCACATTGGCGCTGTTGTCCACGGTCTGGGTCATGCGGGGCGTAGAGGTGTAGATGTACTCACCCAGGGCCAGCACACCCTGAACGGAGAGGTTGGGGACAATGTAGGTGGGCACCTTGAAGCCCAGCTCAATACCCATGTTGCGCTGGTTGATGCCGCTGATGGCAAAGTTGGAGAAGGCGTTCTGGAGGTCGTCGAAGGCGCTCATCACCTTGCTCTGGTCCCAAATTTTGGTCCAGTAGCCCGTAACGCGCACGTTGATGCCGTTGCCGCTGTACTGCCAGTTAATGTCCGAGGTGAAGGTTTTCACGGTCTTCAGGTCCTCTACCATGGAGTTGCGGGTACGGGGGCTCAGGAACACCTGGTTGAACTTGGGGGCGTCGTTGAAATATCCCACGTTGGCATACACACGCATGTTGCCGCCAATCACATAATTGAGGTTGAGTTTGCCGCCATAGGTGAAGAACTGGGCCTTTTTGGACTTGCCCAGGGAGGTAGTAACGGTTTTTCCATCGGCCTCATACGTGGGCTCGATGATTTCACCGGTATTGGGGTCGATGAGCTTGTTGCCATTTGCATCCAGGCCCGGGAACAGGCCTTTGCGGACGAGACCCTCACGCCAGAAGCTCTCGTAACCGGCACGGCCGGAGACCTGGGCGCTAAACGGCCCGGCGGTGAACTTGGCGCTGATCCAGCCGCCGAAGTTACGCACCTGTGCGTAGTAGTCGTAGCCGTATTTATCGCCCTTGGACAGCAGGCGGGACTTGCCGCTCTGGAGGTAGTAGTCAAGGTCGTTCTGGGTGCGGTACTGGCTGGCGGCAAAGTCGCGTTCTGCGAAATTGTCCACGTCCACAAAGTACCAGCCGCCCAGCAGGTCCTCAATCACTTTATAGTACTCCGTGCGGTTGATGCGGGCGTCCAGGCCACCGGTGAGGGTGACAAAGTCTGCCGGACGGGCCTTGAAGTTGAAATTCAGGTTCAGGTCCCGCTGGTCCGTACGGCGCTCCTCCTGCACATACTTGGAACGATGGTTGTCCGAATTGTAGTTAATCTGGTACAGGCGGTCCCAGTTAATCTGGGTGAGCTCCGGATACATGTTGGCGTGGGTCCATACATTGTAGGCGGCCATGTACTTGTCCGGGTTGTTGCGGTTGAGGTCCGGCTCATAGACGCCGTTGATGGTGCCGTAGTAATAGCTGGGCAGGTTGCGGTAGTAGTCCGGACGGGGATCCTGGGCATCGTACCAGTCCAGTGCCGTGTAGCCGTTGCGGCCAAAGCGGAACAGGGCGGTGAGGCTGCCTTCGAACTTGTCCGAGGGAGTGAAGCTCCACTTGGCCAGGGCCACGGGCTCATGCGTTTTGCGCACGCGGGCATTGCGCACCTTGCCGTTCTGGTAACCCCAGTTGGAATTGTACATGTTGTCTCCTACCAGATCGTACACTTCCTGGGTAGAAGCCATCTGGGCGCCACGTTCGCCGGGAGTGGCAAAGAATGCCAGGCTCAGCTTATGGACATCGGAGAACTTTTTGTCCGCAGCCAGATAATAGGCCAGGGAACGATAGTAAACGCCTTTGGTCCAGTCGTTTCCGCCCAGACGGGCGCTCACGTTGGCAGAGAAGGCCCAGCCATTGTCCATCATACCGGTGGCATAGGAAGCCATCACGCGCAGACGGTACAGCGTGCTGTTGGTGAGGGCGCTCACGCGGAAGCCTTTACGCATCTCGGAGGCCGTACCAAAAATATTGGTGGCACCATTGTATCCGCCAAAGCCGAAGTCCGCCGTCTCTGCTCCGTTCACGCTTTCCTTGGAACGCGTGGCCTCGTTGAGGCCGCTCCACAGGGAATAGGGGCTGTAACCGGTAATGGCGTCGTTCAGCTTGACGCCGGCCAGATACACGTCCTGGCTTTCCGAACTGTAACCGCGGGCGCGGAAACGCACGGAGGAGAAGTTGTAACCGGCAATGCTGTTGAACACGTCGTTGCTGCCGAACAGGATGGTGGGATTGTCGTTGTAACCGCTATCCTCCAGGTCCAACGCGGCAAAGTTGTCTTCGTCGGCCTCGTTCACCCGCTCTACGCCGGTGAGGGAGAGGTTGAACATGTTCTTCACATAACCGTCCTGCACAGTTACCTGCACCTGGTTCTGCAGGAAATCGGGGGCGTCAATCACCAGGGTGTAATTGCCGTCCGGCAGGCCGGGGATAAAGAAGGTTCCGTCCTGGGCCGATGTCACCGTGGCGATGTCCGCCGCGCCCGACTTCAGGACAAGGCGGGCGTTCTCCACCGGAACACGGCCGTTGCGGTTCACCACCGTACCCTTCACACCGCCCGTCGGGGACTGGGCGAAGAGTGCCAGGGAGGCACACGCTGCCGTAAAGCTTAGAATGAATCTTTTCATATCTGAAATGTTTTTTGTCATTTCGAGCGAAGTCGAGAAATCTACTTCTTTATAACAATATAGGTGGGATAGTGGTCGGAGAAGCCGCCCACAAAAGCGCCGCCTGAGAAGGTACGGAACGGGGTGCCCTTGTACTGGCCGCTCTGGTTGGTCATGAAGGGCTTGGAGAACACGCGTCCGTAGTATTTCTTCTTCACGATGGGCTGAATCTGGAAGGTTCCTTCGGGCGCATGGGCCAGGGCCTTGTTCACCATCACAATATCAAAGATGTTGCCCTCTCCCCTGTAGTACAGGGAGCTGTAGCCATTTTTGATCATGCTCAGGAAGGGGTCGAAGAACTCGGCATCGTCCTTTACGTCCTCAATGTTGTCCTTGTCGGCATGCAGGTACTCGGTCATGGAGATGTCCGTGGGGTTGTCGTTCATGTCGCCCATCACCACAATCTTGATGCCCGGGAATTCCTTCTGGAGCTCCATGGCGCGGTTGTAGGCAATCTCGGCGCCGCGCGGACGGAGGTCTGCGCCCTTTCCGCCCAGACGGGAAGGAAGGTGGCACACGAAGAAGGCGAACATTTCCCCGTCAATGGTACCGCGTACCATCAGGATGTCACGGGTGCGGAAGGCATCCTTTTCCTCCTGGGTCCACTGGCTCCAGTCTATGCGGGTATTGTCGTCAAAGGTGAAAGGAATGGGCTCGGAGGCAATGTAGTTGAAGATTTCCGGCCTGTAGAACAGCGCGCAGTCCACGCCACGGCGGTCCGGGCTGTCGTAGTGCACAATCTGGTAGTTGGCATCCGCGATGGCGGGCTCGTTCACCAGGTCGTCCAGCACGTGGCGGTTCTCTACCTCGGAGACGCCCAGCACGGCATGCCAGGCACCGTTGTCCTTCTTCATCTCGGCAATCACCTTGGCCATGTTCTGGAGTTTCTTGGTATACTTGGCCTCCGTCCAGGCGTTGCCGCCGTCCGGGAGGTACTCGTAGTCATTATGACCCTCGTCATGGTAGGTATCGAACAGGTTCTCAAGGTTGTAAAAACCTATCACATAGGACTTTCCGCTTTTCTGCGCCCACAAGGAAGGACTTGCCAGCAGGAGCAGGGCAGGAAGTATGTACAAGAACTTTTTCATACGTCTTGAGTGTTATTAATTACTTTTTCCAGAAATTGTCGGGCGTTTGTGTCTCTATCTGCCGGGCTTTTTCCGCGCCCAGCTTTTTGGCCAGGTTGGGGAAAAAGTCAATGCCGGTCTGCTCCTCCAGCTCACTGACGGAACAGATGTAGTCCAGAAAATTTCTACTGGCTATACCTGCGTCATGAGGTAGATAGAAGCCGACAGCCATATATCCATCTGTCACAGTGGCGCTGCTATTGCCTTTGTACAAGAGAGCTTTGAAATAATGAGTGGGGACAGTTATCTTTTTCCCATCACCAGAATTTACAAAGGTCTTAGATCCTTCAATGGTACAACCGGTAACAACATAAAGTGTGTCAATACCTGGTTGTTTTGAGTAGGTACGGACCTTATCTTCAAGCCTTGCCCAAATTCCACTATTAAACGCGCCCGTTTGGGGAGTCATGTTTGTCGGGTAGAACGTAGATACATTCGCCTTATATTCTAATCTGTCTGCCGAGGGAATCTGATGCCCACGATCATAAATAGGATCACTGTAATAGCGTCTATATCCTTCTGATGATCTACTCGCAGATGTAGTAATAGCATATTGCAAAGAAGCAGGCAGTAATGGATCTAATCCCCATGCGTCTGACCGAGTTCCCGATCCAATAAGGGCGTTGTTAAGAGGATAAGCAACCCAAAGCGAAACCCTATTGTCGTAGTCCCAATAGCAGGACCAGTTGCGGGTGCCGCTCTTGCCCTTGTTCAGGTACTTGCCGCCGGCCATGTCGTGAACCAGCAGTTCCCTGCGGTCGCCGGCTTTCATGGCGGGCAGCTCCAGCCAGTCCATGGGGGCCACGTCGTAGCCGTAGTTCCCGTCCACGGCTCTTTCGCCCTTGGCGGCCTGCGTCAGGGTGACGCGGGCTGCGGCGCCCCGGGCGGGCGTGAGCACCAGCGTGACTTCACGCACGTTCTCGGAGTCGTTGGCCGAATAGCTTAGCTGGACATCGTTCTGGGAGCCGGTGCCCGAAGCAGGATTCACCGAGGCCCAGGCCGCTGCCGAGGAAATGGAGGGATACTCCAGGGAGAGTGTCCACGCACCTTGCGCCACAACGCCGACAAACACGCTCCCCGCCCCCGCATTGAGCGATGTGCTGCGCGGGTTCAGTGACACCGAGTCCTCCTTCTGGCAGCCCGCAAGGGCCACCAGAAGGACGCTCAGCGCTATAAGGAGATGTTTTCTGGACATGGGGAGGAATTATTCGTAAGTCAGCACCAGATTCTGGAACTGGGCATTATGGGCCGACATTACCTGAAGTCTGTAAGCAACACCGGCTTCGCCCGCGACATCCCAGCTATACTCTGTTCCCTTATTAAGAGCAGACGTATTGACATTCAAGGCAGTACCATCTTTGGTAACATCCACAATCACAGAGGTAGAGGCTTGTTCTCCCGTTTTGAAGGATATCTTCGTTAATGCTTTGCCTGTAATGGCAGGGAGCTGAATATAAGAGTCTTTCTTACCAATGAGGAGGTAATAATTAGCTCCGTTCTTCCCCTGATAGAAACCGTCGGCCGCATGCATGACAAAGGTTTGGCCACCAAGCGTATAGGTTCCATCCTTGAGCTTATTTGCAGAGCCCTGAGGCAAATCATTGTTCTGCGCAATGAAATCCACACTCACAACAGTTTCATTACCACTGGAGGCCTTGGCCTGGGTAATGGTGACGGTGTACTCCTTGGTGGTTACGTCTGCGGTGGTAGAGACCTTTACGGTGTAGGTCTTGGCATTCTCGGTGTCCGTGTTGGCATCAAAGGAAGCTGTGATTGCCTTGGCACCTTCACCCTCGGTCACATCCAGGGTCACATCCGAAGAGGAGGCCGCCCAAATCACGTTGCCGGTAACGTTGATGGTAGCCGTAGTCTCCGTAGCAGCAACGGAAATTTCCGTTTTTGCTACACCAAAGACAGGCGACTGTTCAATGGACGTCTTGCCGTTGATGCTGTAAACATAGGCCTCCTTGCCGGAAGTTTCCGGGGTATTCCCATTGTAATTCACGAGTTTACCATGGATAATTACCTCGTCACCTACAGCTACCTGAGCATCTCCTTCTTCCCACGCGCGGTTACCCAGATAGTAAACACTATAGCAAGTGAACTGGGAGCCCGTGGTGGAGCCATCGTCGGAAATATTGAATGTAGCAGTACCGAATTGGGCACTGAAGGTATACTTGATTGAAGAAATTTTACCCTTCACATATACCTCGTCCGATTTGGCATTGTTTTCCAATGCTGAAGCAACGGCATTGGCCTTGGCGGCATTGTACGGGTCTTCCAACGTACCGGTGCCTTTCTCGTCCACGGAAGGTTCATCGCCGGGCTCGCCGCCACCACCCTGACCATCCGTGTATTCAAGGATAGCTGCATCTACAACTTCATGCTGGCTCTTTTTTGCATAATATTCATACTTACCAGCAATAGTGATGGTGCCTCCGTCCTTGATCTTGTTCTTCCACTCATCCGTCTTGTAGGCAGCAAGCACGCTATACACATAGATGGTGCCCGATGCGTCCGTAAGGTCGAAGCTGCAATAGGTAGGGTTGAACTTAGACACCGTACCGGTGAGCTTATAGTACGTACTCTTGTCTGCAAGCTGGATGAATTCCTCTACAGTCTTAGACGCAGCGGTGCTATAGTCATCTCCGCCGCCTTCTCCATCCGTGTACTCAAGGATAGCTGCATCTACAACTTCATGCTGGCTCTTGTTTGCATAATATTCATACTTACCAGCGATTGTAATGGTGCCACCATTCTTGATCTTGTTCTTCCACTCATCCGTCTTGTATGCTGCAAGGACGCTATACACATAGATGGTGCCCGATGCGTCCGTAAGGTCGAAGCTGCAATAAGTAGGATTGAACTTAGATACCGTACCGGTGAGCTTGTAGTACGTACTCTTGTCTGCAAGCTGGATGAATTCCGCAACGGTCTTTGCCTCAGCTTTGCTGTAGTCTTCGTCGCCACCTTCACCATCCGAATATTCAAGGATGGCGGCGTTTACAACCTCATGCTGACTCTTGGCAGAATAATATTCGTACTTACCGGCAATGGTGATAGTGCCACCATTCTTAATCTTGTTCTTCCATTCATCCGTCTTGTAGGCATCCAGTACACTGAACACATAGATGGTGCCAGAGTCGTCCGTGAGATCAAAACTGCAATAGGTTTTATTGAATTTGGAGACCTTACCAGTGAGTTTATAGTATTTCGTCTCATCCGCGAGCTGAATGAATTCCGCAACGGTCTTTGCTTCAGCTTTGGTATAGTCATCGTCACCGGGCGCGCCACCTTCGCTCTTGCCGTTGAGGCTATAGATGAAGCTACCGCCCTTGCTCACGGTTTCAGGCGTGTTGCCCTTGAAGTTAACCACCTTACCGCAGATAATCACTTCGTCGCCTTGTTTAACTTCGGTGTCGCCGCTCTTCCACTTACGGTTGCCCAGATAGTAAGTCTGGTATACATAGAAGCTTTCGCCGCCGTCTTCATCGACCACATAGAATGTTGCATTGCCATAGGTGCCGCTAGCCTCGAAGGTGGTGGACACCTCGGAGATCTTGCCCTCGAAGAAGATATTCTTCTCGCTGGCTTGATCGGCAGGGAGGGAACGGGTATACTCCAAGACTCCCGCTACGTTGAACGGATTCTCCAGGGTACCGTCACCGTTGTCAATCTCTCCTTCCGGACCGGCCTGGTTGATGGTGAGGCTGGTACGAGCGAAGCCGATGGTGAACACGATGGTGGCAGAACGGTTGTATTCCGCGTTCTGCGCGACAGTGATTTTAACAGGCTGGGCCTCTACTGCGGCCTTGCCGGAGGTTGCGCTGAGGGCGACCCATTCCGGGACACCGCTAACAGCCCAGTCACGTGTGGCCGTGACAGATACGGTCTGGGAGCCACCAGCGGCCTCAAACGCGAGCGTTGTTTGGTCCAAAGCCAGCTTGGCAGGGCCCAGGTCCACTTCTTTGTTACAGCCGACGAGCATTGCTGCGCCAGCTACAACTGCCATAAAGAGGTTTCTGAGTTTCATACGGTTATTTTTAAAATAGTTATTAATGCTTATGTGCTGAAATACAAATATACAAC
>DEKS01000140.1:0-5437 GCA_002354005.1 Bacteroidales bacterium UBA2716
ATCGGTCGTATAAGTTCGGCCGTTCTTTCCCTTTCATCTTCATCCACGCAGTTTGCCAGAATCTCATTACGCTTTTCAGAAGAGATGATGAAGGCATCATTATACCCAGTGAGAATACCCCTGTAAATCTGTACATCCCACTCCCGAAGGGGTACACCAACGGTTTCCACCTTCTGTTTTATGCTCCGCTCTATGTCACTCAATATAGACCAAGATTCGTTTCCAAACGTGCATTTCAAGCAATTTGTCTGCACGTAATCGCTCAATTTCTCAACCTCAAATTCGTCTTTCTTTATAGAGCACGCGGTAGTCTCATGCTGAGTGTTGGACTTGATGACGGAAAGGATGTTTACATCTACGGTGGCGGAATCAAACACCTTATATCCAGCGAAATCTATCAGTAAGGATGGCTGATACTGGCTTGTCAGCATTGCACGCAGAGCTTTACCATAGGCCGACTTCATCCAGCCGTTTGAGGTGATGAACGATAGCAGCGCCCCGGGCTTCAGGAGCTTCATTCCCATCTCGTAGAACAGACAGTAGATGTCACCAGTGCGCTCATAGGTCTCGTAGTTCATTTTCTGGAGGGCGTCGGCATCAGCTCCCATCTTTTGGAGCTGGATGTATGGCGGGTTGCCAATCACGCAGTCGAAGCCAACAAAGCGGCCATCTTCATCCAGAACTTCCGGGAATTCGATGCGCCATTCAAAAGCACCGACGAAGATCTTGTTGTCCCGGATTTCATCTACCTCGGCCTGAATCTTTTCAATCTTGCCTTTCAGAATCTTTGCCTGTTTTTCTCGCTGGGTCTGCTCTTTTTTGCTGATTTCAAAGAGCTGGGGCGCCAGAAGGTTGTCCAGATCGCCTTTCAGTTTATTCAGGCTAACCACCTTGGGATCTTTCAGGCTAATCTGAGTACGGAGGTTCCCCTTGATCTGACGCAGGTAGTCTTCCAGGGCGCGTTTCTCCTCCTTGCTATGGGCATTCTTGTAGTCGCTCACAGCCTTGCGATAGTCGCTGATGGAGATGCCGTTCTTGCGGAGGATTTCGGAAATGTCCTGTTCCAAGTCGAAGCGGTGCAGGAGCGAATTACCTACCTTGATATTGATGTCGATGTTCGGCAGGGTTTCCAACTCAGTGTATTCGCTCTCCTTGGTGTAGTAGGCGTTTTTTAGTAGTTCTATCCAAAGGCGAAGCCGGCAGATATTGACAGCGTTGGGATTGAGGTCCACGCCAAACAGGCAGTTTTCAATGATTCTCCTCTTCTCGTTGAATAGGGTTTCCTGAATGCGCTGGCTCTCAGGGTTGCCTGGAATGTAGCTTACGGGATTGCCGTCCTCGTCGGATACAAGCAGTTCATCATTTTCGATGTCAATGCTGTAATCCTGCTTCTTGATGCGCTTACCGGAGCTGTCGATAAGGATACCAAGATCGTATTTGGTACGGATGACCTCATTGAGGGCGGATACCAGAAAGTGCCCAGAGCCTACAGCCGGATCACATATGCGTAGAGAATTGACAATGGCGTTAGCCTGGGCATAATCCTCGATGTCTTTGTTTTTCAGGGCCTCGTAGTCTTTGCAAGACCAGTCCATCTCTTCATTAAAGCGGCGGACTACGGTCTGTCGGATGGCTTCTCGGCTCATATACATCGTGACGGCACCTGGCGTGAAGACAGAGCCATCGCGGTGGCCGTTGATTTTCTCGAAGATAAGGCCCAGCACGGAGGCGTTGATGAGGGTCTTGGCCTGTTCCTGTACTTCCTCGGAGCCCTCACTGGCGAAGTCGTAGGCATCGAGAAATTCCAGAAGATAGCGGAGCGTAGGAAGTTTAGAATAGCGTGGTTTCTGGCCGTCTTTGAGCACCGTACTGCCGAACAGAGGAAGTTCGCTATTATCAAGACTGCTTATGCGGATGGTCTGGCGCTCCAGCGGGCTAATTTCGAACAATGAGCTGTTGAGGTAAGGGACTTTGCCGTATTTAGCGTTGATGCTTTCAGAACGATCTGCAATGCGCTTGGCAAGGACCTGGAAGAAGAGTTTGTTGAGTTCGTCGTAGTCCGGGATGACGGACGGGCGCATAAAGGCGTAGCTCTGGTCCCCTTTATGGTACTTGACCAGCTGTGCCTCCAAGAGTTTCAGGAAGAGGACGCGGTTGACCCAGCCGATGGTAAGCGCCAAGGCGACACCGAATAGCTGCTCTTGGCGGTCTTTTCCGAAGGAGAGACGCTCTCTCACATTGTCTAGCCAGTCTTCGCTATCAAGTATCGTGATGGCGTTTTCCAGAATGGATGCCTGGTAGCGTTCTCCTTCTTTGCAGCGGGTAATGATGTGCTTGTTGCTGTCTTTCTCTACCACTTCTTCCAAGCCAATGATGTGGAGTAGTTCGCTGTAAAACTTGGTATTGAGGGAGTTGCTGTCGTTTTGGAAACGCTTTTTCAACAGGTGCTCCGGGCTGAAGAATTTGAATAGCTCAATGAGTCGTTTGTCATTACCGGTATCGAGGAACGATTTATACTTCCGAATGCCAAACCAAGTATAGGTGATCTGATCAATGACTTTGGCTATAAAGTCGGCAGCAATTTCCTTATAGAAAAAGTCTGTCTTTTCTGATGTCAAGGCTCCTTCGTTGAATTCCTCAAAACGTTTGATGAGTTTTTTGTTGGAATAGAACAGCCGCTCAAACTCCTGGGCATCGAAGACGAAGTACTCATAGACATTGGTGACGACGAGATGCTTGAGTTGGATGTTTTTCTTAGAATGACGTTCTCGAAGATAGTAAAGAAGCAGTTCCTGCATAGCTTTGCGGTTGAGGTCTTCCCGCGTGATCATTTCTGATACGTTCCCAGGCATCTTGACCTCGAAGATAACGCCTACCGGATCCTGAATGCTGTTCCCAAGGTGGATAGCACAGTCGATTTTGCCATTCGGAGAAACTTTGTATATCTGGCCGTAAAAAGTCAGTTTGAGAAAGTCCATCAGATCGCCCTTAACTTTTTCTTCTGTGTCAATGACGGCAATCTGTTCGTAGAAGTTATGCAGTTGTGTTTTAAACGTATCAAACGCTGCACGGTCCACGGGGACCTGGCGATATGCCTTATTCAAGGACTTGGCTATTGTCAATTCGGCCATAATTATCTTGCAAAGGGATTGATGAACAAATTTAACATTTTTCACCGAATATATTAATATTTTGCTCTTCATGTTTTAGGTTAATCATCACACTATTCACCTAATCAACCTGACTCCCCGCTCCTCTTGATTCCGGAACCGCGTTAATACTTGAAAGGGACTATACACAAGTCTCGCTTACATCGGCACTTTTGTATACGCCTCCTCTCTATTGCATCTTATGGTTCTTTCTGCATCATCTACCGTATCTAAAATACCTGACACTTAGAATGGTGCGGGGCTTTACATGAAAAAAAAGTCTTGTCTACTGCAGAATTTTTTTGATACCTGAGAAAAAATAGTTTTCTTTGTACAAAATGATGTGTAATGCTCGGCATTAAACCTAATAGGGCTCCCATTCAGGGACAATTCGCGAAGAAACTTCGCGAAGAAATCGCTATTGCCCGTGCCGAACGTGAACGTGCTCGGGGAGCACAGCCAAAAGCCAAAGTAGCGGAGAATCCAGAAAAGTAATAGCAGTTAGAAGATTTGCGGGGAGGATGTTATTGTTTTCTAAAGAGTCAGACGCTAAAATTATCAAGAATGGCGGCTCAGAAAGATTTATTCTTCTTAACGGTAGAGGCCTATTACGATAATAACTATTCTGCTATTCCATTTTACGAAAAGAACGGCTTCTTCCCTTTACAAGAATTATCGCCTAATAATAACACCTTACGGATGGCTATGCGAGTAGTAATTTAAGGAGTCACAGGTATAGCGCGTGGGTGTTCTTGATTTCGTCCATCACGAAGGAGGAGAGAATGGAGCCGATGGCGCTGATGTTGCCCAGAACATTGATGATGAACTCGTTGTAGTACTTCATGTCGGGCGCGTAAATCTTTAACAGATAGTCGTACTCGCCGGAGATGTTGTAGCATTCCGCCACCTGTGGGATGTCCCGGATGACGGAAATAAAGTCCCGGGCCACGGCGCGGTTCATCTGCTTGAGCTTCACGGAACAGAACACGGTGAATCCCCTCCCCATCTTTTCTGCATCCAGCACGGCCACATATTGCTTGATAAAGCCACTCTTTTCCAGCCGCTTCATGCGCTCGAACACCGGCGTAGTAGAAAGGTTCACGCGCGCGGCCAGTTCCTTGGTGGTGAGCCGCGCATTTTCTTGCAGCGCCCGCAGTATTTGCAGATCCACTGCGTCCAGTACCATTTCGTTCATAAGAATAATTTTCTACAAATGCCTATTTTTTAGGTTAGTTTTTCTAAATATTCCAATTCTAAAAGCAAATATAGTAATATTTTCCAAATTTTCCGAAACACTTGTCCGTTTTTTCTACACATTCTATCTTTGCAATCCGAAGGGGTATATGTTCCCAAACCGTCGCTTCGCGACCCCTCCCATTCGCAGCGTGCTTCGCACGGCTTTGGGCCCCTCCCTCTTACACGGCCGAGGGTGGCCATGGGTTTGGGAACATACACCCCTTCGGAAAAAAGAAAAAAACTATGGCAAAGATTGACACATTATGCGTACATGCCGGCTACAGCCCCAAGAAGGGCGAGCCGCGGCAGCTTCCCATTATCCAGAGCACTACCTTTAAATATGAAACCTCGGACCAGATGGGCCGCTTGTTTGACTTGGAAGAGGCCGGGTACTTCTATACCCGCCTGCAGAACCCCACGGTTGACGCCGTGGCAGCACAAATCTGTGCCCTGGAAGGCGGCGTGGGCGCCATCCTCACCTCCTCCGGCCAGGCCGCCAACCTGTTCGCCTGCCTGAACATCGCCGGCGCAGGAGACCATATCGTCGCTGCCAACAACATCTACGGCGGCACCTTCAATCTGCTGGGCGTTACACTGGCAAAATTCGGCATTGAAGTTAGCTTTATCAAGGCCGATGCCCCGGACAGCGAGATTCAGGCCGCCATCCGCCCCAACACCAAGCTCATCTTCGGGGAAACCCTCTCCAACCCCGGCGTAGAGGTGCTGGATATTGCCCGCTGGGCCGCTGTAGCCCACAAAAACGGCCTGCCGCTGGTGATTGACAACACCTTCGCTACGCCCGTGCTGTGCCGCCCGTTTGAATGGGGGGCCGACATTGTGACCCATTCCACCACCAAATACATTGACGGGCATGGTACCAGCGTGGGCGGAGCCGTAGTGGACAGCGGCAACTTCCCCTGGGAAGAGTACGCAGACAAATTCCCCGGCCTCACCACGCCGGATGCCTCCTACCACGGCCTCACCTATACCAAGAAGTTTGGCAAAGCCGCGTTTATCACCAAGGCCGTCACACACCTGATGCGGGACCTGGG
>DEKS01000140.1:5509-8765 GCA_002354005.1 Bacteroidales bacterium UBA2716
CTGCACCTGAGGATGCCGCGTCACAGCAGCAGCGCCCTCACCGTGGCCCGCTGGCTGGAAAACTGCCCGGACGTAGCCTGGGTGCACTACCCAGGTCTGGAAAGCGACCCGCACCACAACCTGGCCCTCAAATACCTGCCGAATGGCTGCAGCGGTGTGCTGTGCTTTGGTCTCAAGGGCGGCCGCGCCTTTGACAACCGCTTCCTGGACGCCCTCAAACTCACCACCATCGAAACCCACGTAGCCGACTGCCACACCTGCATCCTGCATCCGGCCTCGCACACGCACCGGCAGCTTTCCGACGAGCAGCTCAAAGCGGCCGGCATCGCCCCGGACCTCATCCGCTTCAGCGTGGGCCTGGAAGCCCCCGAGGACATTATCGCAGACCTCGAACAAGCCCTGAAAGCCGCAAAAGCATGATCCGACAAGAGATTACCGTTAACCTGAACTTAGAATGCGGCGCGGTGCTGGAGCATGCGCACATTGTCTATCATATCTCCCCCGGAACGGGGAAAGTCATTTGGATTTGCCACGCCCTTACCGCCAACAGCGACCCGGAAGACTGGTGGCCGGAGATGGTGGGGCCGGGCAAAAGCATCGACACGGACAAAAGCCGCGTGGTGTGCGTGAACATGCTGGGCAGCGCGTATGGGTCCGAGGGGCCGGCGCGCGAGAACCCCGCCACCGGGCGTCCCTGGCTGCTGGACTTTCCGGATGTAACCATCCGCGACACCGTGCTGGCCTTTGAGTCCGTGCGCAAACACCTGGGAATTAACAAAATCGACCTTTTAATCGGGGCATCCAACGGCGGATTCCACGCTTTGGAATGGGCCGTGATGCAGCCACAGCTCTTTGACCGCTGCCTGCTCCTGTGCACGGCGCCCCGCATCTCCCCTTTCCTGGGGGCCACGGTGGAAGCCCAGCGCATGGCCCTGGAAGCGGACCCGTCGTTCCGCGAGGCCCGTTCGCTCGCCGGCGGCCGGGAGGGGCTCAAATGCGCCCGTGCCCAGGCCCTCATCAGCTACCGCTGCTTCAAGGGGTATGGCCTCACCCAGGCCGAAGAAGACCCGGACACCCTCTTTGCCGGCCGTGTGGCCTCCTACGAGCGGTACCAGGGCGAAAAACTGGTGCGCCGCGGCTTTGACGCCTACTCCTACTACTGCCTGTGCAATGCCCTGGACAGCCACAACGCGGGCCGGGGCCGGGGCGGCGTGCAAAAGGCCCTGCAGGGCATCAAAGCCCGCACAACGGTGGTCGCCGTGGACACCGACCTCATTTTCCCGCCGGCGGAAGGCCGGCAGTGGGCCGCCTGGATTCCGGGCGCACAATATGTAGAAATCAGTTCCAATTTTGGCCACGACGGCTTCCTGCTGGAAACCGCCAAATTATCGGCCCTTATCCTGTAACCTATGCAAGTACTCAAATTCGGCGGCACCTCCGTTGCAAGCGCGGACGCCATGCTGCAGACCATCCAAATTGTTCAGAAGGCCCTGGAGGCCGATCGCACCCTTGTGGTGAGTTCCGCCATCAGCGGCTGCACCGACGCCCTCATCGAGATGGGCCGCCTCGCCGCCGCCCGCGACGAGGCCTACAAAGAGCGCCTGAACCGCTGGCAGGAACGACACCACGCCATCATAGACACGCTCCTTCCCGCCGGCTACAGGAATAAGACGCAGGGCGCCGTGGACGGGCTCTTCGGGCAGCTGGAAAGCATCCTGCAGGGCGTTTTTCTCCTGGGCGAGCTCTCCCCTACCAGCCTGAGCGCCGTGGAAAGTTTTGGCGAGCTGTTCTCTACGCGCATCCTCACGGACAGCTTTCTCTCACAGGGCATTGCGTGCCGATGGCTGGACGCCCGCGAGATTGTCCGCGTGCGGGACGGCGTAGTGGAAAGCGCGGAGACCTATCGGCGCGTGCAGGAGGCCGTTGAGCAGCATTCGCGCGCAGAGCTGTTCATCGTTCCGGGCTTCATTGCCCGCGACCAGGACGGCAAGGTAACCACCCTCGGGCGCGGCGGCTCAGACTACACCGCGTCGCTGTTCGCCGTGGGCATCCACGCCCGCCGGGTAGAGATTTGGACCGATGTTCCGGGCATCATGACCGCCCACCCGGAGGTGGTGCCGTCGGCCCGTCCCATTCCGCATATCTCCTACCGCGCCGCGCAGGAGCTGTCCCACTTCGGTGCCAAGGTGATTTATCCGCCCACCATCCAACCCGTTGTGGCAGAGGGCATTCCCATTTACGTGAAAGACACCTTCCATCCGGATGAGCCGGGCACGCTGGTGGAGAAAAATCCGCCACGGGCGCAAGGGGGCGCCATCGGTATTGCCCACTCCCACGGCCTGGCGCTCATCTCGCTGGAAGGGAGCGGCATGGTGGGAGTTCCGGGCTTCAGTTCCCGCCTCTTTGACGCCCTGTCCCGCGCCGGCATCAACATCATCCTCATCACGCAGGCCTCGTCCGTGCACTCCATGTGCATCGCCATTGCCGCGGCCGACGCCGAGAAAGCCCGGAGGGCGGCCGATGCCTGCTTCGCCTACGAAATCTCCCTGGGAAAACTGAATCCGCTGCGCGTGGAAAAAGGCTTTTCCATTGTCTGCGTCATCGGGGACGATATGCTGGGCCACAGCGGCGCCACCGGCAGCATGCTGGCCGCCCTGAGCCGTCACAGCATCCCGGTACGCGCCACCGCCCAAGGTTCCTCGGAGCGGAACATCTCCGTGATTGTCCCTTCCGAGCGGGCTGACGAAGCCATCCGCGCCATCCACCACGAGTTCTTCGACCGCTTCACCAACCAGGTCATTCCCCTGTTCATTGCCGGTTACGGCCGCGTGGGCAAAGCGTTGGTGGACATGCTGCGGGACAATGCGGCTGCCATTGCCAAGCGTTCCGGCAAGGAGCTCCGCGTTTGCGGCCTGGCCCGGAGCACGCGCTATATAATTGACACAGAAGGAATTGACCTCTCCCATGCCGGAGAACTTCTGGAGGCGGGTACCCCGGGTTCTTTTGTGGATGCCCTGTGCGAGCTTTCGCTGGAGAATTCCCTCTTCATTGACTGCACGGCCAACGAGGAGCTCGGCTTCCGCTACCCGGACCTCTTCCACAGCGGCTATTCCGTGGTGGCCTGCAACAAAATCCCCTTCTCCGGAACCTACGCCCAGTTCAAGAACCTGCAGCTGGAGGCCCACAAGGCGGGCGTTTCCCTGCGCTACGAGACCACGGCCGGCGCGGCCCTGCCCGTCCTGGTCACGCTGGACCG
>DEKS01000140.1:8878-15156 GCA_002354005.1 Bacteroidales bacterium UBA2716
GAGCCGGACCCGCAGGTGGACCTTTCCGGCAAGGACGTACTCCGCAAAATCCTCATCCTGAGCCGCCAGGCCGGTCTTCCGCTGGAAGAGGCGCAGGTGAGCCTGGAGCCCATTCCCGCCAACATTCAGGAGCGCTACAAAAAAGCCGCAGCCTCCGCAAAGAAGCTGCGGTATGTGGCGTCCGTAGATGCCGAGGGCCACGCGGTGGTGGGCCTGCAGGAAGTGGGGCCGGAGAGTCCGCTGTACAGCCTTCGGGGCACGGACAACGCCATCCTCATTACCACCGGCGACTACCCTTCCCCCATGCTCATCCAGGGCGCCGGCGCCGGAACGCGCCAAACGGCCGGCGGCCTGCTCAATGACATTATGCTGAGTATCTAATCGACAAACGCCATTTCATCCAGGAGATAGTCCGCACGGCCTATCTCCTTTATTATGAACAGGATATAGCGCACGTCCAGGGAGATGTTGCGGCACACGTCCGGGTCGAAGGCAAGGTCGCTCAGGGTACCTTCCCAAACGCGGTCGAAGTTGATGCCAATAAGGTTGCCCTCTGCATTCAGGACCGGACTGCCGGAGTTGCCGCCGGTGGTGTGGTTGGTGGCCAGGAAGCACACGGGCTGGTCCTCGTGGCCGCCCCGGGCATAGATGTCCCGCAGCGTCTGGGGGATGTTGTAGTCAAAGATGTCCGGATTGTCCTTCTCAATGATGCCCCGCAGCGTGGAAACCGGGTGGTAATAGATGGCATCGGCGGGCCGATAGCCTTCCACATGGCCATAGGCCACACGTAAGGTCAGGTTGGCGTCCGGGTAGAAGGCTTTCTCAGGCTCAAACGCCATCTGCGCCCGCATGTAGTCCCGGTACACCAGCTGGAGGGATTCGTTCAGCGAGCGCACCTTGCTCACAATGGGGCCCCTGTAGAACGCATCCAGGGCATCGGACAGCGCGCGGGCGTCCTCGTCGCTGGCAAAGACATCGTCCTTCCAGGCCTCCATGCTGTCGTATTCGGCCCGCTTTTGCAGGAAATACGCCGGCTTGTAGGCGTCGTCCAAATTCTTGTCGAAGGCCTCCATCAGGGCCACGAAGGTTTCCTCGTCGATGGGCTGGTAATAGTCTTTCATCTCGAAGGGGCGGCCGGAGACCATGCGCAGGCGCTCGATGCTGCGGACGGTCTCGTTGTAGTATTCATAGGCCCGATACAGGGCGTTCCGCTCCGCATAGATATAGGCCAGGTTGTCCAGCACGTCCTTGTACTCCGTGCCCCGGGCCCATTCCCGGAAACGGGCTTCATAGGCCTGCTTGGTGGCCACGGTCTTCATCTTCTTGAGGCCTTTTGCCTCCCCCTGCCACTTTTTCCAGGCATTGGCAACGCCTGCATATTTGCTGGAATACTGGATACGGACGGCCTGGCTCTTGTCCATGTACTTTTTCATGATTTGCAGCCGGGTGGTGCGAAGGGCGATTTTCTCCGGATCCGACACCTCGCTTATGTACTTCACGGCCTCCGAGTGCACATACTCCTGCGTGCTGCCCGGGCAGCCATAGACAAAGGTGAAATCGCCTTCCTTTACGCCGGCGCGGGAGATTTTGAGCGATTTTTTGGGCGTGTACGGGATGTTGTCCTCGCTGTAATCGGCCGGCAGATTGTCTTTGCCGGCATAGATGCGGAAGATGGAAAAGTCACCGGTGTGACGGGGCCACATCCAGTTGTCCGTCTCCCCGCCGAACTTGCCAATAG
Organism: Bacteroidales bacterium UBA2716; assembly: GCA_002354005.1. GTDB lineage: Bacteria > Bacteroidota > Bacteroidia > Bacteroidales > UBA932 > Cryptobacteroides. Next base: position 10,617 of record DEKS01000140.1, read on the forward strand.
AAGAGGGCGGAGCGCCTACCAGCCGCACATCCGTATACTCGCGGAACACGAAGAGGAAATACTGGTTGCCATAGTAGAGCGCCTCCACGCTGGCCTTGAGCCCCTTTCCGTCCTTTACGGCCTGTTCCTTGAGCTTTTCGCTGTTTTTCCTGACGATTTTGATGCGGTCCAGCTCGTCCATCTTTCCGGGCTTGTAGCCTTTAAGCACTTGAGCTGTAACGTCCTCCATCCGCTCCAGGAAACGAACGGTAAGCCCGGGATTGGGCAGTTCTTCTCCGCGGTTCAGGGCCCAGAAACCGTCCTTGAGGTAGTCGTGCTCCACGGAGGAATGCTTCTGGATGTAACTGTAGCCGCAGTGGTGATTGGTGAACAGGAGCCCCTGGTCACTCACCAGCTCACCGGTGCAGCCGCTGCCAAACAGCACCACGGCATCCTTGAGGCTGGCCTGGTTAACGCTGTAAATGTCTTCTGCACTGAGTTTGAGGCCCTTGGCCTGCATGTCTTCTATACGTTGGGAGATGAGGGCCGGAAGCCACATGCCTTCATCGGCCTTTAACGGTTGCATGACGACGGCCAAAAGAGCCGCCAGGAGAATGGATTTTTTCATGATCGGTCTTTTTGCAAATATAGGAAAATTAGTTTATATTTGTGTTTTAAGAACCACATGTATTATGAGAATACCTGAATCCGAACTCATCATCAACGGCGACGGTTCCGTTTTCCACATTCACCTGAAACCGGAGGAACTGGCCGATAACGTAATTATGGTGGGCGATCCTTCCCGCGTGGACATGATTGCCGAATACCTGACAGACATCGAGTTCCGCCACGCCTCGCGTGAATTCGTCTCCGTCACCGGCAAATACAATGGCAAGCGCATCACCGCCCTGTCCCATGGAATAGGCCCGGACAATATTGACATTGTGATGACAGAACTGGACGCCCTGGCCAACGTGGACTTCAAAACCCGCGAGGTAAAACCGGAGCACCGCGCCCTCAACATCCTGCGCATTGGCACCTCCGGCGCCCTGCACGCAGACATTCCGCTGGGCAGCTACGTGCTGGCACACATCAGCGTGGGCTTCGACGGTGTCATGAACTGGTACGCCAACCGCGAAAAGGTGACCATCCCGGAGGTGGAGGAAGCCTTCAAAAAGCACATGAACTGGAACCCGTACCTCCCTTCCCCGTATTTCGTGAAAGCGTCCAACAAAATTATCGACCTCATGAAAGACGTTACGTTAAAGGGCGTAACCATTTCCGCTCCAGGCTTTTATGGCCCGCAGGGACGCATTGTCCGCCTGCCGCTGGCCATGCCCAACATGCTGGAAGACGTAGAAAGCTTCCGCTTCTCCACCGGCGGCGAGGACTACCGCATCACCAATTTCGAGATGGAAAGTTCCCCGCTGGCCGGCTTGGCCGCCCACCTGGGCCACCACGCCAGCACGGTTTGCTGCATCATCGCCAACCGCTATCTCCAAAGCTCCAACCCGGACTACAAACCGGCCATCCGCAAACTGGTGGAGCTTTGCCTGGAAAAAATGTCCACGCTGTAGTTTTCTCGCCGCGATTGCAAAAAAACGGGGTTCTGTACCTGTCCGGCTGCAATCGCGGCAATCATTTTGCCCGAAAAGCCCTTTGTACGGGCCGCGATTGCAAAAAATCGCCCTACCAGGCAGGTTTGGATGCAATCGCGGCCATAAATCACCAAACCATGAACGAGATCAACAACGCTTACGTATCGGACAAGTACCAGTACACCATGGGAAAGTCCTATCTGGACTGTGGAAAAGAAGGCCAGATTGCCGTGTTCAACCTGTTTTACCGCAAAGCCCCGGAAAATAACAACTGGGCCGTGGTGAGCGGTACGGAAGAGGTGATAGAAATGGTCCTCAAACTGGGCACGGAACCGGAAGAATTCTACGAGAAATTCCTGCCCGGCGAGGAATATAGGGAGTTTCGCAAGTACCTCAGTACCATGAAGTTCACCGGTGACGTTTACACCATGCGGGAGGGAGAGATTGTATTCCCCAACCAGCCCATCGTCACAGTGGTGGGGCCGCTGGTGCAGGCCCAGGTGCTGGAAACGCCCATGCTGTGCATCCTGAACCACCAGATGGCCGTGGCCACCAAGGCTTCCCGCGTGTGCCGCTCTACGGACAAGCCGGTCTCTGAGTTCGGTTCCCGCCGCGCACATGGTCCCTGGGCGGCGGTTTATGGCGGCAAGGCGGCCCAGATTGCCGGCTGCGCCAGCTCATCCAACATCCTCACCGGCGCCTTCAACAACGTGCCTTCAACCGGCACCATGGCGCACAGCTTCATCACTTCCTATGGCAGCACCGTAGAAGGTGAGCATCAGGCATTTACGGACTACATCCATACGCACCGCGGAGAGAATATCATCCTCCTGATAGATACCTACGACACCCTCCGCTGCGGCATCAAGAACGCTATCCGTTCCTTCAAAGAAAACGGCATCGACAACAGCTATGCCCCCGGTTACGGCATCCGTCTGGACAGCGGAGACCTGGCGTACCTCTCGCAGGAAGTGCGCCGCATCCTGGATGCCAACGGCCTTACCAAGTGTAAAATCTTTGCGACCAACGGCCTGGACGAGTATCTTATCACGGACCTGGAGCGCCAGGGCGCCTGCATCGACAGTTATGGCGTAGGCGATGCCATCGCCACTTCCAAGGCCGCCCCGTGCTTTGGAAATGTGTACAAACTGGTGCAGATAGACGGCCAGCCGGTGCTCAAGCGATCGGAAGACAAAATCAAGCTCATCAACCCCGGCTTCCAAATCACCTGGCGCATATCGGCCCAGGACAAGGAAAAGGGCAATTCCATAGACGGCTATGTGTTCAAGGCCGATGTCACCTGCCTCCGTGGAGACGCCACAGACCTGGCCATCCAGCAGGGAAAGACAGTGACCATCCGGGACGAGTTTGACTCCTTCAAGACCAAAACCTTCGAGGAAGGCTCCTACGATGCCCGTCCGCTACAGCTCCAGTCCATCAAGGCCGGCAAGCGGATTGCCCCGTACTATGACCTCCAGACCAAAAAGGCCTTCTACCGGGACAACCTGCACCACTTCTCCCCGGCGGAGCGCCGCCTCATTAACCCCCATTATTACAAAGTGGACATCTCCGATGCCCTGTACGACCTCAAGATGTCCATCATTGGAAAGTTGGTGAAGGAAATAGACTCCTTTGAGATTTAGGCTGCCATGACAGACATTTTCCAGGGACTGAACAGCCGGCAGAAGGAAGCCGTAGAGGCCACCGAGGGGCGCATCCGCGTGGTGGCAGGGGCGGGCACGGGGAAAACCAAGGCCCTTACCCACCGCTATGCGTATCTGGTGAATGTCCTGGGGATAGACCCGGCCAACCTGCTATGCCTTACCTTTACCAACAAGGCCGCGGCGGAGATGCGCAGCCGCATNNCACAGCGGAGACTACAACGACTTTGTGTGCACCCTGCACGGCTTCTGCGTCAAGTTCCTGCGAAAGGAAATATACCGCATCGGCTTTCCCAAATCCTTCACCGTACTGGACGAGGAAGACAGCAAAGCCATTGCCAAGCAGGCCATGGACGAGCTTGGGCTCAAGCGCACAGAGAAAACCGTGAAGCAGTTCCTGGATGCGATTGGCGCGGAAAAAGCGCTCAACGGGTACATCCAAACCTATATGCTACCCGGCAGCATCGTGTCCGACGAGATGCGCCGCACCTCCCGGCTCGCGGCCTACGTGAGCCGCCAGATGAAAAACTACGCGCTGGACTTTGACGACCTGATGAACGTCACCAAATACATCCTGGACCATTTCCCGGACGCCTGCGAGCACTGGCAGACGCAGCTCAACTACATTATGGTGGACGAGGCCCAGGACTGCAACCTGGACGATTGGGACCTTATCGAGCGGCTGAGCGCCAAGCACCGGAACCTGTTCATCGTGGGCGACCCGGACCAGGCCATCTACGAGTGGCGCGGAGCCCGGCCGGACATTTTCGTGAACTTTGCCGCAGACAGAACCATCGTCCTGGACGAGAATTACCGCAGCACGCCGCGCATCCTGGACGTAGCCAACTGCGTCATTGCCAATAATCAGAACCGCATTCCCAAGGACCTTTTCACCCGCAAGCCGGAGGGCAAGGCCGTCATTCACTTCCACGGAAAGAGCGAGAAGGAGGAAACGGAATGGATAGTGGCGCAAATCCGCCGGCTGCTGGAGAACGGGGCCAAAGTGAACGACATTGCCATCCTGTACCGCAGCAGCTACCTTTCCCGTGCACTGGAGCAGGAGCTCCTGAACGCCCACCTGGAGTACACCATCTGGGGTGGCACGCGCTTTTTCGAGCGGCGGGAAATCAAGGACGCGCTCAGCTATCTGCGCTTGGTAAACAATCAGGACGATGACCTCTCCTTCGAACGCATCATCAACGTGCCTTCGCGCAAGCTGGGCCGCAAGTTCCTGGACAGCATCAGAGCCCTGGCCGACGAGCGTGGCATCTCGCTCTACAGCGCCCTGCAGCTGGACGGGGA
>DEKS01000140.1:15264-31562 GCA_002354005.1 Bacteroidales bacterium UBA2716
CTGAACCGCCTGCTGGACCGCTCCGGATACAAAAAGATGGTACGCGAAGACCAGGACGAAGACCGCCTGGAGAACCTGGACGAGCTCCTTTCCAGCATCCGCTTCTACGAGAGCGTCCGTACACCGGAAGAGAGCACGCTGGCCGACTACCTGCAGGACATCGCCCTCTATACCAACGACGACCACCGCAAAGACACACCCACCCTCAAGCTCATGACCATCCACCAGGCCAAGGGGCTGGAATTTCCCTATGTCTTTATCACTGGTCTATCGGAGGGCATTTTCCCCAATATGCGGAGCATCCGCGAAGGCAAGAAAAACGGCGAGGAAGAAGAGCGGCGGCTCATGTATGTAGCCGTCACCCGCGCGGAGAAGGCGCTGTTCCTCACGGAGTCCGAGGGCTTCAACATTTCCTCTAAGACCAACAAGTATCCGTCCCGCTTCCTGGCGGAAATCAAGCGCAATTTAGTGGTGACGGAAGGCGTTGTGCCTGAGGAGCTCTGGAAGGGGACCCGGAATCTCACCCACGTGCTGGACCAGGAGAATTTCAGTGCCGAGCGGGCCGCCTATCAGTCTCCCTTCCATGTGGGAGACATCGTCCGGCACGCGGTCTTTGGCGAGGGCGTCATTGTCTCCGCCAACAAGGACTTCACCAGCTTTGACGTACAGTTTGACTCCGGCGCCATCCGCACCCTCCGCGCAGGATTCATTCAGCTGGCGGATTTGCCTTAAACGTCCTGCCCCTTGAATACCAGGTAATAACCGATGGGCATCACCAGCACGATGAGGAAGATGGAGAGGATGGTGCCGAAGCAGATGACCACCCCCATGGGCTGCCATAGGAGGTCGGCGGAGATTATCATGGGCAGGACGCCCAGGGCGGTGGTACAGGAGGTGAGAAAGATGGGACGGACACGGCGTTTTCCAGCTTCCATGGCGGCCGTACGGACATCGGCACCGTCTTTAAAGCGCTTGTCTTCCGCGTACTCGTACATGAGGATGCCGTTGCGCACCACAATGCCCACCAGCGAGATGAGGCCCAAGGCGGCCGTCATGCCAAAGTCCAGGTTGAAGAGCCACATGCCCAGGAAGGCGCCAAAGAAGCAGAGCGTACTCATGGCCATGGTAAGCAGGGCAATGCTGGCCTTCTTGAAGTGGAACAGCAGGAAAATGAACAGGATGAGGCAAGCCACAATGAACGCAATGGCTATCTGAGGCCCCAATACGGCATTCAGGGAAGACAGGCCGCTGTACTCATAGCGCACACCTTCCGGCAATTCCACCTGCTTCATGTACGCGTCCACCTTATCCATCACCCGCGGCTGGCTCACGCCCATCTTGGTGTCGGCATACACACCCACGGCGGGTTCACCGCCCCAACGGTGCAGCTGCGCGGGCTGCCAGTCCGGTTCCACGGAAGCTACCTGCCGCAGCGGAATGCGCACGCCCGGCAAGGCCGATGTCACCAACTGGTCTCCCACCACCGTATAAGGCATATCGCCCTCAAGTCCCTCGGCATATAATGTCACGGGTACGGAACGGTCCTCCTCCCAGACGGAGGCAATGGACTGGCCATTGAAAGAGCCGGCCAGCTGCAACGAAAGCAGCGTCCGGTTCACGCCTAAGCGGGAGGCTTCATCGCTGTCCAGGCGGATGTTCACCACCGGCTGCAAGTTGTCATTGTCCGCATGGACCCATTTCACCTGCGTATCCATCTGTGCCAGCTCGGCGCGGAGGGCGTCTGCGGCGGGATAGAGAGCCTCGCGCTTCTCGCCCTTGAAAATCACATGCACCGGCGCATCCACCATCTGGTAGTCCATCTGCTTGAAACGGATCAACGCCTGCGGGAACAGCGTCTCCCGGTTCTCGTATTCCTGCAGAAGCGCCACTGTAGCCTTGTTGGAAACGGTTTTTACGATGAGCTGGGCCGACGAAGGCGAAGGAATCTTGGGTGCATACGTGGCGCTGAAACGTGGCACGCTCACCCCTTTATAGGACGTAACGGATACCACGCGGTCGTCGGCCAGGAGCATTTTCTCCAAGGCCTCCGTCACCTCGCGCGTACGCTCCAGCGAGTTGCCGGCCTCCAGGTCCACTTCCACGCAGAAGAAGTCCCGGTTGGCCTTGGGCATCATCTGGAAATTGAGCGTCAGGAACATGAGGACGCCCAGTCCGACCGCCGTCAAGGCCCCGGCCAGCGTCAGGTGCGGGTTGCGGAAACACCAGCCCTGCGCCTTTGCATACGTGTCTTCAATGAAATGGAACAGTTTGGACTGGATGCGGGCCACCAGGTTCTCATCCCCCTTGTGCGGCTCGCTGATAAAACGGGTTTCCAGCGACGGCACCATGGACACGGCGTACACCAGGGACAGCATGAGTGCACACAGGATTACCCAGGGGAAAAACTTCACGAAGTCCCGCATATAGCCGGTCAGGATGACCTTTACCGGGAAAAACATGAGGGCGATGGCCAGCGTGGCCACAAACGTGGGCATAAAGAGTTCCTTGGCGCTGGCACAGGCGGCGTCCATGCGGTCCATCCCCCGCCCCAGCTTGTCCATATACCCGTCCATGGTAATGATGGAGTCGTCCACAATCATGCCCAGGCAGGTAATCAGGGCTGCCAGCGTTACGGTATTCAGGTCGATACCGGTGACATACATGATGCACAGGGCCATGGCCGTGATAATGGGCAGTCCCGACGATGCGATGAGGGCGCTCTTGAGCGGGAACAGCAAGAGCATCACCAGAATGACCACCAGCATGGAGATGATCAGGTCCCGCATGAAGTTGAAGACGGAGTCCCCCACCACCTTGGGCTGGTCGGTGATTTTGGTGATGGTGACACTGTGCGGGAGCTCACTGCGGAAGTCTGCCAGCACGCGGTCCACGTCGCGCCCGAACGCGGTGATATCATTTCCGGGACGGGACTCCAGCGACATCACCACGCAAGGCGTCCCGTTATAGCTCACCTCCTCCGTAGCGGCCTGATAACGGCGTTCTATACGCGCCACATCCTTCAGCCGCACCACATCGCCGGCCGGGCTGGCATACACAATGCGCTCGCCAATCTCCTGCTCGGAAGTGATGGCCGGGTCCACATGGATGGGGGCATTCACATACGCGGCGTCAAAGCTGCCGCCGGGCGCCGGAAGGGACGCGGTCTGGTAATTCATCAGCAGGGTGGCAGGGTCGATGCCGTACGCACTCACCCGTTCCATATCCACATGGACGGCAATCTCGTCCGGCCGCGTGCCCAGGATTTTCACGCTGGACAGTTTGTCTATGCGGCGCAGGCGCTCACTCAGGACATCGGCCAGTTCTTCCAGTTCCCCATACCCCTTGTCCGTGGACTGGATGGAAAGCATGATGGCCGACAGCGAGGTAAAATCGTCCAGGACGGCGACAGCAAGGACGCCTGCAGGCAAGAGCGCTTTTTCCTGCTGCAAGCGGAGCTTGATTTTGGACCATACCTCGTCCTTCTTGGACTGCGGGCTGTTCAGGTCCACATAGATGTAGCAGATACCGTCCTGACTTACCGAATGGACCGTGCTCCGGATGACTTCCTTGAAGGTGAAAAGCGTTTCCTCCAGGGGCTTGGCCAGCTGGTCTTCCACTTCCTGTGCCGAGGCACCGGGATAGACACCCACCACCAGCCCCTGTTTGATTTCAAAGGTAGGAAATTCATCCTTGTTGATCCGGCTTACGCCCCAGATGCCCAGTACGCAAAGGGCCGCAACAAGAAGATAGACCACCTTCTTGTGCTGGATGGTCCAACGGACCCATCCTCCAATTCCCTTTCTGTACCGGCCGCCTTCCATGAACTGTTACTGAACCGTTTGAACACGCATGCCGCCGGAGACCTTGCGGGTGCCTTCCACTATGAGCAGGTCCCCTTTCCGGAGGCCGCTTTCCACAACGATGTTCCGTCCGCTGTATCCGCCGACGACAATCGACTTACGGACGACGACACCCTGCTCCACGCACCAGACATACCGCCCCTCCGCTCCGGTGCGCACGGCGCCGGCCGGGCAGAGGATGCGCACGTCCGCCGGCATGAGAATACGCACCTTACACACCATGCCGGGCAGGAGCGACGCGTCTTCTACCCGCGCCAGACAGTCATAGGTATGGGACAGGGCCTGTCCCACCACGCCTTTGGTCTCCAGTGTAGCCTGGAACGTCCTGCCCAGGGCGGGCACTTCCACCTCCACGTCCATGCCGGGTTCCAACTGCATAATCTCCCCTTCCGGAACCGGGAAGCGGACGTAAGTGCCACTGCGGTCCAACAGTTGTACCAGCGGCTGAAGAGCATCGGCCCGAATGCCTTTCTGGGCATATACAGCGCCGACTACACCGTCGAAGGGTGCGGTGAGCGTCCCTTCTTCCAGCGTCCGGCGGGCGGCGGCCTGCGCGGCGCGGGCCTGTGCGAGCTGCGTCTCAATCTCCACCACTTTCACATCGGCCACTGCTCCGCCGTCCTTGAGTTTCTGGATACGGTCAAAACCGTCTTGGGCCTGTGCAAGCGAGGCACGGGCCATGTCAAAGGCCGACTTCACCTGCTCCGAATACACGCGGGAGAGCACCTGGCCTTTTTTCACGCTCTGCCCCTGCTTCACGGGGATATCCACCAGCGTGCCGGCATACGGGGCCGTGACGGTGGTGGTTCCGGCAGCCTCCGCCTTGCCCACATACGAAGCCTGCACATGGGTGGTCTCCGCCTCAATGGTGGCCACTCTCACCGTAACCGGCTCAGAATGGACCGGTTTTACGCGGTGGCCGCAGGAGGCAAGCGCCAGGACGGAAAGAATGAGGAGGATTCTTTTCATCAGTCCAGATTGTCGGGATCGGTAACGGCACTGCCTTTACCCATCAGATAGGTTTTCATGAATTCGTTGAGGTCGCCGTCCAGTACGGCCTGGGTATCGGCCGTATTGTAACCGGTGCGGAGGTCTTTCACCAATTTGTAGGGGTGAAGTACGTAGTTGCGGATTTGGGAGCCCCACTCGATGCGTTTTTTCTGGCCTTCCAGCTCTGCCTGCTTTTCCTGGCGCTTTTTGAGCTCGATGTCGTACAGGCGCGATTTCAGGATGAGGAGGGCCCGCTGGCGGTTGTCCTGCTGGCTGCGGGTTTCCGTATTTTCCACCATGATGCCGGAGGGGATGTGACGCACACGTACGCCGGTTTCCACCTTGTTCACGTTCTGGCCGCCATGGCCACCGCTGCGGAAGGTGTCCCATTCCAGATCTCCGGGATTAATCTCTATGTTGATGCTGTCGTCTACCAGCGGATACACAAACACACTGGAAAACGTGGTCTGGCGCTTGCCCTGGGCATTGAAGGGCGAAATGCGCACCAGGCGGTGCACGCCGTTTTCTGCCTTGAGGTAGCCATAGGCATAATCCCCTTCTACCTCGATGGTGCAACTCTTGATGCCGGCTTCTTCGCCTTCCAAGAGGGACGTGACGGTCATCTTGTAGCCGTTGCGTTCCCCCCAGCGCAGGTACATGCGCATGAGCATGGCGCTCCAGTCGTTGGCCTCTGTGCCGCCGGCGCCGGAATTGATGGTGAGCACGGCGCCCAGATTGTCGCCCTCGTTCCCCAGCATGTTCCTCAGTTCCAGGGCCTCCACGGCGTCTGTCGCCTGCTGGAAACTTTGTGCAAGCTCTTGCGTCTCCGCTGTTTCCACAGCTTCTTCTTCCCGGCCGGCAATGCTTTCTTTGGCAAATTCGTACAGTACGTCCAAGTCATCGGCAAGACCCTTTGCCTTGTCGTAGTCCGTTATCCAGGACTTGATGCCGGAGAGTTTTTTCAGGAAAGCCTCCGCCGCTTTGGGGTCTCCCCAGAAATCCGGGGCCAATGTTTCTTCCGTCTTGGCGGCTACTTCCTTCCGCTTGCCGGGGATATCCAGACAGGCGTTCAACGCTGCCACACGCTCCTGCAGGTCCTTGATTTGTTCCAGTGTAATCATAATTTGCAAAGATACGAAATTTCCGCCACACTCTCACATGCCCACAACGCCACTTCCTCACTGGCCCGCAAGATACTGTCTATCAGTAAGTTATGCAAAATCCTCGGCTCTTTTTGCGCCGAGGATTATAAGCAAAGTATTAAGTATCAGTTACTTATCGGCCAACCTCTACCGATACACATTGTACTGGGTGTACAGCGAACCGTACATCTGCCCCAGGACCTCCAGGTAAGGAACGCCCTCAAACAGGGTGGTGCGGTACACGGTGTTGTCCACCATATAGTACTCGATACCGTCCATGACAATAATCTCATAGTCGTCCGGGAGGGAGCTCACCAGCGCACCTGCAGGAGGAACGATGGTAGAAACCGTGCCGGAAGCGGAGAGGGTGTAGAACACGCCGTCCTGGTAGAAGTACTCGGAGTTGGCGTAGGCGTAACTCTGTACCAGCCCCAGGCGGTTAGCCAGCTCATAGGCCGACAGTGCACGGTTGGCGTTGATGGCATAAGACTTCTGCTGGGCGATGAGGCGGGCATTCTGCTGGGCGATAATCAGGTTTTGCCGGGCAATGACGTTGTAGTAGTCAAAGGTGCGCGAGTAGGTGCGATAGGTGTCGCAGTAGTACGCGAAACGAATGGCATGGAACAGCGCCCGGTCGATGGCAACCTCCAGCGGTGTGCCAAAAGGAGGACGGCAAACGACATAGGCCCCGCCGTAAGGACGGTAATAAATGCCGTTGTAGTAGTAATAGTCGATCCCCCAGTGGCGAATCCGGCGCCAGTGCGGCGGCAGGCTGTGGATGCGGTAGCCGTAGTAGTGCGGATGATCTCCCCAGAAGTAGCCGGGACGGTCCCAGGGCATGGGGTCGCGGTGACGCGGGGCCACGCGGTACATGTTGTGGCGGTCGTCCACGCGCATGTCGTCACTGTAGCGGTAGTTGTAGCCATCGTCACGATAAGTGGGGTTCACCGGGGCGGCATCCTGGCTTGCACTGGAACTGAGACCGCTGCGGCTTACGTTGGAGGAGCGCACGGTGGTTCCGGTAACGGCCTGGGCGGTGCCACTGGTGGCACGGGTGTCACTCTGCACCGTTGCCGTGCTGGAGGAACGGGCCTGGGAGCTGCTCGTCACTGCGGAAGAGGAACTGCTGCTCGAACGCGAGGAACGCGCCTGCGAACCGCTGCTCACCGAAGAACTTCCGGACGAACGGGTGGTGACGCTGTTGGAGCGGATGGTGCTGGTGCCGCTGGAACGGGAAGTGGAGGTGCCACTGGAACGGGTGGCGCTGGTGCCGGAAGACCGGGTAGCGCTGCTACCGCCGGAGCGGGAGCTGCTGCCGGTAGAACGGCTCACCTGCTGGCTGCTGCCGGAGGAGCGGCTCACCTGCGAGCTGGTGCCGCTGGAGCGGGAAGTGCTGCCGGACGAGCGCGTAGCCTGCTGGCTACTGCCGGAAGAACGGGTGCTTGAACTGGAACGGGTAGTGGTTGTACCGCCTCCGGAACGGGAAGAGCGGGACTGAGCCAGCATATCAGGCGCTGCAATCAGGGACAGAGCCATGACTGCAGAAGCGGCATAAGTGAAAAATCGTCTCATAGCGTCTCAGTTTTAAAGGTTAATCGTATAAATAATAATTGCGGGAAAGGGCCTTGAACGCATCTGCGTCCTTGTTCCAGTAGGCAGCAATATCGGCCACCTTCAGGCGCTTTCCAAAGTTGACTCTTACATAATCCGTACCACAGACAATGTCCAGCATCCGGGTCTTCTTGAGGGGATAGGGGTTGTGGGCGGGCCAAAGTTCCTGGACAGCCTGCATCACGTAGAACTGCAGCAGCGACACCGGCGCCTTTTCAAAGTCCGTGAAGAAGAACTGTACGCCATGCACCAAAGTGCCGTTGAAGTACCCGGCGATGGGCTTGTAATGGATGGTGCGGAACGCCACGCCCGGGAGGTTGTAGCTGTCCAGGCGGGCCTTGAGGGCATCGGCATCAATCCAATCCATGGCGAAGGTCTGGAACGGGATGGTGTACCCTACTCCTACGTGGATGTGGCCGTATTCGCCGCAAATGCCGGAAGAAGCGTAGCAGAGGGCGCTTTCCATGGACGGGATGTTGGGGGAAGGCAGAATCCACGGCAGGCCGGTGTCCCGGAACTGCATCCAACGGTGCCAGCCGCGCATGGCAATGACGTTGAGGTTGCACTTGATGTGCTCCTGGTCCCCTTTCTGGCCTTTGTTCAGGCCTTCTTCGTTGATGAGTGCGGCCAGCTCCCCTACCGTGAGGCCGTACACAAACGGAATATGGAACTGGCTCACAAAAGAGTAGAAGCCCTCCTCCACCAGCGGACCTTCCACCTTGTTTCCGCCCAGCGGATTGGGCCGGTCCAGCACTAGCACCTCGATGCCGGCCTTTCCGCAGGCGCGCATCACCAGGCCCAGCGTGGAGATGAAGGTGTAGCAGCGGACGCCCACGTCCTGGATATCGTACACCATAATGTCCACACCTTTGAGCATTTCCGGCGAAGGTTCACGGGTGCTGCCATAGAGGGAGAACACCGGCAGGCCGGTCTTGGGGTCCTTGCCGCCTTCCACCTTGTCGCCGGCGTAGACATCGCCCCGCACCCCATGCTCCGGGCCATACAGGGCCACCAGGTTCACCTCGGGGGCTTCGAACAGAATGTCGATGGTGGAACGGAGGTTCCGGTCCACCCCGCTGGGATTGGTCACCAGTCCCACCCGCTTGCCTCGGAGTTCCTCGAAGCCGTTGAGTTGCAGGACATCAATACCCGTGAGCACCTGCGCGTGCAGCATTTGCCCAAGCAACAGGGTCACGAACAAAATCAAGCCATTTTTACTGATACGCATCTTATTGTATGTCAATTATTTACGAATAATCCTCTGCGCAAAAAGAGCCGAGGATTAATAGCAAATCACTCATTATCAATCGTTTGCCGACCAGCATCCACCAGGGCAAAAATACGCCGGAGGGCGGTGGGGTCCCCGGAAGCGTGCAGCTCTACGGAGAACGGCCCCACACCGGTTACAATACCACGCTGCTCCAGCACATGAACGGTTTGCCGGGCCACGGCAGGAGCCGGGTCGATCACCCGCACATCCGGACCGGAGAGCCGCTCAATCACCGGCTGCAGGAAAGGATAGTGCGTGCAGCCGAGGACAATGGTATCGGCCCCGGCGGCGAGCAGCGGCTTCAGGGAAGCACGTACGGTTTCTACGGTTTCCGGACCATCCAGTTTGCCAGCCTCCACCAGCTCTACAAAGCCTTGTCCCACGTGCTCTACAATGCGCACGTTATCCTCATACAAGCCCCTTGTGGTCAGGTACTTGGAGCCTTTTAGCGTACCCGCCGTAGCCAGCACGCCAATCACCCCCGTATGCGTTCCCAGCGCCGCCGGCTTTACGGCCGGTTCCATGCCCACAAACGGCACATCCGGATATTCGGCCCGCAGCGTAGCAATGGCCGCGGCCGTTGCCGTGTTGCAGGCGACCACAATGATATCGGCCCCTTTGTCCAGGAGAAATTCCGTGATAAAACGCCCGCGCCGCTGAATGTACAGAGGTGTTTTTTCTCCGTACGGGCAATGTGCATTGTCGGAGAAATAGTGATACTGTTCCTGCGGCAGGACCTTGATGAGCTCCCGGTATACCGAGAGCCCGCCGCATCCGGAGTCAAATATGCCTATCGTTGCCATTGGTTTGTCCCCAAGTTTCGTCAATAATGGAGCGGGCATGGGCATCGGCGTGGTCTGTAAGGCCGATATAGCGCCAGCAGTGTTCCCCGGCGCAAACATCGTACCGCACATGGACGGGAGCCTCTTCCGGCACGCCCGTTGAAGCAGGCCGATGAGTCAGCCACGTAACAACCTCTTCCGTGCTCCGGAGCTCCGGGCCTCTTACCGCGCAATGCCCCGCCTTCCGGTGGGCGATCCGTTCCATGAGCCGCGTACGGATGGTGATGGCCGACTCCTTGCGCTGCGTTTCCGGCAGGAGTGACACCACGCTGAGCAGGTAATCTTCTGCACCTATCACGTTCACCGCCTGCACCTTGCCCCCGTTCACGATGAATTTGAGCGTGCCGGCAAAACGCATGGGCTTCCCTTCCCCGTACAGAATGAAAGAAGGCTCCGCGAAGAGGGTGGAAATGGTCACAGCCTCGAACACCAGTTCGTCGTACAGGACCCCATTGTAGTCTATCTTTCCTTCCCGGTACGATACCTGCTGCGGGCCTGCGCCGTCCGAGATAATCTCAAAGCCAATCTGCGGGGCCGCAACAATGCCCACCTCTATGCGGGGCTGGGTGCGCACCAGGCGCCACAGGAGCCGCTCCTCCTCCGCGGCGGACAAGGTGACATCGTCATATATCCGGGCTACGACTTCTGCGTTCAGACGATCGAAATCCCCTTCCTCCGGCACCACAAAGAAGCCAGCCATATCGGCCGCACCGGGCGAAATGGCAAAACGGGCCTCCCCTTCCGCATAATAGCACTGCGGGCGCGAGGCGCTGCGAAGGATTACAACGGCCCGGAACTCTCCCTCGCTGCAGTACGTAAAAGCATTGAAGCGGGGCTCGGTTTCCTCTGCCAGCAGATTCAGGCAGTCCAGAAGCCGGTAAAACAGCTTGGCCATGGACTTGGAGGTGGTAGCGCGCAGCATGAAAATTCCCCGGTTAAATCCCTGGTAATGATAGAGCTGCGCATCCCGAACGGAAGTGATGAAACGAATCTCCTGAGGGGTATCCCCTGCCCGGATGGACCGAAGCAGGCGCTCCGCCACACGCTCCAGCGGCATATACCCCTTGGGGCATGCCTGGAAATGGGCGTGTTGCGGCACGGTGGTACCGCTGTTGGGGCTGTTGTAAAAGACGATGTAATTCTCCAGCTGAGCGGCCAGGTCCAGCATATCCGGGAAGCGGTGCCAGATGGTTTGCGGGGCATGGATATCGCGCGTAATGACCAGGTGATTGGGGAAGATGGGCGCCCGGTTTACCAGAATATTGTACTTCCGGCCCTTCCGGCCCTCGAACGGGAGCGTGTGCTGATGCTCCATGTAGTTTTCCTCGCAGAGCGGACAGCCGTGGTCGAAGATGGGCATGCGCCCCGGATTGGACTGTAGCGTAACCAGCATGCCCCGCAGCGGTAAGGTACGGGTACGGGTACTCTTCAGAGCCCGGTACTTGGCAGCCACCGCCGGCCACACCGACAGTTGGTCATGTACGAATTTGTCGATATCTGATGCCATAACCTTGTAAAGTTACGGCTTTTTTCGGGGAAATCCTACAATAATGCCAGTAAACGGGCACGAATTTGAGGAAATTCCCACTCGAAGTTGGGCGTAAGGATATTTTTTCCGAATGCGGCGTCCACCTCCTTCTGGGACCACCACTTCCCTTCGGAGACTTCGGCCTCGTCCGGGGCAATAGCCGGATGTCCCACCATACCGTAAATGAACACGAATTCGCTGTCGCGCTCCGTCTGGTAGGTGTAGGTATCCAGCGGGATGGGATTGAATGCGTGCAGGCCCAATTCCTCCGCCGCCTCACGGTACAGGGCCTCCACGGCCTGCTCACCATAGGTTACGTGGCCGCCCACCGCCGTATCCCAATAGCCGGGAAGGAGGTCCTTGGTCATCGCTCGTTTTTGCAGGTAGATATTGCCAAACCGGTCCACAATGTGCAAATGGACTACCGGATGCAGCACCTTGGAACCGCTGTGGCACCAGTCGCGGGTTGCCCGGCCATAGACCAGACCGGACGGTTCCATGAGCGGGAGCATCTCCCCCCTGGGAACGGGCTGTCTGCCCGGACGGCCAATGGAAGGCCGGGGATACAGCGGAGCAGGCTCCGAAGGATAGACCAGGTCCACCATCACCTACGCCATTGCAACCAGGATGAGCAGCTGTGCTACCAGCACGCGCATGAACATGGACAGCGGGTACACCGTGGCATAGTTCACGGATGTATAGTCGCTTCCGTACATGCCCTGGGCGAAGGCCAGCACCGGCGGGTTGGTGCAGGAGCCGCTGATAAGGCCGCAAATCTGGTAGAAGTTGAGGTGGAAGCACGCACGGGACACGATGAAAGTAATGCACAGCGGCACTATCGTGATGATGGCGCCGTACAGGATCCACCAGTAACCACCGCCCACAATGGACTTCCAGAAGTCGGCACCGGCGCCGATGCCCACGGCTGCCAGGAACATGGCAATGCCGATTTCCCGCAGCATCAGATTGGCACTGGTGGTGGTATACGTGGTGATTTTATATTTGGGGCCGAAGTGTCCCAGCAGGATGGCAATGATGAGCGGGCCGCCGGCCAGGCCCAGTTTGATGGCCTGCGGGATGCCCGGGAAGCGAATGGGAAGGGAGCCAAAGATGATACCCACCACAATGCCCAGAAAAATGGGCACCAGGTTGGGTTTGTTGAGGGCATCGTTGGAGTTACCCACTTTCTTGGCCAGGTTTTCGATGTTTTTGAGCGTTCCCACGCACATGAGGCCATCACCCACCTGGATGTACAGGTTGGGACTGGCAACGAGTTCCACGCCGGCACGGATGACACGCGTCACACTTACGCCATAAGCGCTGCGGAAGCCCAGTTCCTTGAGCTTTTTCCCGGTGAGTTTGCCATTGGTAACCACAATGCGGCGGGTGACCATGTTGTGGTCCTTCACCTGCCAATCGGCCTGATGCATAGGCACTTCCTCACCAAAGAGGATGCGGATTCGGTCCACCTCGTTCTGCGAGGTCACGATGAGCAGTTTGTCGCCTTCGTTCAGGATGGTATCCGGCTGCGGGAACAGGATTTCGTCGCCCTTCATGATGCGGGATACCACAAAATCGCCGCCAAATTCCTGCAGGATGCCGGAGAGCTTGCGTCCGAAGATGGCCGGATTCTCCACCATCACATGCATGCGGCGGGCTTTTTCCACCTCATCGTCCTGCGCTTTCAGCTCTGCCAGTTCTTTTTTAGGGTCGATCCTGAAAATAGCCTTGAACAGCAGGATGACGCCAATAACGCCAATGACGCCAATGGGATAGGCTACGGCATAGGCCGACGCCAGGTGCCCGGAGACCTCGCCGGCGGCCAGGGCGCTGGTGCCTCCTGCTACCGCGGTGTCTATAAAGGTTTGCTGGGCGGCACCCAGGCCGGGCGTATTGGTCACGGCGCCGGACATCACACCCACCATGGTGCTCAGGCTTTCACCGGTAAAGGCCGATATGGCCCAGGTAGCGGCCACGGCCAGCAGGATGTTCATCACGGCCAGGAGGTTCATCTTTACACCGCCGCTCTTGAACGAATGGAAAAAACCGGGGCCCACCTGCAGGCCGATGGAAAACACAAAGAGGATAAGGCCGAACTCCTTCACGAAATGCAGCATATCCAGGTCCATCTGGAAGCCCAGATGCCCCATCAGGATGCCCAAAAACAGGATCCAGGTGGAGCCCAGGGAGATGCCTTTTACCTTGAAACGGCCCAGAAAAAGTCCGATGCCGATCACAAAAGCCAGCAGCATGATGCTGTGGGCCACGCCATATCCAAAAAACAAATCTCTCATAGTCTAATAATCCAGTTTGACGACAAAGCAGGACTTCCCGTCCACCCGGCCTTCCACATACCAGGAAGTGCCGTCCTGCAGGCGGTAAAGCTGCACGCATTCGCCGGCCTTGGTTTCTTTGTTGAAATTGATATACAAGTCTTTCAGGGGCTGCTCCGCCTGTTCCAGCGGAAGGCAGTCCATGGCCCACACCACGTAACGGGCGTTGTTGGTGTGGCCGATGAGGTCTACATCCGAGAAAGCCACGCGGTGCTCCGCCACGCATGCCGGCTCCACGCCTTTGGGAAGGACCACTTTGGGAGCGGGCTCCGCAATGGCATTGTCCACCTCATAATCCACTTCTAGGAAATGGGCCAGTTCTTCCGGACGCACCAGACGGCGGGTTTCCTCGTTAATCACCACCCAGGAACTGGTGCAAACCACGCTGTGCTCCCCTGCTTCATTCCGCAGGTCGAAATCACGCATGTAAAACAGGCCGGCGGAGCCTTTGTGCCAGGTGTAAATCGATACCTGCTCCCGCCAGCTGGCCGGCTTTACAAAATGGATATGCATGCGGCTGAGCACCCATGCGGTGTGATGGATGTGCAGGGTATCGTAGCCAAAACCCAGTTCCTGGGCGGCCCAATAGGCAATTTCCTGCGCCAAATCCATGAATGCGGCGGGCCGCAGCACCAGGTGACGGTCCGTCTGATAACACGGGATGGAAATATCCTGTCTGAATTTGTATCCTTCTCTACTAACCGGCTTCATTTTACACTACTTATATAACACTTCTAACTCTTCCGGAGAATACAGGAAACTGTCCAGCCACTGCGGTGCCACTCGACCCACCACGGCAAGGGCAATCACCGCCAGGAGAAGCACGATGCCCAGGGCAACAAGCGTCCACAGGAACACCTTCCTGCCCTTGTGCTCGGGGGCGGGCATGACGGGCTCGGGGGCGGGGTCCGACGCTGTCATTTCGAGCGGAGCCTTTTCTTCTGTCATTTCGAGCGGAGCCGCAGGCGGAGTCGAGAAATCTTCCGGTTCTGCGGCAGGAGATTCCTCCACTTCGGTCGGAATGACAGGGGCAGGCTCGGTCGGAATGACAATGGGGGCCGGTTCAGGCTCCGGCTCTGGTTCGGGCTCCGGCTCTGGTTCGGGCTCTGGCTCCGGTTCGGGCTCTGGCGCAGGCTCTGCTACTGTCATTTCGAGCGGAGCCGCAGGCGGAGTCGAGAAATCTCCTGCCGCAGGGGCCGGCTCCTCCAGGATGGAGGCAAGGGCAGAGACGGCTTCTTCAACTTCCTCTTTGGTTTCTTCGTGGGTCTTGAGGGAAATGGGCTGCAGGCCAAAACCGGTGGGATAAATATCCAGGTCCTCATCGGCCACAAAGAAGAAATGATTCTCCCGTGTGGCTCGAAGGCGTCCAAGGCCCGGGAAAACGATGGTTTTCTTCACCTTAAGCACTTCCTTCATTTCCGAAAGGAAGTCCGTAAGGATGCGGGTTGCATCCGCTTCCGGAACATGATTGGCCTGGGCGTAGAAATCTACCAAAAGGGTATCCTCCCCTTGCGTGGGAGAGAAATACAGCCTGCGATACGGCGGAAGGATGGTGTAGCCGCGGTCTGCGAAGGTTGCAGGAACCAGTTCCGTGACAAAACTGCCCACGCCGGGCAGCGTCACGGTGTCGTGGTCCATCACCACTTCTTTTACCATTCTGGATAGCAGGTCAATGTCCATTTTCCTTAAGCTCTACAAAAGAACTTACAAAGATACATAAAAATCCGGCACAATAAATCTTTTAAAAAAATTTCTTGAAAAGCTTTGCAGAATCCAAAAAAGATTGTACCTTTGCAATCCCGTTACGGAAATAACGGCAAAATATTCCTCCTTAGCTCAGTTGGTTAGAGCATCTGACTGTTAATCAGAGGGTCGTTGGTTCAAGTCCAACAGGGGGAGCAAACAAGCGCTGACAGTGATGCCAGCGCTTATTTTTTAGAGCACACCCACCATTCTCCAGGAAATCTTTTTGTCCACATGACCCCAGAATGGCCTCTGGGGCTCAATGCAAAAACCCGGTTGTTTTGCATTTCCCTAGGCGAAGGTCGTTGCAGGCATATAGATGAGGGAAGGGATATTCTCCATGACGCAGCGGATTGCCGCGTTGACCCAAAATCTCATCCAGGCACATTCTGACGGTCAACACGGCACAGACTGCTACTCGGTACAAGCCCAACTGGCGACTGCAGTACTCTGGCGTACCCCTCCGGACAAATACTGCTAATATTGTGCGGGAGAGTAGGCTGGAGCATCAACCTCCGAACAAGAAAACGTTGTTTTGTGCGGATGCTTATGCTCCACCCTCCCCTCACTTCCCAATCCATCTATTGCCCCTCCACCATCGCATAGTGGCAAAAGGATTTACAACCAATTATTCACATTGACCCGTCCTGAGGGCCACACCCCGCTTTATCCCTCTTCCTTTTTAGACGAATTGCTGCCCGAGTGCTGTCATGGGTACATGGAATGGGACGATGACAGCAGTGTAGACCTATGATGAAGCAGGTGTTCAATGTATGTAAACGCATGTTCCGACAGTCTAGCCTACCTATCCATCCATTGACTTGCCCCTCCATTGCCTGGCGGCAAAGTGATTTACAGCCTATTCTTCACATTGTCCCCCTTTCTTGCCCATGCAGCCTCTGGCAATTTCAGGCAATGATTGAAAAAACATGGCGCAGGTCCGATTTTACCCTACTGACCTGTCTTTCGCTAGAAAAAG
>DEKS01000134.1:0-6323 GCA_002354005.1 Bacteroidales bacterium UBA2716
GTCCCTATTTCCGTCTCAAACAGGCCCAGCGTATTGGGGTTGGTCATCATGATGCCGGCCACCTCGTCCGTCAGGAGCGGCTTCAGGGCCTCCACGTCGATGCGGCCGTTGGCCAGGGACTTCACCTCCACCACCTCCAGGCCACAGACGGCCGCAGAGGCGGGATTGGTGCCGTGGGCGCTGTCCGGAACAATCACCTTGGTGCGCTTGAAGTCACCGCGGTTAATATGGTACTGCCGCATGAGCATGAGGCCGGTGAGTTCACCGTGGGCACCCGCGCAGGGAGCGAAGGTGAACTTGTACATGCCGGTGATGGCGGCAAGGGCCTTGTCCATTTCCTCATACACCTTGCAGGCGCCCTCGGTAAGGCGGGCGGGCATGAGGGGATGCAGGCCGGCAAAGCCCTGCAGGGCAGCCATTTCCTCATTGATCTTGGGGTTGTACTTCATGGTGCAGGAACCCAGCGGATAAAAGCCGGTATCTACGCCAAAGTTCATCTGGGACAGGTTGGTGTAGTGGCGTACCACATCCGGTTCGCTCACCTGCGGCAGGGCCAGCGGTGCCTGACGGCGAAGCGCCTGGGGCAACTCCCCGGCTGCCGGGAAGGCGTTTTTAGGCAGCGAATAGCCGCATCGGCCCTCCTTGGAGCATTCGAAAATAAGTTTGTCGTAGTATTTCATGGCCTATCCCTCCTTTACCGCTTTGACCAGGGCGTCGATCTCCGCCTTGGTCCGTTTTTCCGTAACGCAGAAACTCACATAGCCTTCCTCCGTGGGGAGGGCGGCAAAGAAGCCCGCCTTTTCCAGACGCTCCTGGAGGCCGTTCTGCTTGGGTTTAAGCACGAACTCCTTCAGGAACGGCTTGCCGGGGAACACTTCCTCGAACCGGCCGGTTTTCAGGAGCTCGTTATACAGGTAATGGGCACCGTCGCTGGAGAGCCGGTTCACCTCCTTGAGGCCTTCCGGCCCCATCAGGGACAGGTAAATGGTGACCCACAGGGCCATGAGGCTCTCGTTGGAGCAAATGTTGGACGTGGCTTTTTCCCGCTTGATATGCTGCTCGCGGGCCTGCAGGGTGAGCACAAACACACGGCGGCCTTCTTTATCCACCGTCTGCCCCACAATGCGGCCGGGCATCTTGCGCATATGGTCCTTTTTCACGGCCATAAAGCCTACGTACGGGCCGCCGTAGCAAAGAGGCAGGCCCAGGGGCTGACCGTCGCCAATGGCAATATCCGCATCCCACTCGCCCGGGGTTTTCACCACCGCCAGGGCCGACGGGTCGCAGTACTCGATGAGAAGCCCTTTCTCCGCGTGGATGGCATCGGCAAAACCGGAATGGTCTTCCACAATACCGTAGCGGTTGATGGACGGAACAATGACACCGGCGACATCGTCCTTGGCCAGTTCCGCCTTCAGGCCTTCCAGGCTGGTCTGGCCGTCTGCAACGGGCACGTAGCCCATCTCCACACCATGGAAGCGGGCATAGGTTTCCACCACCTCTATCACGTGCGGAAGGAGGCCTTTGGAAAGCAGTACACGCGTCTTTTTGCGGGTGCAGGCGATGGCCATTTTCATGGCTTCTGCAGCGGCCGTAGGGCCGTCGTACAGCGAAGCATTGGACACATCCAGGCCGGTAAGGGCGCAGATGAGGCTCTGATACTCAAAGATATAGCGCAGCGTTCCCTGCGAAATCTCACACTGGTACGGCGTATAGGCAGTAAGGAACTCCGAGCGGGAGCAAAGGTACGGGATTACCGCCGGCGTGTAATGGTCGTATGCACCGGCGCCCACAAACACCTTGAGTTTGGCGTTCATGGCCTCCAGGGAGGCAAAGCAGTCGCGGATTTCCTGCTCGCTCATGGCGGGCGGAAGGGCATAGGCCCCCTTGTGCAGGAACTCGGCGGGAACGTCGCTGTACAGTTCGTCCAGCTTTTTTACGCCGATTTTATCCAGCATGGCCTGGATATCCGCTTGCGTATGAGGCAAATACGGTAACTGAGCCATCTTATTCGCCGATATGGGCCTTGTAAGCGGCGGCGTCCAACAGGGCGTCCAACTCCGAAGGCAGGGACATTTCCACCTTGATAATCCAGGCGCCATAAGCGTCCTCGTTCACCTTCTCGGGAGCGTCTTCCAGCTCTCCGTTCACGAGCACCACCGTGCCGGAAACCGGGCTGATGAGTTCCGAAGAGGCCTTCACGCTTTCCAGCGCACCAAACTCTTCGCCGGCAATGACATCGTCCCCTTCTTCGGGCATATCCACATAGGTGATATCTCCCATTTCCTTCTGGGCGAAATCCGTTACGCCAATATAGGCAATGTTACCTTCTACCTTTACCCACTCGTGGGACTCGGAATACTTAAGACCTTCGATAATCTTGGACATAATTGTTATTTTTTGTAGTTAGTTTGATAAAATCTCTTTTTGACCACCTTGCCGGGGAATACTTTTTTGCGGATACGGATGCAAAGGGGGGTATCCAGGGCGGCAAAGTCTTTGTTTACCAGGGCAAAGCAAATGCTCTTGTCCAGGGAAATGGAATGGTAACCGGTGGTAACCACGCCCACTTCCTCCCCTTCCGGGGTTTCCACAGGATAGCCGGCACGCGGGATGGCTTTGTCTTCAATCTCTATGCCCACCAATTTACGGGCCAGGTTCCCGGCCTTCTGGTCCAGCAGGGCCTCCTTGCCAATAAAGTCTTTCTCATATTTGCAGAACATGCCCAGGCCCGCCATTACGGGGCTGATCTCCGGGCTGAGTTCGTCGCCGTACAGCGGCAGGCCGGCCTCGAAGCGCAGGGTGTCCCGGCAGCCCAGGCCGCAGGGCTGTACGCCCGCCTTGAGCAGTTTTTCCCAGATTTCCACAATATTCTCGCAGGTGGTATAGAGCTCAAAACCATCTTCTCCGGTGTAGCCGGTGCGGCTCAGGATAAGGCGTTCCCCGTTGTACTCTACGTCGCAGAAGGTGTAGAAAGACAGGCCGGCCGCTTCTTTGTATCCCAGCACGTCTATGATGGTTTTTTCCGCCTCCGGACCCTGGACGGCAATTTGGCCGATACGCGGCGAAGCGTTGTCCAGCCGGCAGTCGTAGCCCTTGGCCTGCTCCTGGATCCAGGCAAAGTCTTTGTCGATGTTGGCGGCATTCACTACCAGGAGAAAATGGTCTGCGAGGTACTCCCGGTATACCAGGAGATCGTCCACGGTACCGCCGTCCGGGTAGCACATCATGCCATAGAGCACCTTGCCGGGCTCATAGCCGCGGATGTCGTTGGTAAAGATGTGGTTGATAAATTCCTCTGCCTGAGGGCCTTTCACAAAAATCTCGCCCATGTGGGACACGTCGAACATGCCCACATGCTGCCGCACCGCATTGTGTTCTATGGTGATGGAACTGTACTGGATGGGCATGATGTAGCCTGCAAAGGGACTCATCTTGGCACCCAGTGCCACGTGGGCGTCGTACAGACAGGTTTTGAGTTCTTCCATACTTATAAGTGTTTAATTACGTGAGTATAAAGTGCTTTGTTGGTTTCACAGTTAATGCGGAGGTCTTCCGGGCCGCCGCCTTTGGACGGCGACAGTTCTCCGCAGATATCCACCGCCACCACCGAAGCCGCCTCCAGGATGCGCGTAAGCAGGTCCTGCACCTGAACCAGCGTATGGGTACCCTGGGACCAGTCCGTACGGGCCCAGGAGCGGTCCAGGATGTCCTTGTCCAGCGACACATAGACGCGCTCTCCCCTTCTTTGCTCCAGCCAGCCCTCCGGAAGGTTTTCCGGGCAGGCGTCCGGCCCGATGGCAAGCACACTCCTGAACTGCGGATTTTCCGCCTGCATGGCGCTTACCCAGCTGCCGCAGCTGAGCACGCCGCCAAAGGCCGGTTCCTGGTTGTCCGGATGATGGTCCAGGAGCACCAGGTGGAACGGCTGCGTTTCCCGAAGGGCCAGCAGATGACTCATATAATGGTAATCCCCGCTGTCGATAAAACGCAGCCGCGGGAGTTCCGCCGGTAAACCCTCATTGATCTCCTTTTGTGCGTCACAGTAACAGCACGTGCCTTCCAGCCCGGTGAAGTCCCGATAGACGAGCCCTTCCCCGGCCTGTTCCTGCAGCCAGGGCAAGAAGCCCTGCGCAGCATACGTACCGCTGAAATCCGTGACTAATACGCTCATTTTCCCATTTCCTCCGCGACAAAGGTAAGCGCAATGCGCGTAGCCGTGCGAACTTCCGCCTGTTCTTCCTCCGACAAATCCGTATAGGACAGCATGCCGGGCAGCCTGCGGTTGAGTTCGTCCGTTTCCATGCCCAGGATATAGCCCTGAACTGCCAGGGCATTCACCCAATACTGCTGCATGGAGGCTGCCAGGACGGGCAGCATGGGGTCATTCTCCCCCGGTATGCGACCGCCGGCCAGCACGTACAAGGTACGGGAATACAGGCAGGCGTCAATGTCGATAAGCTGACGGCGGTGCAGTTCCCGCTGGTTGGCCAGGGCGACGCCCGGCTGGAAGCGGATGCGCTGACTGCGGGCGTCCCAGCTTTCCGGCTGCACGCCGGTTATCCGGCCGGCAACATCACGGTAGCGGACGGCCTCGGCCTTGAGTCCGTGACCGGTTACTACGTCCAGGTTCCACACCCTGGACGGGAGGCCGAAGGGATGGATAACCGACACACCTTCCGGGCAGAAACTGCGGTTATAGTATTGAATCATGCCGGGAAGCTGCGAATCCTCCACCGATGCCTTGACCAGGATTTTCAGGCGGGAAAGGTCCTTGCCGAAACGCGCGGCATCCTGCAGCATGCGGACGGCGAGTTCTACGTTCAGGTGACCGTCGTCAACGGAAATCACCACGTAGTTGAGGGTGGGCAGTTGCATGGAAAAGTCCAGCCAGAAGCGCTCCGAGCCTGTATGCTGCTCACTCCAGGTAACATTGGCATCGTAGCGGAAAGCCGGCGTACGGCTCAGGAATTCTCCTTTGAGATACTCGATTCTGGGGTCTGCAATCCAGTAATTGTTTTGCATGGGCGTCAGGTCCGGCCCCACGAAAGAACCGAATTCATGGATAAAGCGCAGGGCCTCCTGGCCGGTGGCGCCAAAGCCTACGATGAGGGCGTTGAACCCCTCTGACACGTAGCCCAGGGAATTTCCGCCGGCATCGCGGACCAGCGGAGCCACATTGACGGGCATCAGATCGGGCTCCTGCCGCTTCACCTGGGTAAAAACCAGTTCCTGCTTGTTCAGAAGCCGGATGCGGGGATGCACATTGGCGTACAACGCCGTATAGTTGTTGATATCCTGGTTATAGCAGAACACTTTGGCTTTCAGGGTGGACTGGCTTACGAGCAGCTGCAGGAAACGGAAGTTATGTTCTTCGTTGTCCGAGAGAATGTACACGCAGGAGTTGGCGCTTTGCAGGAGTTTATCCAGAAGCGGCATGCCGATTGCCTCCGCCAGGCCGCTCTGGCAGGAGGGTGTGGGAAGCTGGCCGCGGATGAACATGAAGTGGTCGTACCCCAGGACATCGGCCAGGTTGCGTTCCGTACGGCGGGAGAACATGGCGTGCAGCACCTCCCCGATGGAAAGCTCCCCACCGGCCTTCTCCGACGGATCTGGGAAATGGATGAACAGGAGTTCGTCTCCGGGGGCGCTTTTGCGGATGCTCTGGGCCAGGATGCATGCGCTGGGGGTATCGCCCATGAAAATGTGCAGTTTCTTTTTGCCATTAGCAGTCCGTAAACCCCTTATCCTGAGCCGGATGGCGTCTTTTAACCCGCGCGGGACAATGAGGAAGAACAGTGAAATGGTGAACAGGATGGCCAGCACGAACACCGTAATGTACGAAAGCAGCAGGAGCGGCTCACGGAACACCACGGCCGCAATGATATCGTCAAAGACAACGGTATGGCCGATGAACATTTCCAGCGAGGCCAGCGAGGAAATCAGGAACAGCTGAATCCAGTTGCCGTCCGTCACGGTATGGGTTGAGCGGGCCAGCATAATGACGTGAATGCAGGTACCGGCCAGCAAGATAAAGGTGAACACCGTCAGGAGCGACCCACGTTTCCCTTTCCTGAGCAACCGCACCAAAAGGGTGACAAAAAGGATGCTCAGAAGGACAAGGCCGACGGCCCAGGCAATCATAACGGGAACGGAAACGGGAAAATCCGGCGCGTGTAATTCGTGCATATGCTAATACTTCTTATCTATACTTACAAAGATAAAACTTTTTTTCGACAAAAAAGAACGTTATCTTTGCAAGTATTATGGCAGAATCCAACTTCATCGATTATGTCCGGATTTCTGTGCCAGCGGGCACGGAG
>DEKS01000134.1:6477-20476 GCA_002354005.1 Bacteroidales bacterium UBA2716
GCGCAAAAAGAGCCGAGGATTATCAGGAAAGTATTGAGAATCAACGTATTAGCAACCAGCAAAAAAAAACGCTTACCCCACTGACCTGCGCCGTTGCGCCGGAAGGGATTCCCTCCTGGGGGACTCCACTTCGCTTCGCTCCGTTCCGGCCCCGAACGCCGCGATTGCAGGAAATCGGCCACAGAGATGCTTCCAGACGCAACCGCGGCAAGGATTTCCCCCATATCGGCCCTTTTCTTTGCCGCGATTGCAAAAAATCACCCCCAGAGCATCTTTCACCCGCAATCGCGGCTGGAGGAGTCCAGCTACTCTGGGGGCATACATTGATTGAACCCAGACGTATTGGGCTGGCCAGCTCTGCTGGACTGCCGGATACGGCTGACCGCTATGACATCGGCACGAACTACCCACTTACGGAGAATCAGGCTACCATCGTCCTTCACTGTTTGGATTCATCGGCCATTTGTCGTAACTTTGGCTTCGTCAAACTGATACATCTTATGAAGAGAATTGCTGTACTGTGCTCTATCCTTGCAGGCTTGTTTCTAACATCGACAAAGGCCCTCGGCCAGATTACGATATCCAATGTAGAAGCCCGCGACAAGATTGTCGCTCTGGATCCATACAACTTCTGCGGTATTGGCATCGATGAAAACGGATATTTCCTGTTCTCTAATACCAGCAATACATTTGATAATGCTTTCATCATGTATTTGGGCGAAGAAAAGGACGGCAGCCTTAAAACGCTGAATGATTTGGCTTCTTTGGTTGAAGTGGTCAAGAGTCAGAATGTCACCTTCCAGTCCTGGAGTGGCAACTCATATACGGCCAGTATGGTTTACAACGGCATCGCCTTGTCCACGCCTGACCGTGCCGGTGATGTGTATCTGCATAAGTCACTGTTGAATTGGCTAATCGGTCAATTGGAGAATCCACAAGGTGGGCCCTGGAATTCAGTCACTGAAGCCAAAAATGCTGCTGGCAATTCCGAAAAAGCAACAAGCGTAGTCGTAGGTGGCCAGGTGAGAAAATGGGGCGCTTCCTATTACTATTCCCTTACCACTGGAGATGTATACCTCGGCAGTTCGAAGGAAGATGCTATTGAGACGCTTCGCGAGTATGCTGATATGGCATCTTCAAAGGAACAAGTATGGCCGGTCATCATACTTAATTCAACCAATTGCGCCAGGGTAACCAATGCGAATGAACTGGGGGCTAAAACAGCGTATGTGACCCCTCTGGATGGTGGGCCGCAAATGTCTCTTTATCAGCTTTATTTGAAAAAACACTTAAAAGCCTTGGAAAAATAGACACTACGGGACTTTCTCCTGCTTAAACGCCACCATGGCACTGTCCCGGCAGTGATACCGCTCAGGTATGACCGAAGCCCCACTTCATGCGAGGCTTCGGTTTCTATTTCTCTCCCGCGCCTCAACTCCGAGCCTCCTCCTCCCTCCCCACAAATAAGAAGAGACCCGGGGTCAATGTACGGTAACCGGGGGTCTCTTCCGTTCTAAGAACAAGTATGCCACGGGAAACCCGTAACACTGGCGGTGGGGATGGCTCCCCTATTTCTTTGTGGCGCAGGGCCAGAACTGTCAGGTAATCGGCACAAAAAAAGTGTGGAGTACGGCGTTTATCTGGGAGAGGCTCTGGTAAGCCGCGATCAAATAAACAATACTCCACACCGAGTATGGTGATGCCACGAGGGGCAACCTACTCCATACAGGGTGATGAATGTAATTGCTTATCCTTGATCGCATGAAATTTACCAGATTTCTCCCAAGGACAAAAGCGATGACACTTTCATCAAATATGTCGGCCGGGGACCGGGAAACCTTCCCGGCACTTGGCGTTACAAAAGTACGAATAAAAATTGATAAATGAGCAATTTCCGCTATTTGCCCACCACATGACGCTCGATGACCTTGCTTCCCTCATACACCAGGAATGCCGGCGACCCGGTACCCGTGGAGCTTCGGCCGAACCATCGGCCGGGATGGGAGCGGCAGGCTTTCTTTACAGCCTGTAGGGCCGATTCGGCATCGGGATGGGAAATCCTTCGGCCGGTGTCCTTTGGCTTCTTTGAGGGCCTTCCAGGGAGATAGCACGGCCTATCATAGCGCGGGGACCAGACGTAGTCCGGGACCTCCGTGGGCGGCGGGGCGATGATGAATGGGTCTTGGGGTGTCATGGAGGCAAAGATAAAGCACGCTTGGGCAAGAGTGATGCGCATGGTGTTGCCATCGTTAAGAATTTTTCTGATAATCGCTGACTGTTTGGAATCATCGGACCAAAAACGTAACTTTGCGCAACACATCAAACTTGAACATAATATGTACTTTCTCATGAGAAGAAGATTTATTGCTGGTATTGCCTTTTCGTTGGTCTTACCCGTATTCTTCTCCTGCGAGACTAAAAAAGTCGAGCAGGATATCGCCGTCTCTTCTGTATCTGTTTTACCGGAGACTATTGAGATGGAAATTGGCGAAACGAAAAAGCTAAATGCAACAATTTTGCCATCCAACGCCACTGACAAGAGTATTAGGTGGACCTCAGCCAATCCATCTGTAGCAACTGTCAGTCAAGAGGGAGATGTTAGTGCTGTTTCTGATGGAACCTCAAGCATTACGGCTTCTTGCGGAGGTAAAACCGGGACCTGCTCTGTGACGGTTAAGAAGGGGGTAATTGATGTAAGTGGGATCCAGTTGGACAAGAATGAGGTTTCCCTTTATGAAGGGGAATCTCTGACCCTTATAGCCACAGTTTCTCCTGCAGACGCTACTGATAAAACGGTTACCTGGAGTAGTTCTGATAATTCAATTGCGACAGTAGATGGCGGGAATATTACTGCCAAGAAAGAAGGGACCGTACAGATTAAAGCTATAGCAGGGTCTGCAACCGCAGAATGTAAAGTGGTTGTCTCAAAGCTTATAAAAGTTGAAAGCCTTTCTCTAAACCAAACCGATGTCAAACTGGCAATAAATGAGCGAATTCATTTGGTTGCGACCATTTCCCCTGACAATGCTCTTTACATTGGTTTGAACTGGGCAACCAGTGATAGTAGTATTGCGGGGGTTGATAACGAAGGATATGTAACGGCCCAAAAGAAAGGCTCCGCAGTTATCACTGTAACACCGATTTGCAGCTATACTACTGATGTTAAAACTACATGCAGCATTCAGGTTTATGTTCCCGTTGAATCTGTACAGCTTGACAAAAGCACAGTTTCCATTAAGAAGAACCAGCAGATCCAGTTGACTGTTACAGTGATGCCAGAGACTGCGGATTATGATATAATTCAATGGAAGAGCTCAGATGAGAATGTAGTAACCGTTTCTGAGACAGGTCTCGTAACCGGAGTTGGGAATGGTGAGGCCACGATAACCGTTACAGTCGCAGGGAAAACAGCCACTTGTTCCTTTGTATGCAAGGTGGATGAAGATGGGACAAATGAAGGTACCACCGTTGAAACTTGGTAGGAGGATAAGGAAATGAAAAGAGTAAAACAACAGATATACACCGTATTATTTTCGGTTCCCGCCATTATGCTCACTTTGGCGGCACTTGCTTCATGCAATAAAGAATCAGGAATGAGCGAGTCTGTACCCACTGGCGGGAAGGAATTCACCTTTTATGCTTCATGGAATCATGACGGTGCCACGAAGAATGTAGTCAACGAAGAAGATTACTCCATTCTTTGGTCGCCACAGACCAGGATATATGTCTGGTCTTTCGAGTACGGAATGACTATATTCACTTCAACAAATACAGAGCCCGTAGAAAAGGCTACGTTTAAAGGATTCTTCCCGGATTATGATTTCAATAATACTGATGTCACCTTTTATGCATCGACATTTGATTTCGGTGTCACCCAGGATAATCTGCTATTCCACATCCACCTTCCTTCCCAACTCAGTGTTTCAGACGATAGTGAGGCATCTGGTTTCCCTGCTTTCGCCGTCACTAAAGATGAAAGCCTTGTTTTCAAAAATATCCTTGGTGGAGTACGGTTTTCAGTTACTGACCCGGACATCAACCGAATTGAAATTATTGGCAAAAAAGATGAACTGTTAACGGGCGAGGTGTCTTTCTATGTAGGAGACGACAGAATCCCTTATGATATAAAAGGGAACGTTTACGATAGTTCACAGCCCATTCTTTCAATAATGCCGAAGAATGGTAAATTTAAACCGGGGAAAGCATATTATGTAGGTATAATACCACAAACATTGAGTAGTGGTATTACCTTCCAGCTCTATAAAGATGACCCTAAAACCGGCCTGCAGCTTTGCTGTACGAAATCACTTGACAAAGAGATTGTAGTAAAGCGCTCAGTATGGGGTCAAGTCCTCGACATCAATGGCGAATTCACCCCTGGAGCACCAAGCACAGAAATCTGGTACCAAACAGTTGATGGGAACCCCATTGAGAGCTATCATGAGAAACGCGGTGATTATTACATTTATCCTACTAAATACTTCACCTACAATAAAGATTTGCAGTACAATCCATTTGAGAATGATAAAGACAAATTGAAGGCTATTATTCTCCCGAACGGCCTTGAGAGTATTGGTGAAGGCTTATTTATGGGATATAGTAATCTCGTTTATGTTGCACTCCCCGGTTCTTTGAAAAAAATCGGGAACTATGCCTTTAAAGGATGTGCCTCCCTAACTAATATCAATCTTCCTGAAAGTGTAAAAGAAGTTGGTGACTACGCTTTTGATGGCGTAAAAGCCGAGATCTATAATTCCTTAATATATGCTAACTGCAGTGAAAGTGCGACAGAAGCGCATATTCCTAACACAGTAAAAGAGATTAGTGCTGGAGCATTCATGGGATGCACCGGACTTACATCATTAGTTATCCCGGCTTCTGTAGAACGGATCAATACTGACGCTTTCCGTAATTGTACCGAACTTACCAATGTTTCACTTCCTGAATCATTGAGTTGGCTAGGGGCATCTACTTTTGAAGGATGCACAAAGCTGAATGGAGTCATTATTCCCCAGACAATAGGCATCTTGATGCCTTACACATTTGAAGGATGTTCCGGCCTGAAACGAATTACTATTCCCAATAGCGTTACGGAGATTAGACAGGCCGCATTCCTCAACTGCACTTCACTTGAGGCAGTAGTTGGCGGACAGAATGTTGAATACATACAGGCAGGAGCTTTTCAGGGATGTTCTCACTTGAAGACCATCAGTCTGCCCTCTACGTTGGTTACACTTGGAGCGAAAGCTTTTTATGGGTGTAAAAGCCTGACTGAATTCACCATACCTCCCGGCTTATCCGTTATTGAGACTTCCACATTTGAGTATTGTGAAGGTCTTAAGGCAATCGATATTCCCTCTAATATCACAAGTATTAAAGACTATGCATTCCGAAATTGCATTTCTTTGAAAGATATCAAGTTACCCTCAACCATCACTGAACTTGGAGGCGTTTTCTCTTTCTGTACTTCTTTGGAAGAGGTGACAATTCCTGGTAGTGTGTATAGCCTAGAGGGCACATTCATTTATTGTTCCGCTCTGAAAAAGGTAACCCTTAATGAAGGGACTGCATTATTAAGACAAACATTTGAACGATGCACCTCACTTGAAAGTATCAATATGCCGGAGTCGATGCTAAATGTCCAATACCGCACTTTTATGTATTGTGAGGCCTTGAAGAAAATAACATTTCCATCCGGATTCGGGACGTTAGGTTCCCAGGCATTTAATGATTGCAATGCTTTGGAAGAAGTTGACTTCAAAAATGTTCATGTGATTGAGTCCAGTGCTTTTAATTGGTGCCAGAATTTAAAGCGCGTAATCATTAGGACTTCAACCGTGCCGATGCTATCCGGTTCGAATCACTTTAACAACTGTCCATGCTCTGTTTACGTACCTGATGAGGCGGTAGATGATTATAAGGCATCGTGGGCAGATTATGCTGAGAGAATAAGACCTCTTAGCTCAATTTAAAAGCAAGTAGCCATAATCAAACGTAAAGGAACGATTTACCTTCCATATGAACCTCCACGTGAACACCAACATCCTTCCCATGGCGCAGCCACGGGTTATGTACTCCGTGGATAGCGAGCTTTTCTTTTTGCATTCGGCCACTATGTATCTTTCGCCGGGTGAAGTGGAGGTGGAGGAGGATGAGCACGGGCATCTGAACATGTCCGGTACGCTCCAAAGGGTTGCGACGGACACGGTGTTCTACCCCATCGACGAGGAAGGTATAGTCCGGGATGAATGCCGATGCTTTGAGGATACCATTCCCGTGGGACGGGCCGGTGATACGGTGAGCTGGTTCCATCCGGCCATCCTGGAGTGCTTGAAATCGGACACTACGGAGAGTTTTCCATTTACCTATGAATGGGCGAAGAAGCGCCTGCAGGAGTATGGGATCCAGGTGAAAGAGGAGCGGCGTGAGAGGCTGCGCCTTTATATCTACCTGAAAAGCCGCGACAGTGATACCCATTACAAGTTTGAGGCATACTGTTACCAAGGAGAATCGGACATTCCCTTTTGGAAGGGTTTCCGCAAGGAGGAATACAGTGTTGAGGCGTTGGCAAGGGCCATCGTGGACACGCTGAAAGGTTTTTTCAATGTGTATCCGCTGCCGGAAGAAGTCGCGTTAGGCGTGCGCAGCCTGTTGCCCGGAGAGGAAGAAAACGAGCGGGTGAAGCAGCTGGTGGCCGGCAGCCCCGATGTTCCATGCAAGGTGGTATGAAGTCCAGTTCCATCACTTGATGGAATGATGGAAGTGAGGGAATGAGGGAAATTCTTTCCGATTCTAAGATTTCACCTGCTGTGGCCGGGAATCGGCAGAATCTTTTCGGAAGTAGTCCACCTCACAATAGGTATGGGCAACAATGTGGGAGTTGTCGCGGATGTCGAAGTAGTTCCGAAGGATGGTTGCTATGAGCTCAGGGGGGCTTTGGGATGCCCCGGAGGGAATTGGCGAAAAGGGTCCGTGCGGGAGGGTGCGCAGGGAGCAGTGACCGAATTTGGGACGAAAGGCCGTTGACGTCAGTCATAAGGCCTTCCGGCACAAAGGCGGGCATGACGGCGTGTGTTTGACGACCGTTACGGGCCGAAGTGCCCGTAAAAGGGAGGAGTTAGCCGTCAAGCGACCGGGTGAGCTCCTTTTTCGACTGCTGACCGAAGGGGCGCCCAAAGTCGCCTGGACAAGGAGATGCCCGATCGGAGCCGGACATGACGGGCTGGGAGATTTCTCGACTCGCTCCGCTCGCTCGAAATGACAATCCCGTCCTTAAAAATGGGTCAAAATGAGGACGACAGGAGGAAAAACAGGGTCTCGTCCTCAAAATTGGGCAAAAACAAGGACGGGAGAAGCGGCGTTTCGGGAAATCGAAAAGAATCGTTACCTTTGCAAAAAGCATTAAGGAAGGCGTTATGGCAGAATCCAACTTCATCGATTATGTCCGGATTTTCTGTGCCAGCGGGCACGGAGGAGCCGGCAGTGCCCACCTCCACAGGGCCAAATACGTACCCAAGGGCGGACCGGACGGCGGCGACGGCGGCCGTGGCGGTCACATCATCCTCAAGGTGAATCCGCAGCTCTGGACCCTCATCCACCTGCGCTACCGCAAGGTGGTGCGGGCCGACAACGGCGGCAACGGTGCGGAGGCCCTCAAACGGGGCAAAAACGGGGCCGACATTATCCTGGAAGTACCCCAGGGCGTGGTGGTAAAGGATGCCGAAACCGAAGAAGTCATCACCGAACTGGTAGAAAAAGACCAGGAATACATCCTGTGCCAGGGCGGCAAGGGCGGTTGGGGCAACGACCACTTCAAGAGTGCCACCAACCAAACGCCGCGCTACGCGCAGCCCGGCGAAGATGGTCAGGAAGGCTGGTTCATCCTGGAACTCAAAGTCCTGGCCGATGTGGGCCTGGTGGGCTTCCCCAACGCCGGGAAGAGCACCCTCCTGGCCGCCATCACATCGGCCAAACCCAAAATCGCCAACTATGCGTTCACTACGCTGGAGCCCAACCTGGGCATTGTGCGCTACTTTGACAACCGCTCCTTTGTGATGGCGGACATTCCCGGCATCATTGAGGGCGCGCATGAGGGAAAAGGAATTGGCATGCGCTTCCTGCGGCACATTGAGCGCAACTCCGTGCTGCTGTTCATGGTGGCGGCAGACGAGCCGGATGTCACCAAAGGCTACAAGATTCTGCTCAAGGAACTGGAGGAATACAATCCGGAACTGCTGGTGAAAGACCGCGTGCTGGCCGTTACCAAGACAGACCTCATCGACGAAAAGCAGCGGGCAAAAATAGAGAAAAAGCTGCCCTCCGACATTCCCCACGTGTTTATCTCGTCCGTGGCCCAGACCGGCCTGAACGAGCTCAAAGAAATGCTTTGGAAAGCCCTGAATCCATGACCCTTGACCAACTCATCCAATGGGACCAGCACACCACCCTGTGGCTGAATAACCTGGGAAACACCACCTGGGACCCCTTCTGGCTCATGCTCTCGGATACCAAGTTCTGGTATCCGGCCTACCTCATTCTAACGGTGTTTTTGTTCAAGGAACTGGGCTGGAAAAAGGGTCTGGCCGTCTTTTTGTCCTGCATTCTCATGGTGGTGTGCGTCGACCAAAGCTGCAATGCGGTTAAAGACAGCGTGGAGCGGCTGCGTCCCTGTTACAATTCCTGGATGATGGCCCACGGCATACGCCTCCCCTACGGGCTTACCGGCCACTTGTTTGGCTTTTTCAGCGGCCATGCGGCCAATACCTTCGGCCTTGCCAGTTCCTCCTTCCTGGGTTTTCAGCTCAATCGTCCGGAGCATAAGTATCGCATCTACGGGATAGGCGTTTTCGTGTGGGCCGCCCTGGTTGCCAGCAGCCGTATCATGGTAGGCGCCCATTTCCTGGGCGACATTGTGGTGGGTGCATGCTTTGGCACGGCGGTGGGGTCGGCCATCGCCTGCCTCACGCATTACCTGATTGTTAAAGCGAAGCTATAACCTTCTCCATCCGGGTGCTGCGGGAACCTTTTACCAGCACCACGCAGTCCTGCAGCGGATTCTCCTGCAGATAGGCGGCCAGTTCATCGGACGTGGCAAAAGCCCGGATACCGGAGCCCGCGGCCGCCCGGATGAATTCTTCTCCCACCAGATACGCTTCCGTGCCTTTGAGGCGGGCCACCACCTTGCGATGTTCCTCGTCTGACTCCACGCCAAGTTCTCGCATGGCACCCAGAAGCGCCACTTTTCGGCCCTCCACCAGCGCCAGGTTGTCCAAGGCCACCGCCATGGAAGAGGGGTTGGCGTTGTAGGCATCTACAATCAGTGTATTCTTCTGTGTTTTAACCAGTTGTGAGCGGTTATTGGAAGGAACGTATGAAGCGATGGCTTCCATGGCATCCTTGCGCGGGACACCAAAGAACCAGCCAATTTTTAGGGCAGCGAGGATGTTGGCAGCGTTGTACGCACCAACCAGGTGGGTTTCCAGCAGGCAGTCCGGGAATTCCATTCGCAGGAAAGGATGTTCCGGCGACGACGGCAGCACGGTGACGTCTTTCATGCCGTAGGCGATACAGCTGAGTTCCCGCTCCCACAGCATCTCCTGCAGGACAGCATCGTCCCCATTGGCGAAGACAATGCCGTCGTGGGCCTTCAAGTAGTCATACAAGAGCCCCTTGGCATGTTTGACGCCGTCGTAACTGCCAAAGCCCTCCAGGTGCGCCTTGCCCACATTGGTAATAAGGCCGTGGGTGGGCTGGGAAACGGCTAACAGCGGTTTGAGGTCTTCCGGATGGCTGGCGCCCATCTCAATGATGGCGATCTGGGCATCCTCCCCTATTTTGAGCACACTCAGCGGAACGCCAATATCGTTGTTCAGGTTGCCCTCCGTGGCCACCACGCGGTATTTGGCAGCCAGGACGCTGCGGATGAGCTCCTTGGTGGTGGTTTTTCCGTTGGTACCGGTAAGGCCGATCACGGGAATGGCGAGTTGCTGCCTGTGGTAAGCGCCCAGTGCCTGCAAGGCGGCCAGGGTGTCCGGCACCTTGATGAGGCGCGAATCATCGGCCTCCACCGTGTCGCTCACAACGGCATAACAAGCCCCTTGTTCCAAGGCTTGCAGGGCAAAGGCGTTGCCGTCAAAATTCTCCCCTTTCAGGGCCACGAAAAGCTGGTTTTCCCGGATGGTACGGGTGTCTGTGTTCACGCCTGCACTGTGCAGGAAGATGTCGTATAATTCGCTGATATTCATAGATTCTTCACTTCGTTCAGAATGACAAGGGTCATTTCCCGGTGCTGCCGAAACCGCCGGCGCCCCGCGTTGTTTCGTCCAAAACTTCCACCTCCTCCCATTCCACCTGTTCGTGGCGTGCAATGACCATTTGGGCGATGCGCTCCCCCGGAACAATCTCAAAGGGCTCCTGGCTCAGGTTCACCAGGATGACGCACACCTCCCCGCGATAGTCAGCATCGACCGTTCCCGGCGTATTGAGTACGGTAATGCCGTGCTTGATGGCCAGGCCGCTACGGGGGCGCACCTGCGCCTCATAGCCCTCCGGAAGGGCGATATACAGGCCCGTGGGGACCAGCATGCGCTGCAGCGGCTGCAGCACCACCGGCTCTTTCAGGTTGGCTTTGAGGTCCATGCCGGCACTCTGCGCCGTAGCGTATGAGGGGCAGGGATAGGGCGAACGATTGACAATTTGTACCTTCATTATTTGGGAGCTTTGATGTACAGGACAATGGCAATGATGGTATACAGGTAGTTGGGGAGCCAGATGGCGATTCCCGCCGGGAGCGTATCCGTAATCACGAACATTTCGCTGAACTGCATGAACAGGATGTAGGAAAAACCCAGTGCCGTTCCGGCGGCCAGGTTCCAGCCCATGCCGCCGCGCTTTTTCTTGGTACACAGCGCCACGCCGATGATGGTGAGGATGAGGGCGCTGAAAGGCAGCGAATAGCGGTTGTTCTTCTCAATGAGCGACATGTTCACAGAGGCGTCGCCGCGCATTTTCTGCGTTTCTATCAGCTGGTCCAGTTCCTTCTTGTTCAGTTCCTGGATGGTGTAGCGGTTGCGGAAAAAATCGTCCTTGGTAAGGCTGATGACCGTATCCAGCTGACGCCCGGAACGGATGTGGTCCCCCATGCCTTCGTCGTAGTCCCGGATGAACCAGTTGCGGAGTTTCCACACGCCCGTAACGGTATCATACTGAGCACTTTCCGCCGTCAGCTTGGATGTGAGACGGCCGGTGGAAAGGTCTTCCAGCGTGAAATTGTACGCCGTATTGTTGTAAGCGCTGAAGCTCTCGATATACACAAAATGGTCGTCCTCCAGTTTGTAGTGCATGTCGTGCCCCATCTTCACTTTTCTCCAGGGATTGTACTTCTGTTCAAACTGCACGCGCGTGGCGTTGGCATGGGGCAGTATCCACAGACTCAGCGTAAGGGACAAGAGGGCGATGATGGTGGCCGATACCAGATAAGGCACCATGAGCCTGTGATAACTGATTCCGCTGGAGAGCATGGCCACCACTTCCGAGTCCTGGGTCATCTTGGACGTAAAGAAAATCACCGTCAGGAACACGAACATGGGCGAATACTGGTTCACAAAATACGGGACAAAGTTGACGTAGTAGTCAAAGACGATCTCCCGGATCGGGGCTTCCTTTCGCACAAAGTCCTCGATTTTCTCGCTGATATCGAAGATGACGATAATCAGGGACAGGAAAGCAATGGAGACGAAGAACGTCACCAGGAACTTCCGGATAATGTACCAGTCCAGTTTTTGGAGCCCTTGGATTCTCATAGGCGCTGCATGAGTTTGGGCACCGTGGCGTTTTTCCAGGCAAGGAAATCTCCCCGGACGATGTGCTCGCGGGCCACGCGCACCAAATCCAAATAGAATGCCAGGTTGTGCTCGGTGGCCACCATGGCGGCGAACATTTCCTTGGCGATGAACAGGTGGTGGATATAGGCCCGGGTATAGTAACTGTCTACGAAAGAGGTGCCCAGCGGATCCAGCGGGGTAAAGTCGTCCGTCCACTTGGCGTTGCGCATGTTCAGGATGCCGTCCCAGGTAAAAAGCATGCCGTTGCGGCCGTTGCGGGTGGGCATGACGCAGTCGAACATGTCAACGCCGCGGGCAATGCCCTCCAGGATATTGGCGGGGGTTCCCACGCCCATCAGGTAGCGGGGTTTGTCCTGCGGCAGCAGCGGGCAGGTCACCTCCAGCATCTCATACATTTTTTCCGTGGGCTCCCCTACGGCCAGGCCGCCTACGGCATAGCCGCCGCGGTTGGCGTTGTCCAGTTTGAGGGCATGCTCCACGGCCTGCCGGCGGAGTTCCGGATACACGCAGCCCTGAATAATGGGAAACATCACCTGCTGATAGCCGTAGTACGGCTCCGTCCGGTCAAAATGACGGGCGAAGCGTTCCAGCCAGCCCTGCGTGAGTTTGAGGGATTTGGCGGCGTAGCGCTCGTCGGCATCCCCGGGGCAGCATTCGTCCAGGGCCATGACGATATCGGCCCCGATGATGCGCTGGGTATCTACGTTGTTTTCCGGCGTGAAGATGTGCTTGCTGCCGTCTATGTGGGAGGAGAATCTGCAGCCTTCCTCCGTGAGTTTGCGGATGGGCGCCAGGGAGAACACCTGGAAACCGCCGCTGTCCGTGAGGATGGGACCGTCCCAATGCTCGAATTTGTGCAGGCCTCCGGCCTTATATAAGGTGTCCAGGCCCGGACGCAGGTACAGGTGATAGGTGTTTCCCAGGATGATCTGGGCTTTGATATCTTGCGCCAAGTCCCTGTGATATACGCCTTTAACGGAACCTACAGTACCCACCGGCATAAAGATGGGGGTCCGGATTTCCCCGTGGTCCGTGGAGATGACTCCCGCGCGGGCGGCGGAGGACGGGTCTGTTGCTATGCGTTGGAATTTGAACATCAATTCTTTTTTATACTGCAAAAATACGGAAAATATTTGTATTTTTGTATGATTGAAAACCATCGGACATATAATAACACATTCTGATATGCAAATGAAGATTAAACCCGTTACCATCAAGCTCGTCGCGATGCTGTTCCTGGAGTTTGCCGTCTGGGGCGCCTATCTCACCTCCCTGGGCCGCTACCTGGGCAATATCGGCCTGGGCTCGCAAATCAAATGGTTCTTTGCCATGCAGGGCATCGTGTCCATCTTTATGCCCACCCTGATGGGTATCGTGGCCGACAAAAAAATGGAAGCCCAGAAGGTCCTGTCCATGTGTCACGGCTTTGCCGGCCTGTTCATGGCCGGAGCCGGCGTTTACTGCATGATTTCCGGGGACCAAGTACAGTTCGCTCCCCTGTTCATCCTTTACAGCCTCAGCGTCGCCTTCTTCATGCCCA
The DNA here is from genome assembly GCA_002354005.1 of Bacteroidales bacterium UBA2716. GTDB lineage: Bacteria > Bacteroidota > Bacteroidia > Bacteroidales > UBA932 > Cryptobacteroides. Next base: position 19,861 of record DEKS01000134.1, read on the forward strand.
CCATCGCCCTGGTCAATTCCGTGTCCTATAACGCCATGGCCAAGGAAGGGATGGACCCGGTGAAGGAGTTCCCGCCCATCCGCGTGTTTGGTACGGTAGGCTTCATCTGCAGCATGCTGCTGACCAACTTCCTGCACATTGGCGGTGTGGCCATGCAGAACAGCTACACGCAGCTCATCTCCTCGGGCATCCTGTCCCTGATTCTGTGCGGATACGCGCTCACCATGCCTGCCTGCCCGATCGACAAGAGCAAAAAGAACGAGACCCTGGCCGATGCCTTTGGCCTCAAGGCCTTCAGCTTGTTCAAGGACACCCAGTTTGCCATCTTCTTCATTTTCTCGATGCTGCTGGGCGCTTCGCTGCAAATTACCAACGGCTATGCCAATACCTTCCTGGGCTCCTTCGCCGCAGACCCGGCGCTGGCCAATACGTTTGCCGTCAAAAATTCCAATGCCCTTATCGCCATTTCGCAGGCATCGGAAACCCTTTGCATCCTGCTCATCCCCTTTGCCATGAAGAAATTCGGCATCAAGAACGTGATGCTCATCGCCATGTTCGCCTGGGTGTTCCGTTTCGCCTTCTTCGGGCTGGGTAATCCCGCCATGCCCGGCGTGCT
>DEKS01000030.1:0-10519 GCA_002354005.1 Bacteroidales bacterium UBA2716
CTGTATTTCCAGTATGGCCGATACCTGCTCATTGCCAGTTCCCGCACGGAAGGCGTTCCGGCCAACCTGCAAGGACTGTGGAACGAAAGCCTCACCCCGCCGTGGAGCAGCAACTACACCACCAACATCAACCTGGAAGAGAACTACTGGCCGGCGGAAAGCACCGCCCTGCCGGAACTGCATGCCCCCCTCCTGGACTTCCTGCACAAATTGTCCCGAAACGGCAGGCAGACGGCGCGGAACTATTACGGGGTACAGGAAGGCTGGTGCGAGGCCCACAACAGCGACATCTGGGCCATGACCTGTCCCGTGGGAGAAGGCAGCGGAGACCCCTCCTGGGCCAACTGGAACCTGGGCGGTGCCTGGCTGAGCACCCACATCTGGGAGCACTGGCTGTTCACCCGGGACCGGGAAGCGCTGGAACGTGACTATCCCGTCCTCAAGGGCGCCGCGCAGTTCTGCTTAGGCATCCTGGTGGAAAAGGAAGGCGAATACATCACCTCCCCCGGCACCTCCCCGGAAAACCTGTACCTGACGCCGGACGGCTATAAGGGCCGAAGCGCCTATGGAGTCACGGCAGACCTGGCCATTGTCCGCGAGTGCCTCACCGACGCCGCCGCGGCCGCCCGTGAGCTGGGGGAAACCGCCTTTGTAAAGCGGGTCGATGCCACCCTTCCCCGCCTGCGTGGCTACCACGTGGGCCGGAACGGTGCCCTGCAGGAATGGTACCACGACTGGGAAGAGCCGGAGCCCTGGCACCGCCATCAGTCCCACCTGATTGGCGTGTACCCCGGCCACCAGATTGCAGCCGGAACGCCCCTGGCCTTAGCCGCCCTCAAAACCCTGGAAATCAAGGGATTTGAAACCACCGGCTGGAGCTGCGGCTGGCGCGTGAACCTCTATGCCCGCCTCCACGATGCAGAAAACGCCTACCGCATGTACCGCCGCCTGCTCCGCTATGTGAGCCCGGATGGCTACACCGGACAGGACGCCCGCCGGGGCGGCGGCACCTACCCCAACCTCCTGGACGCCCATCCCCCGTTCCAGATAGACGGAAACTTGGGCGGCACTGCGGGCGTGGCGGAAATGCTCCTGCAATCCACCCCGGACCGGATCATTCCCCTCCCTGCCCTGCCCCAAGCCTGGCCAGACGGCTGGGTAAAAGGCCTCCGTACCCGCACCGGCCAAACCGTGGACATGCGCTGGAAAAACGGCCGGCTAACCCAATATACCGTACGATGATGAAAAAATTTGCAGCCTTCCTTGGAGCCCTCCTGGTCCTGGTGCACGCCAGTGCGCAGACCCCGGCCCAGCAATATGCGAACCGCCAGTCCCACAGCGGTGTGCTCAAGGACGCCGTGTGGGGCGCCCTGGCCGTCCACCGCGATGGACACACCCTGGTGAGCCTGAATCAGAGCCGGCGCATGGTCCCGGCCTCCAACATGAAGCTGGTCACCACCGGCACGGCGCTCCACTATTTTGGTCCGGACGGCCGCTTCCGCACGGAACTCGGGTACACCGGAGAAATCAGGGATGGCGTGCTGGAAGGAGATGTGTACATTATCGGTCACGGGGACCCCACTCTGGGCACCCGGGACAGTATCGCCACCGACGTCGGCACGCTTTTCCGCCAATGGAAATCGTTACTCAAGGAAGCGGGCATCCAGGCCATCCATGGCCGGATTGTGGGCGATGGAACCGCCTTCGAAGGCAACCTGGAGCACCGCACCTGGGGGTACGATGACATTGGCACCTATTACGGAACCGGAACCAATGCGCTAAGTTTTTACGCCAACGCCATCGACTTTGCCGTGCGCGCAGCAACGCCCGGAGAACCGGTCCGGGTGGAGCAGACTTATCCCCAGACCCCCTGGCTGCATTTCCGGAACTACAGCATAACCGGGCCTGCGGGCACCGGCAACAGCCTGTACCTGTACACCACGGACCTGGCCCCGCATGCAGAGCTCCGCGGCTCTTTCGCCACCGACCGCAAGCCCAAGACCGAGCATTTTGCCAACAAGTTCGGGGCCCTCACCTGCGCCTACTACTTCCGGAAATACCTGCAGGACACCGGCTGGGAGGTCACTGGCAGCTATGCCGATGTGGACCGCAGCGGGCACATCCGCCCCGGCAGTTTCGTTCCCGAAGAAAAGGCCGGCGAGCCAACCGTGCTGGGCGAGACCGTATCGGCCCCGATAGCGGACATTGCCCGCATCACCAACGTACGCAGCGACAACTTCTACGCGGAAGCCCTGTTCCGCGCCATGGGCGAAGACCGTACCGGCGTGGCCCTCTTTGACAGCTGCCTGGTCGCTCAGCGCCAGGTACTTACGGAGCTTAGCGTAGACCCGGACGGCGTGCGTCAGGTAGACGGCTGCGGCCTGTCCCGCATGAACTACGTGTCGCCGGAATGGATGGTGGGCTTCCTGCAGGCCATGCAGCAAAGCCCCGCCTTCGGCGCCTTCCTCTCCTCGCTTCCCCACCCGGGAGAAGGCACCTTGAGCGCGCTCCTGCCCAGCCAGGCCGGCCGCGAACGCATCTGCATCAAAAGCGGCTCCATGGACGGGGTCCTCTGCTACTCCGGCTATATCCTGGCTCCGGACGGCACGCCCGAGGTTACTCTCTCCATCATGACCAACCACACCACAGCCACCCCCAAGGAGGTTCGCGCCGTTTTGGCCCACTTGTTGAAGCTATTAATGGAAGAAATTTAGTATCTTTGCGGGATACATGCGCAAGTACGTGTACATAGCGGCTTTTCTGATGGCGGCAACCTCCTGCAAGGTAGCCTCCACCCTTGCCGAAACCGCCACCGAACTCCTCCGCGGAGAAGTGGTGGCCCGTGCCGGCTCACACATCCTGCACCGTGAGCAGCTGGAAAGCTATATTCCCACCGGCGTTTCGCGGGAAGACAGCATTAATCTGGCGCACCAGTACATCAATGCCTGGGCAGAGGACCTCCTCTTGCTGGACATGGCGGAAGAACAGCTCTCGGAAGCGGAGAAAGACGTATCGGCAGAACTGGAAGATTACCGCCGGACGCTCCTGAAGTTCCGCTATGAGCAGCGCTACATCGAGCAGCGGCTGGACACCCTGGTCACCGACGAAGAAATTATCCGGTACTACAACGCCAACCCGGGCAAATTCCGCCTGGAACGCCCCATTGTAAAAGCGCGCTATCTCATTCTTCCCGCCGGTTCCAAAAAACTGAGCGCCCTGCGTACCCTCATTTCCTCGGACGACGAGAAAAGCGCCGCAGAGGCCGCCAACCTGTCCACCACCATCGCCATCAAATATGTGGATGCCGCCAACACCTGGCAGGATGCCCTTCTTGTGGCCCAGGACCTGGGCATGGACTACGGGAAAATGATGGCCTCCCTGAAAGGCCAGTTCGTAGAATGGACAGACGAGGGTAATGTCCTGCACCTGGCCTGCCTGGTGGATATGATTCCGGAAGGCCGCACGGCACCGCTGGAATACTGCACCACGCGCATCCGCGACCTCATCCTGAGCTCCCGCAAACATGAGCTGGAGACCCAGCTGGAGCAGGACGTGCTGCAGAATGCCCGCAAGAACAAAAAATTAGTAATCTATTGAGTATGAAACATATCTTCCTGTCAGCCGCCGCTTTGCTGGCATGCCTTACGCTCAGTGCCCAAAAGTACAAGGGCATTGTGGACAAAACCGTTGCCGTCGTGGGCGGAGAAACCATCCTCCTGTCGGACATTGAGGCAGAGGTGCAGCAAATGCGCGCCACCGGCGCCGGGTCGGACCGGGACCTCCGCTGTGAAGTGCTGGAGAACATGCTGGACGCCAAGATTTTCCTGATGCAGGCCCGAATAGACTCCCTCACCGTAAACAACGACATGGTACAGGGCAACCTGGCACAACGCATAGACTGGTTCCGCACGCAGCTGGGCGGCGATGAAGAGATGGAAAAATACTTTGGAAAACCGCTGTACAAACTCCGCCAGGAATGGCAGAAAGCCCTTGAGGAGCAGAGCCTCACGGAGCAGGAGCGCATGGAGATTGCCGGCAAAATGCCGGAGGTAACCCCGCACGACGTAAAGCAGTACATGGACGCCACGGACCCGGAAGACCTCCCGGTGGTGCCCGTGAAGTATCAGCTGAGCCAGATTTGCCTGTATCCGGACCGCGAAAAGGCGGCCATGGCCGTGAAGGAGAAACTCCTGAGCCTGCGGGAACGCATCATGAACGGCGAAAAGTTCAGCACCCTGGCCCGAATCTACTCCGAGGACCCCGGCAGCGCCCGTCGTGGCGGTGAGCTGGGCCTGGCCTCCAAGTCCATCTTCTGGCCGGCCTTCTCGGATGCCGCCATGGCCCTGCGCCCCGGCACCATCTCCCAGATTGTGGAAACCCCGGACGGCTTCCACATCATTGAAGTCATTGAAAAGAAGGGCGATATGTTCAACGCCCGCCACATCCTCATCAAACCCCAGTACACGGCGGAAGACCGCGAGAAAGCCTTCCACAAACTGGACAGCCTGCGCAGCAAAATCCTGGAGGGGGAAATCAGTTTCACCATGGCGGCGCGCTTCTTCTCCGAGGACCCGGCCACCCGCACCAACGGCGGCCAAATGGCCGACCCTGCCACCGGCTCCGCCTACTTCGAGATCGACCAGCTCAAACCGGCCGATTATGCCGCCATCAAAGACCTGAAGGTGGGCGAAATCTCCGAGCCCGTGGAGTCGCAGGACAACGAAGGCTACCTGCAGGGCAGAACGGGCAACCTGGTGTACAAGGTAATCAAGATAGACAAGATTGTCCCCGCCCATACCGCCACCTTCGAACACGACTACACCCAAATTCTGGACAAGGTGAAGGAAATCAAGCAGAAGGAGGCCGTAGACGCCTTCCTGGCCGGGAAGGTGAAAGACACGTATATCATCATCGACCCGCTCTTCCACGAATGTGAATTCACCCGCGAGGTGTGGAATGCCCGTAAATAGTGCGCCGCAGGCTTGTTCATACCATCTGCTGCTTGCTGTCGGCCCTGGCGGCAGCGGCGCTCCTGTATGCCCAGGAGCCTCTGAAGAAGAAAGAGGGGGACGACGGGAAGGTGCACCTCATTAGCGCCCAAAGCGCCCAGCTCATTGAGGACAAAGACGGGCAGAGCTACCGCAAGGTCATCGGGCCGGCCCGCTTCCTGCACAACGACACCTACCTGCTGTGCGACACCGCCCTGTGGAACGTCAACACCAACATCATCGACGCCGTGGGCCATGTGCGCATTATCCAGGACCAGACGCAGCTGAGCAGCGAAACCCTGCAATACGTAGTGGACGACAATATGGCCCGATTCCGGGGTTCCCTGGTGCAGCTGGAAGACAAAGACAACAATACCCTCCGTACGCGCTACCTGGACTACAACACAAAGGACTCCGTGGCCATCTTCCAGGACGGCGGCGCCATGCGGGACAAAGACGGACAAATCATCGAGAGCCTGTACGGCACCTATGACTCCAAAGCCCACCTGTTCGTGTTCAACGACCAGGTGAACATGTACCTGGACACCACCTTTGTGAAAACCTCCCGCCTGGAGTACCGCAGCGACCTTTCCACCGCCTACTTCGGCTTTGCCACCGACATGTGGCAGGACGATAAAATGCTCAGCGCCAACGACGGCTGGTACGACCGCGGCCGGGAGCTCTTTTTCTTCCGCCGCAACGTGCACGTGCTCACGCAGGACCAGGAGACCTGGTCGGACTCCCTATATTATTACAGGACCGTGGGCGATGCGGACCTCCTGGGTCATGTGGAGCTCATGGACACCACGCGGAACGTCTTTGCGCTGGCCGGCAAGTTCCAATACACCGACAGCCTGTCACAGATTCGCATGACGCGGGAGCCCGCCATCATGTCCATCAGTGAGGAAAAAGACAAACGGGACACCCTGTATCTGGGGGGTGATCTGCTGCTCCTGCGGGGCATTCGGAAATGCGACATCCCCGAAGAATGGGAAAAGGATGCCCAGAAGCGCCTCTCGGACATTGCCGGAGACCCGGTGATGGAATACCGCAGGAAGGCCGCGGAAGCCGCTGCGGCAGCAGCAGCCAAAGCGGCGGAAGAAGCCGCCCTAACCGATCCCAACCGTCCGCCGGCGCCCCCGGCGCAAGGCCAGAAAACCGGCAAGCCGGCCGATAAGCCGGCCGACAAAACGGCAAACAAACCCGCCGACAAGCCCAAGGCTGCGCCCGCAGACTCTCTAAAAGCGCAAGCGGACACCCTGCAGGCACCCGTAGACAGTTTAAAGGCACCGGCAGACAGCTTGAAGGTGCCGGCCGATACCCTGGCGGTGCCCCAGGACTCGCTTGCACTGGCCCCCGTGGACACGCTGCCGCCGCCCAAGGACACCACCAAGATTAACTTTATCTGGGGCTCCAAGCATGTACGCATGTTCCGCCGGGACATGCAAATGTCTTCCGACTCCCTCATCTACTCGGACCTGGATTCCCTGGTACGCCTGTACCAGAACCCCATCTTCTTCAACGAGGGCAATCGGCAATACACCGCCGACAGCATTTACATGGTCATTAAGAACAAGCAGATGGAAAAAGCCCACCTGCTGGCCAATGCCTTCATCACCATTCAGGAAGACCCGCACAGCTACGACCAAATCCGCGGTACGGAGATGGTGGCCTATTTTGACTCCACATCGGCCCTCACCCGCTTTGACGCCCTGGGCGGTGCCTCATCCATCTTCTACCTGGAAGAGAAAGGCGCCCTGGCCACGGTGAACAAGGTGGAATCCAAGATGATTTACGCCACCTTCAAGGACGGCGAGATAGAACGCATTTACTATTACGACAATCCCAAGAACGACGGGTATCCCACCGTGCAGATGCCGGAAGAGGACAAAACCCTCAAGGGATTCCGCTGGGACCCGGAACGCCGTCCGGCTTCGCCGCTGGATGTCACCTCGTTAACCCCGCGTCGGAGTGAACGGACGGCTTACCTGGCCCGGCCCCATACGCAGTTTACACAGACGGAGGACTACTTCCCCGGTCACATCAAAAAGATTTACCGCGACATTGCCATCCGCGACTCCCTGCAGGTGGTCCGGGACCGCGCCCGCCAGCGGGAACAGGATTCCCTGGCCCGCGCCAAAGGCGACACCACCCTCACGGCCCTGCCGGACACGCTGGTCGCTCCGACCGACTCCCTGGCAATGGCCGCCAAGGACAGCCTGAGTGTGCCGGCCGTGCCTGTGCCGCCCGTGGACAGCCTGTCCACCGCAGCCGTAACGGATTCCCTGGCCACCAAGCCGGCGGAACAGCAGCCCAAGACGGAAAAAGAACTGAAGGAAGAGGCCAAAGCCCGCGAGAAGGCGGCAAGGGAGGCCGCCAAGGCCGCCAAACAGGCGGAACGGGAAGCCAAATGGGCCGAGGAAGACCGCCGCTATGAGGAAAAAATGGCCGCCAAGGCACAGCGCAAACTGGATAAGGCACGCGCCAAAAAGCTCAAGGCCCTCCAGAAACTGGCCCGACAGGCACAGAAAGAGCGGGAGCGGTTCCTCAAGTACCTGGAAAAAGAAAGGAAAAAAGCACTGATAAATAAAGACCAATAAATGATGAAAAAAACTGTTCTTGTATCCGGTGGCGCCGGATTTATCGGCAGCCACGTAACGGTAGAGCTCATTGAGGCGGGCTATGATGTGGTGGTGGCCGACAATTTTTCCAATTGCGACCGCACCTGCTACGAAGGCGTGAAAAAAATTACCGGACGGGAAGACATCCCGCTGGAAGTGATGGATTTCTGCGATGCCGCCGCCGTAAAGGCGTTATTCGCCAAGTATCCCATCGACGCGGTAATCCATTTTGCCGCTTACAAGGCCGTGGGCGAGTCGGTTGCCCAGCCGCTCAAATACTACAAGAACAACCTCACCAGCTTCCTGAACGTGCTGGAGGCGGCCCAGGAGAAGGGCGGCTGCAACGTGCTGTTCTCCTCATCGGCCACCGTCTATGGCGAGCCGGACCACGTGCCTGTAACGGAAGACACCCCGCGCAAGCCGGCCACTTCCCCGTACGGCAACACCAAGACCATGTGCGAAGACATCCTGCGGGACACCGTGAAGGCCAGCGGTGGCGCCATCAAGGGCATCCTGCTGCGCTACTTCAACCCCATCGGCGCGCATCCCAGCGCCCTGATTGGCGAACTGCCCCGGGGCGTTCCCAACAACCTGGTACCGTTCATTACCCAGACGGCCATCGGCAAACGCGAATGCCTGAGCATTTTTGGCAACGACTACCCCACGCCGGACGGCACCTGCCAGCGGGACTACATTGACATTGTGGACCTGGCCAAGGCGCACGTGTTTGCCGTTACGCGCATGATGGAAGGCAAGATGAAGCAGGACTGCGAAACCTTCAACGTGGGCACCGGCCGCCCCGTGAGCGTGCTGGAACTGGTGAACGCCTTCGAGAAGGTGAACGGGCTCAAACTCAACTACAAGTTCGCCCCGCGCCGCGCCGGTGACGTCACCGCCATCTGGGCCGACCCTACGCTGGCAAACACCGAGATGGGCTGGAAAGCCACCCGCACGGTGGAAGAAACCCTCAAGGCCGCCTGGGCCTGGGAGAAACACCTGGCCGGAAAATAAACGCTAGAACACGCTGATTTGGACGTTCTCCAGGGCAATCATCTGGGGAACGTCTATTTTTACGGGCGCTTCCCAAACCTGGAATACGGAGTCCTTTACCTTAATGTCGTGAATCATCTGAAGGGTGCCGCTGGCGCGGATGCCCACGCGGGCGTTCCAGCAGGATACGCGCTCAATGACAATATCCTGGAAATTGGGCAGGAAGTTTTGCGTAGTGGCCGCCTGGTTGTCCTCGTGCCCGGCCGGACGGTCTGCGTAGCTAGTTTCAAAGACAATGGCCTCCCCCACAATATCGTTCATCACAATGTCGCTGATTCTGAGGTTCTTAACCGCGCCCCCGCGCTCCGGAGCGCTCTTGAAGCGCAGGCCGGTATCCGTGCCGGAGAACACATTGTGACGCACCACGATATCCTCCATGCCACCGCTGAACTCGGAGCCAATCACAAAGCCGCCGTGGGCATGGTACACGGTATTTTCCTCGATGAGCATATCCTTGCAGGGACCGTCCTGAGCGCCCTTTTCCCCGGCGCCAGCCTTGAGGCAGATGCCGTCGTCCCCCACATCTACGGTGCAGTGGCGCACCACAACACGCTGGCAATTCATCAGGTCTATGCCGTCGCCGTTCTGGGCATTCCAGGGGCAGCGCACGGTAACGCCCTCAAAGGTTACGTCCTGGCAACGGGAGGGCACCAGGTGGAATTTGGGGGAATTCTGGATGGTAACGCCCGTTACGCTCACCCGCTCGCAGTCCGTAAAACGGACCAGGTGCGTGCGCAGGCGCTCCTGCTTCCGGGGATCCGCCACCAAATCGTCAAACCACTTTAAGCCGGACGGGTACCAAAGGCTGCCGTCCTCACTCACCGTTCCGCCCTTGGAGAGGAAAGCTTTCCACTCCACATCGCTCACCTTGGAACGCTTCACCGGGCGCCACCAGGCACCGTTCCCGTCAATGATGCCTTCCCCGGAGATGCTCACATCGTGCCGCTTGGAGGCCGATATGCCGGGCCGGATTTTGCCGTCCTTATCCTTATGCACAAACTTATCCGGCGACAGCAGAATCACCGCGCCGCGCTCCAGATGCAGGTCCATGCAGTCCTTGAGGACGATGGGGCCCGTCATATACAAGCCCGCAGGCACCACCAGGTGGCCGCCACCCTGTTTTTGCAGGGCCGACACCGCCTTCTCGAACGCCACGGTATTGAGCGCGCTGCCGTCTGCCACGGCGCCAAAATCCATGATATTCACGCGATTGTCCGGGATTTGCACCGGCGCGGGGGCCGTTTGGGCATACATCCAAGCCGGCACTGCCAGCGCGAGAAGAAGCAGGAATCGTTTCATCGTAATAATCATTATTTTGGCAAAGATAACACATCGGGGCGGAATTCACAAACCGCATTTTTTTCTTATCTTTGCATTCCCATGAAACGGAAACACCTGGCATATATCCTCGTGGCGGTTGCGCTGGCCCTGCTGGCGGTGACCGTATGGCTGTTTCTGGACCGTCGTCCGCCCATGGGACACCCGGGTCCCCCGCCGGAAGGGCCGGAAATGTTCCAGGACTTCCCTGGCGGACCGCCACCAGAGCCGTTTTTCGATGAGCCCGCGGACCATCGGCCTCCCATCAAACCGGAATGGAAAATGGTGGTGGGAAGTATCCTGGCCATGTTAATGACCCTTTGTCTGGTCGCAGCCACCTATCTGCTCCGGAAAACCAAGCCGGCGCTTGCTCCGTCTTTACCACCGGGGTCGGATACCCCTGTACAAGTACAGACAGAGGCCCCCACCAGCATCAGTTTCAAGTCGGACTACAAAACCATAACGGTCCAGCTGGCCGATATCCGCTACATTGAGAGCATGAGCGAATACGTGAAAATCTACCTGGACAGCCAGGCGGACCCG
>DEKS01000030.1:10576-28050 GCA_002354005.1 Bacteroidales bacterium UBA2716
TTCATGCGCATCCACCGTTCCTACATCATCGCCCTGAACCGCATCCGCCAGGCCAATGCCTCTTCCGTCGTGCTGGAGGCGCCCGTCACCACCTTGCCCGTCGGCGAGAGTTATCGGCCCGCTTTCCGTAAATTCCTGGCCGAAAAGTAGCCGGTTCGCTGAAAAAAAGCGCCCGTTCGCTGAAAGTGTCCGTTTGTGGCAGCAATTTTGCCAATATTGTGGCGAAATTTGCTTTGTGCAACCATTAAAAGACGTGTACTATGAAGAAGGTTATGTTTGGGCTCGCAGTCCTGCTGGTGGCAGGAACGGGCTGCTCGAAAGAGAATGCGAACAACAGTGCAGACTATGGTTCCGGCTCCAGTTCCGGAGTTAGCGGCGTGAGCACCCTGAAGGTGACGGAAGACCAGGAAGACTTCATTGCCAACACCAGCTTTGACCGCACCATTACCATTACTTTTAACGCGGGCGGAACGGCCAGCGTTTCCGGCGACGCCAACGGCATTGTGTCCGTGAGCGGCAACCACGTCAGCGTGGACAACACCGGCACCACAGAAAAAGTGCGCTATGAACTTTCCGGCAGCGCCACCGACGGTTCTTTCAAAGTGTATTCCAACAATAAGCAGGCCTTTGTCCTCAACGGCCTGTCCCTCACCAATCCCAACGGTGCAGCCATCAACAACCAGGGGAAAAAGCGCTGCTTTGTGGTGGTAAGCGGCACCAACACCCTGGCCGACGGCAGTTCCTATACCGCTACGCCCTCGGACGAGGACGAGAAGGCCGCTTTCTTTTCTGAAGGCCAGCTTATCTTCAGTGGAGACGGCAGCCTCACCGTGAGCGCCAAGGGCAAAAGCGGGATTGTCTCCGACGATTACATCCACCTGGTGGCCTCTCCTACCCTGAACGTCACTTCCACCGCCGGTCACGCCGTGCGGGGCAAGGATGCGGTGATTGTGTCGGACGGCGTCCTGGAAGCCACGGCCAGCGCCGCCATGAAAAAGGGCGTAGCCTCCGACAGCCTGGTGCTGTTCAACGGCGGCGCCACCACCATCAAGGTGAGCGGCGGCACGGCGTATGACGACGAAGACGCCGAATACAAGTCCTCCGCCGGCGTAAAAGCGGACCAGCTGTTCATCATGAACGCCGGCACGCTCTCCGTCACCAATTCCGGCATCGGCGGAAAAGGCATCAGCGGCGACGGCCCGGCCTACTTCCAGGGCGGCACCGTGAGCGTGAAAGTGACCGGCACCAATTATGGTTCCAGTGGCTCCGGCGGCATGGGCCGCGGCGGCTGGGGCGGATCCGGCAGCTCCGACAGCTCCGACAACAGCAAGAGCGCCAAGGGGATCAAGTTCGACGGCGACATCTATGTGAGCGGCGGCAGCATCAGCGCCACTTCCTCCAACCACGAGGGCATCGAGTCCAAAGGGAAAATCCTCATCGGCGGCGGCACCGTTTACGCCCAGTCCAGTGACGATGCCATCAACAGCGCCAAAATGATGGCCATTACCGGCGGCCAGGTCTGCGCCTACTCCACCGGCAACGACGGCCTGGATGCCAACGGCAACCTTTACATTGAAGGCGGCGTGGTGTATGCCATTGGCAGCGGTGGCGCAGAAGTGGCCATCGACGCAAATACCGAAGGCGGATACAAGCTCTACGTGAACGGCGGCACCCTCTTCGCCGTGGGCGGCGTGGAAAACGGCGCTTCGCTGAGCCAAGCCTGCTACCAGGCCTCGTCCTGGAACAAAAACACCTGGTATGCGCTCACCGTGGGCAACGAGACGAACTGCTTCAAAACGCCCTCCAACGGCGGTACGGGCCTGGTGGTGTCCGGCGCTTCGCAGCCCAGCCTGTATGCCGATGTAAGCCCTTCCGGCGGCACCTCCGTCTTTGGCGGCATGGGCATGATGGGCGGCAGCGCCAGCGGCGGAACCTCCGTAAGCCTGAGCGCCTACAGCGGCGGCAACGGCATGGGTGGCGGCATGGGCCCCGGCGGCAACCCGGGCGGCCGTCCCGGCGGCTGGTGATTGAAAAACAGTAACACGATATAAACACGAACACGATGAAAAAGATATTCCTGCTTCTCTGCATCCCGGCATTCCTCCTTGCCGGATGCACCCGCCTGGAAATCCAGAACACGGACCCCACGGCCGGCACGGAAACCACCACGGACGACTCCGATGACGAGGATGATGACAGCGGCGCCACCGACACCCCGGAACTGACAGATCCGGGACTGGCCTGGAGTGCCAGTTCCCTTATTATTCTGGTGGATCAGGAAGACTATGAACTCCCTACCCTGACCAATCCGCACCAGCTTCCTATAACGTTCGCCTCCTCCAACAGCGCCGTGGCTACCATTACGGAAGACGGCACGGTAACGATACTCAACGCGGTGGGCACCGCCACCATTTCGGCCGCATTTGCCGGTGACGATACGTATGCGGCACGCACCGTCTCCTACGCGCTTGTCGTGACGGACGGCGCCGACGACGGGGCCGTGAACACCAGCTTTGCAAGCGCTGGGTCCGGGGACGATGACGACATTTCCCAGACCACCTTCACCCGCCTGGTGACGGTGACCTATTCCGGCAGCAGCGCCACCGTGAGCGGCTACAGCGCCGTAGCGGACGTGATGGACGTGGCCGTGAGCGGCGCCCAGGTGACCATCACCTACACCGGCACCGAGAATGTGGCCTACAAGCTCAGCGGAACCTCCTCCAACGGCTTCTTCAAGCTATACAGCACCAAGAAGCAGGCCCTGTGGCTGAGCGGTCTCTCCCTCACCAACCCCAGCGGGGCGGCCATCAACAACCAGAGCGGCAAACGCACCTTTATTTATGTGGACGGCACCAACACCCTGGCCGACGGTTCCAGCGCAACATACAGCACCAGCAGCGACGAAGACATGAAGGCGGTGCTGTTCTCCGAGGGCCAGCTCATCTTCAGCGGCCCCGCCAGCGGGACTAACAAGCTCACCGTCACCGCCAACAACGCCCAGAGCAAGAGCGCCATCGCCAGTGACGATTACGTGCGCATGCTGGCCAACGCCACCGTTTCCGTAACCGCAGGCTCCAGCGCGGGCCACGGCATCAAGGCCAACGACTATGTGCAGCTCTCCGACGGCACCCTGGACATCACCACCAAGGCCGCCATGAAGAAAGGCATCACGGCCGACGACTATGTCCTGGTAGAGGGCGGCACCACCACCATCACGGTGAGCGGTGGCGTGGCCTACGACAGTGACGACAGCGAGTACACCGGTTCCGCCGGAATCAAGGCCGACAACTACTTTGGCATGACAGGCGGCACGGTGACCATCACCAACACCGGCGCCGGTGGCAAGGGTGTCCGTGCGGGCAACTACAGCTACTACACCACCAACGGAAGCCTCTCCGACAGCTACATCAGCGGTGGCACCCTCACCATCAAGACCTCCGGCAGCGAGTCCAACGACGTGTCCACCAAGGCCATCAAGATTGGTTTCAAGGAAGGCAGCGGCCGCAACTATGTGTACGGCGGCAACCTGGTGGTAAGCGGCGGCAGCATCATTGCCAATACGTCCAAGAGCGAGACCATCGAGACCAAGGGCAAGCTCACCATCACCAATGGCAGCGTTTACGCCTATTCCACCGGAGACGATGCCATCAACAGCCAGGGCGAGATGAACATCAGCGGCGGCTATGTGTACGGCCATTCCACGGCCAACGACGCTATAGACACCAACTGCGACATGAAGATTTCCGGCGGGTATGTGTTTGCCGTCACCACCAAGGGCAGCCCGGAGGTGGCGCTGGACGCCAACACCGAAAGCGGGTACAAGCTGTACATCTACAGCGGCGCAACAGTGGTGGCCTACGGCGGCCTGGAGAGCGGTTATTCCGCCTCGCAGACCGTATACAGCATGAGTGGCACCGCCAATGCCTGGAATGCCCTGTACAACGGCAGCTCGTTCATTGCGGCCTTCAAGGCCCCGTCCGGCGCATCCAGCTTTGCCGTGAGCGCCCCGTCCCTGAGCAGCGGCTACAAGGGTGTGAGTGTTGGCAGTTCCAACTATTGCAACGGCGTCTGGGCCACCTCCGGCATCTCCGGCGGCAGTTCCGTAAGCCTGAGCAGTTATAGTGGCGGCGGCAACCAGGGCGGAGGCGGTCACGGTGGTGGCCCCGGCGGCGGACGCGGTTGGTAAACAAGAATTGATTATCTTTGTAGATTGTTATGAAACGACTGATTCTCATCGTGGCCTCGGCCCTGTTGCTCCTTCCGGCAACAGGGGCCCAGGAGCCGCAGAAAATGAACAAGAAAAACCTGGTCATCAAGGAATGGAACACCGACCCCAAAGGCGGCAACAAAGTGCTGGACCATGTGACCACCTTTTCGCCGGAAGGGAAAAAGACGGAAGAAATTGAGTACAACAGCGACGGCCAGAAGTGGCGCAAGCGCTTTGAGTACGGGCCTGACGGCAAGGTATCCCGGGAACTGGTGTACGACAACCGCAACCGGCTGCAGACGTACAAAACCTTCGAGTGGAACGAGTTCGGGAGAAAGAAGGTGCAGTATACCTACAACGCCAAGGGAAAACTCCTGAGCATCAAGCACTACGAATATCTTGCGCAGGATGCCGGAGAGTAAGCACATATCCTTTGCGGAACCGCTGGAGGCGCTCTCTCCCATCACGCTGAAGGAAATGGACGGCATCAAACTGATGAACCGGATAGACTCCAAGTACCTGACGGACGAGGCTACGCTGCTCCGGATCCTGGACAGAGCCGCCCAGGCCGGCTACCGGGTGCTGGTGACCGAGCACATGCGGATAAGCCCCTACGACTCCGTGTATTACGATACAGCCGGGCTCCGGATGTTCTACGACCACCACAACCGGCGGCTGGTACGGCAGAAGGTGCGTACCCGCAGCTACGTGAATTCCGGCGACACCTACCTGGAAATCAAGCGGAAGAACAACAAGGGCCGCACCAAGAAAAAGCGTATAGGCATTCCCACGGCGGAACTCATGGATTTTAGGACAGATGCCACCGCCTGCACCTACCTGGCAGAGCATTCCTGGTTCACCGCGCCGGAGCTCTCCCCCGTGCTGGAAACGCTGTTCCACCGCATTACGCTGGTGAATCCGGCCCTGACGGAACGGCTCACCATCGACACGTTACTCAGTTTCAAGAACTTCCGCACCGGGAAGCAGACGTCCCTGCAAAACGCAGTGATTATTGAGCTCAAACAGGATGGCCGCGCCGCCAGCCAGATGAAGAATATCCTACTGGACCTGCGCGTAAAGCCGGTCCGCGTAAGCAAATACTGCATTGCGCTCACCCTGACGGACCCCGGGGCCAAGAGCGGCCGGTTTAAGCCCAAGGTACGACTCATAGAAAAAACCATTGGAAATAAATTAATTACAATATGATTATCGACAAATTATTCCGATTTATCCAGGACGACCCGGCAGCCTTTGGCGACGTGGACGTGAACGACGACCTGCTCGTGGACGTGCAGACCATCACCGACGCCATGATGACGGTGGGCCAGAAGGTGGCTGAGCTGGGCATCCGTTTTGCCCTGAACCTCCTTGTGTGCTGGATCCTGGTGCACTGCTTCTATTACAAGAAGAGCAAGCGCCGGGACTACTACTTCACCTTCATGGTGTTTTCATCGGCCATGCTCATCCTGCTCTATATCATGGGCAATGTGGAAGTGGGCGTAGGGCTCACCCTGGGCCTGTTTGCCATCTTTGGCGTTATCCGTTACCGCACGGAGACGGTGCCCATCCGCGAGATGACCTACCTCTTTGTGATTATCGCCCTGGCCGCCGCCAACGGCCTGGCGCCGGTGTATCAGGTGGTGGACGTGGCCACCGCCCCGCACTATGTCATCAGCTGGGGCAGCGTGGGCGTGATGGCGCTGGTGAATGCGCTTATTATCCTGCTGGTAGCGGTGCTGGAGAGCGAGAGCCTGGTCAAGCATACCACCACCAAGCTGGTGCTGTACGACCGCATCGAACTCATCGTCCCGGAAAGGCGTGCCGAGCTTGTGGCGGACCTGGAAAAACGCCTGGGCGTGCAGGTGGAAAACGTGGAAATCGGCCATGTGGACTTCCTGAAAGACGCCGCTTTTATCAAAGTGTATTATAACCTGCCCAAGGGGGAAGCCAATTCCGTGAACATGGTTACCCGGGCCAAAGATTACGTAGCCTAATGAAAAAGACGCTCCTTGCACTGGCCCTTGCGCTGGTGCCCGCTTTTGCTTTTGCGCAAAGCGCCAGCTTCGCCGGACGTGCATCGGTCGAGGCCGATTACAAGATTGTGAAGGGCCTCCACCTTTCCGTTGGGGAGGAAATCCGCAGCAATGACAATTTCTCCGCCCTGGGCAGCCTGCGCACCACGGTAGGGATGACCTACAAGCCCATCAAATACCTGAAAGTAGGGCTGGGTTATACGCTCATCAACCCGTGGAAAAACGGGAAGGAGATTGAACTGACGGACGGTTCCACCACCACGTACAACGGCTTCTGGGCGCCCAAGCACCGCTTCTTTGCCGATGTCACCGGCATCGTGCGTTTTGGCGATGTCCAGCTCTCCCTGCGGGAGCGCGTGCAGATGGACCACAACGGGGACTCCGACATGAACATTTACCAGGATCCTCGCAACAAGGTGGCCCTCCGCAGCCGCCTGGGCGTGAAGTACAAGGGCTGGAGCATGGTGGAGCCGTACGCCAATTTTGAGATTCGTACCCAGCTGAACGGCGCCTGGGGCAGCACCTCCGGCTCCCAGCAGACCAAAAAGGACGGCGTAACCACTTACTATGCCTATACGCCGGCCGGCTACACCCATGTGTACAACGACCGCTACCGTGGAGAGATTGGCGTGGATTTGAATTTTGGGAAGCATCATACGCTCAATCCCTATCTCCTGCTGGACTATCTTTCCGAATATGAGATTGACACCAACAAGAAAGGCACCCGGCTGTACAGTGCCGCCTACACCAACCTGTTCCGTGTGAGCCTGGGAATTGGCTATACTTTCAGTTTCTAGTTGTTAATTTTTTTAAAAAACCTTTTGCTTTGTCAGAATTAAGCCGTACCTTTGTGGCTTGAAACTACAATTAGTTGGTTAGTTATTAATTATTAGCGCTATGAAAAAAGTATTTATGTCTGCAGCCGTTGTGGCCATGATGGTCGCCGCTGTAAGTTGCCAGTGCAACAACAACAACAAGAAAGCCGAAGAAGCTTGCGATGGCGAGTGCACCGAGTGCACCGAGAAATGCGAAGAAGCCAATTGCGAGAAAGCCTGCTGCGATTCCACCAAAACCCTGAAGGACGCCGTGGAAGGTGCTGCCCAGGATGTGAAAGACGCCGCTACCGACGCTGCCGTGAAGGCCGTTGACAACGCCGCCGACGCTGTGAAGGACGCTATCCAGAAATAATTCTGCTTCCTTAAAGAGTAATCCCGGGCTTTGCGGTCCGGGATTTTTTGTATCTTTGCCCCTATGGATATCAGAATTGGAAACGGATACGACGTACACGCCCTGGCTCCGGACCTGCCCATGTGGCTGGGTGGCGTGCGCATTCCCTCAGAAACCGGCTTTGTAGCCCACTCGGATGGCGACGTGGCCATCCATGCCCTGTGTGACGCCCTGCTGGGCTGCCTGGCCCTGGGGGACATCGGCCATCTTTTCCCGGACACGTCCGACGAGTGGAAGGGCGTGGACAGTAAGCTGCTACTGGAAAAAGTGGTGGCGCTGGTGCAGGAGCACGGGTATGCCGTAGGAAATGTGGACATTACCATCGCCCTGCAGCGGCCCAAACTGGCCCCGCACATTGCCGCCATGCGAGAGATTCTCTCCGGCATCCTGGGCGTAAGCGTGGACCGGGTGTCCGTAAAGGCCACCACCACCGAGCACCTGGGCTTTGTGGGACGGTGCGAGGGTTGTCAGGTGTGGGCCACCGCCCTGATAACCAAGGCATAGCATGGAGCACAACCGCCTGATTTACAGCAATTTAACGTAATGGACGGGCACCCGAAAGGCACCCGTCCATTATTGTAAGTCTGTGATTATTTGCTACTTACGCACCACACTATTTACCCAGCCCCTTCTTGACAGAAGCACTGAGTTCGTCGTACAGGGCGTCGGTCTTGGCCAGCAGTTCCTGGCTGATGCCACGGTAGTATGCCTTGGCGCCCTCCTTGGGAGCGGAGACCACCTTGTCACGCAGCTCATTATACAGGTCCACGGCTTTGTCGATGAGGCCGGTAATCTCGTCCGCATTCTTGCCGGGGTTGATGTTCAGGAACAGGGTGCAATCGTCAATGAAAGCGCCAATCACATACTGGATGTCTTTTTTAATGTCACGAAGATTCATATCGATTCCTATTTAAATCGGTGCAAAGATACAAATAATAATTGAATCATTAATACCTCGCTTTATAGATTATCCCATCTTCCACAATAGGGGGCGAGAGTCTTGTTGGGAATCTGAAGCTCTGATGCCACCCTGCGCCAGTCTTTCACGGCACCGCGAACCTCATCTATGATTTCAGTCGCTTCCTTCTGCTTGAGCATGTAGCTGCCAGATGCCGCAAGGAGGGCGGCAATATCCGACTGCTCCGTGTATTGGTCAATCAGCAGACATTGGTGCGACTTTACCCCGGGGTTTATGTCGTATGCCGGGGCGAGAGTCCAGCCCTTGGGGGTAAGCAGGAAACCGTGGTTGCGGAAATGGTCATCGGTATTGCCGAACATTACATTGAACGCCACTCTGCGGTAGAGTTCCCGCAGGTTCTGCCGTGCATCCACACATCCTTTAAGGATAAAAAATACGATATCCAAATAGCCATTGCCCGTACTACTGCCGGCGCCGTCGTCCAAGCCCAGCAACGACATGGCAGAAGCAAAGTGTATACGTTTGCCATCCGTCGTCCTGTCAAAACGTTCGGAAAGCAACAGATCCCGGTCTTTAGAAATCTTGATGGTACTGGTATTGGCCACGTTGATACCAGCCTTGGCAGCAAGTCGATGCGAGAAATGCTCTATGAGTTCCGTATTCTCCAAATCGTTCTTCGATGGAAATTTTGCAACATAGAGTTTGCCATCGGTATCCATGACGTTGGCTTTAGGCCGGGCTCCGCCAAGTGAGGTACCCGGGTCTATCAACTGGTCGAGCCAACGTTGGGCAGGCAACTGGTTTCGTTCCTCCGCCAACTCAATCTCCTGGCAGGCATTACACAGGGCGTGAAGACTTTCTATAGGAGGCACGAGATAGTTGGAACCTGCATTTATGTAATTGTCTCCGTCTTCGCTTTTGTAGCGAATGCCGCCCATACGAGTAAAGTCCTCTATACCTGTGAGATAGTCATAGTTGGAGAGTATGCGCACGGACCGGCCCTCTGACTGGGCCATCAAGCGTTCCCTTCGGTCCAGCAATAAACGCCCCCATCGGTCAGGAAAGGAATCTTTGACAAAGCCAAACACGCTGTCCGTGCTGCGGGGATATTGCAAAGCGGGGGCGTTGATAAGGTCGCCGCTCAACACAAGCCCACCATGTTGTTTTAGCCACTCACGAGAATACACAAAGACAAAGTGATCCTTGCCACGAACGCGTTCGTAGCCCAAGGTACCAAGCTCTTGCGGGGATGCAAGAAAATTGAAGTCTGCGTAGACCGTTATTTTTTTCATTTCCTCAGTAGTTCGGCGTCTTGAAGTTGATGGCCAAGTGCATCATCTGCAGCCAGCAGCGAGAGGTCTTTTTCCAGATTCAAGGCAAAAAGAACGCGCGCGTAGATGCCCATTGAAACCCTGGGGTCCCCATGCTCCACCTTTGAAACAGTCAGTCGGGTAACCGTTGCCCTGTCAGCGATATCCTGCATGGAGAGGTGCCTGCGCTTGCGTGCCAGCATAATTTGCTCGCCCATAAGCTGCAATTGCTGCGTTAATGCCCTTGGCATGATTTTCCCAAATGTATTCTTTCCCATGCTTGTAACTTATCGTGTACAAAAGTAGCGAATAATGGTTAATATAACAAACATTTTTGGATAATTTTCACTGTGCCGCGATTACTGCCCCCCAGAAGCCTTTTTTTGCAATCGCGGCATACGCAGTGGCAGGGACGCCGTTGGCCACTGGTCGCTAAGTGGCTAATACTCTGCAAGATGCTAATAATCCTCGGCTCCATTTGCGCCGAGGATTATCAGCAAAGCACTGTGCTTCAACTGTTTACGAACCAGTTCTTTCTGGAGTGGAAGGGTTAGATACGATTGTAGGCACCCCCCGCCCGGGGCTGGCTGGGATTGGGCTGGCCGCGATTGCAGGAAATGCGCATTGTAGTGGGGTTCAAGTGCAATCGCGGCAAGGAAAAGGCCGGATTTCGCGGTTTATTCAGCCGCGATTGCACCTACATGCACCCCAGAAGCCCTTTTGCTGCAATCGCGGCATACGCGGTGGCGGCCCAGGCCTCACTGGCCGCTAAGTAGCTGATACTCAGCAAGATGCTGATAATCCTCGGCGCTTTTGGAGCCGAGGATTATTTGTAAAACGCTGTGCTTCAATTGTTTACAGACCAGCGCACCGGACGGGCGGATAGAGGCTCCTGCCTCCGGACGGGCGGGTTCGGCCGGAAAAATATTCTCCGCCATTGCGGGGAATTTTCGTATCTTTGCGGGAGTATGGCAACAAGTGTAAAGAAAACCAAGTCCGTGTGGTTTTGCAGCCACTGCGGCAACGAATACAGCAAGTGGATGGGCCGATGCCCCGCCTGCGGGGAGTGGAACACCATGGTGGAGAAGGAAGTGGTGACCGGCGGCAGCAAGGCCGCGGCCCTGACGGTCCCCGGGGGCTCCCGGAAGCCGGAGGCGCTCAAGGACGTGTCCACTACGCAGGAGGACCGCGTATCCCTGGGCAGCGCAGAGGTCGATCGCCTGCTGGGCGGCGGTATCGTCAAGGGTTCACTGGTACTGATGGGCGGCGAGCCCGGTATTGGCAAAAGTACCCTTTCCCTGCAACTGCCCCTGCACTCCCCCGCCCTCAAAACCCTCTATGTCACCGGTGAAGAAAGCGTAAAGCAGGTGAAAATGCGGGCCGACCGTCTGGGCGGCGACGCCTCCGGCATCCTCATCTACAGCGAGACCGACATGGCCGAGATTCTCAAGCAGGCAGAAGAAGCGGCCCCGGACCTGATGATTGTGGACTCCGTGCAAACCATGTACTGCCAGCACGTGGACTCCACCGCCGGCAGCGTGAGCCAGATCAAGGAAGTGGCGGCCCAGTTGCTGCGCTTTGCCAAATCGACAGGTATCCCCGTCATTCTGATCGGCCATATTACCAAGGAAGGCACCATCGCCGGGCCCAAGATTTTGGAGCATATTGTCGATGTGGTCCTGCAGTTCGAGGGCGAGAACCGTGGCGCCTACCGGGTGCTCCGGAGCATCAAGAACCGCTTTGGTTCCACCAGCGAGCTGGCCGTCTTCGAGATGACCGGCACCGGCCTCCGGGAGGTGGCCAACCCCTCGGAAATGCTCATCCCCATGCACGAGGAAGGCCTCAGCGGCACGGCCATATCGGCCATGCTGGACGGCAATCGGCCTTTCCTGTTCGAGGTGCAGGCCCTGGTTTCCAGCGCCGTGTACGGCACCGCGCAGCGCAGCGCAACGGGCTTCGACGTCCGCCGCCTGAACATGCTCCTGGCCGTACTGGAGCGCCGCGCCGGCTTCAAGCTGGGCCAAAAGGACGTGTTCCTGAACATGGCCGGCGGCCTGCGCATCACAGACCCCGCGTGTGACCTGGCCGTCATCGGCGCCGTACTGTCATCCACCTTCGACTATCCTATCCCTGCCGATGTCTGCTTCGCCGGCGAAGTGGGCCTGAGCGGGGAAATCCGCCCCGTTTCCCAGGCCGCGCGCCGCGCCGTGGAAGCCTCCCGCGTGGGCTTCAAACGCATTTTCGTGAGCTCCTACACCCATTTTGACCAAAAGCCCCAGGGCATCGACGTGGTCAAGGTAGCCGACATCCCCGCCCTGGTCCGCGCGTTGTTTAAATAGCGGAAAAATGGTATCTTTGTAGGTTATAAAGAATTTGTGATATGGCCAAACTGTTCAACTTTGGGTTCTTCGGGACCTCCGAGCACCGGGTGTTCAACTACAAGCCCCGGTACTACGACCCGGAGGAGGAAAAACGCCGCCAGCTGTTCGGGGACGTGGACGGAACCAACGAGAAAGCCCGCGAAAGCGGGGAGTATGTGCCCGGCAGCAGCATCCGCGGTGCCTTCCGTGGGGGCAACTACCAGAAAACCCGCAGCGACATGCGCACGGTGCACACCATCATCACCATCGTCACTGCCGTACTTATTGTGCTGGTACTCATTTACATATCCAAATTCTTTGAATTGCTGTAACACGAGTGGAAGGTTCTATACCCTCTGAAACCTATGGCCACCCTCGGCCATATTAGAGGGAGGGGCCCGCCGCGAAGCGGTGGGAGGGACGAGGAGCAAAGCGACGAAGGGTTTCAGAGGGTATAGAACCTGGAACGACAAAATATGGAATTAAGGATATTACCCAAAACTATTGCCGATATGATTGCGGCGGGAGAGGTGGTTCAGCGCCCCGCTTCCGTGGTAAAAGAGCTCATGGAGAACGCCGTGGATGCCGGCGCGACGGACATCAAGGTGGTTATTGCCGATGCCGGCCGCACGCTTATCCAGGTGATCGACAACGGCTGCGGCATGACTCCGGACGACGCCGTCTTGTGCTTTGAGCGGCATGCCACCAGTAAGCTTGCATCGGCAGAAGACCTGCACCATATCCTTACCTTCGGCTTCCGCGGAGAGGCGCTGGCCTCCATTGCCGCCGTGGCGGAAGTGACCCTTCGCACCCGCATTGCCAGCGAAGAAGCCGGCGTAGAGGTGCTTATGGCCGGTTCCGAGAACAAAGGCACGCGCGAAGTGAGCTGCCCGGTAGGCACCAATATCGCCGTCCGGAACCTCTTTTACAACATCCCCGCGCGACGAAAATTCCTCAAGAGCGACAACGTGGAGCTCCGGCACATTGTGGAAGAGTTCCAGCGCGTGGCCCTCACCCGGCCGGACATTGCCTTCTCGCTCACCCACAACGGGCGCGAGATCCATGTGGTCAAGGCCACCCAAAGCTTCAAGTTCCGCATCCAGGACCTGCTGGGGACGGGACTCATTGGCGAGCTCATGGACATTGAGGCCACCACGTCCATTGCCACCCTGCGGGGCTATGTAGGCAAGCCGGAAAGCGCCCGCAAGGCGCTGGGCAACCAGTTCTTCTTTGTGAACGGCCGCTACTTCCGCAGCCCCTACCTGCACAAGGCCGTGATGAAGGCCTATGAAAACCTGATTCCGGAAGGCAGCACGCCTTCCTACTTCATTTACCTGGACGTAGATCCGGGCACGGTGGATGTGAACATTCATCCCACCAAGGCGGAAATCAAGTTCGAGGAAGAGTCCCTGCTGTTCCAGACGGTATTTGCGGCCGTGAAAGAGGCCATGGGCCGCGCCAGCGTGGCGGGCTCCATTGAGTTCGACAACCCGGAGGCGCGGGACATTCCCGTGATGGGGACGCAGTTCCGGGAGTACAGGCCCTCCAGCACCCCCACGGTGGGGGTGGATTGGAATTACAATCCGTTTGAGCAGGCGGAGGGAGGAGATACACTCGGCCCTGCGGGCCTCGGTATGACAGAAAAGGGCCTCGAAATGACAGGGATGCCCGGTCAGGCCGGGCATGACGGTGGGTTTCCCGGGTATGACGGTGGGACGAGGAGATACACGGACCCGAACCCCAACTACGGGGCGCTGTTCGAGGACCGGACGCTGCCCACGGCACAGGTGCTCGTGGTCCAAGGCCGGTTTATCCTCACCCAAAGCGCCAGCGGCATCATGGTGGTGCACATCCGGCGGGCACGGGAACGCCTCCTCACGGATCGCTTCCTGAAGGCCCTCCGGGAAAACGCCCACGTGACGCAAACCGCCCTGTTCCCCGTGCAGGTGAACGTGGGCGTAGAAGGCCGCCTCACCCTGGACGAGCACGCAGAAACCCTCCGCCGCCTGGGCTTCGACCTGGTGCCCTTCGGACCGGATACCATTGCCGTAAACGGCGTTCCGGAAGGGTACAGCGCCGATGCCTCTACCGTGCAAACCATGGTGCAGGACATCCTGCTCATCCTCTCGGACGACACCCAGGCGCTGCCGGAGGTGATGGAGCAGTCCCTGGCGCAGAAGTTCGCCGTGCTGGGCGCTTCCGTAGGCGCCCGCCTGAGCTCCCCGCTGGAGGCCCAGCGCCTGGTAGACGCCCTCCTGCAAAGTGAAAACCCCGAATTTACCGCTGCCGGACGGCGGATTATCGCCATCGTCCCGGCCGATGAAATTGAAAAACGATTCTAAATGGCCAATCCGCTTGAAAATATCCCGGTTGTAACCCGCAACCTGCTGTATGTGAACGTGATTATGTTCGTGGCAACCCTCATTAACCCCGCGTTCATGAAGGACACCTTTGCCATGGCCTTCCCGCTGAGCACCGAATTCCGCTGGTGGCAGCCCGTCACCCACATGTTCATGCACGACGGCTTCATGCACATCTTCTTCAACATGTACTCCCTGGTGATGTTCGGCATGGTGGTGGAACGGGCCCTGGGCACCAAAAAGTTCATCTGGTTCTACCTCATCACCGGTTTTGGCGCCGTGCTGCTGCATACGGGTGTGGAGTTCCTGGAGGTGCAGCAACTGTTGGCCAAATACCCCGGGGTATCGGCCCAAAGCATTTACAACAGCATCCCGGGCGTGTTGGGCGCATCGGGCGCCGTGTATGGCGTGCTGGTGGCGTTTGCCATGCTGTATCCAGAGGCCAAACTGACACTCATTTTCCCGCCCATCACGCTGGATGCCAAGTGGTGGGTGATTATTTTCATCGGCATTGAACTGCTTACCGGCATTACGGGCACGCAGATGGGTGTGGCGCATTTTGCCCACCTGGGCGGTGCGCTGTTTGGCTGGCTGCTCATCCGCTACTGGCGCAAAAGCGGCAAACTGTACAGATAAATGGCCAAAACGGAGAAAAAGCAGCGGCACTGGCTGTCGCATTTGTCGTTCGGCACCGTTTCCCTGGTGCTGAGCGCGCTGCTGGTGCTTGCCTATCTCTCCGTAGTGGTGGACCCTGCCAAGGCATGGTTCTTCACGCTCTTTGGGCTGCTCTACCCGCTGGTGCTGCCGGCTACGGTGCTGCTGTTCGTGTGGTCGCTGCTGAGACGTTCCCACATGCGCCTCCTGCTAGCTCTGGTGCTGCTGCCGTCGCTGTTTGTTTTTGGCCGATATGTCCAGATTCGCCGCTCTACGCCCACGGAAGAAGGCCCCTTGAAGGTGGTTTCTTACAACGTGGGACTGTTTGCACACGGACCTGCCGGAAGCGACCGGCTAGTGCTGGCCGATTCCGTGAGCCGCTGGCTGCGGGCCCAGGACGCGGACCTCATTTGCCTGCAGGAGTTTTACCTTCCCAACGAGGTGTCCATGGATAAGTGGATCAAGAGCCACTTCCCCGGCTACAAGGCTGAGTACTATGTATTTACGGGCTCCCGGGGTGCCTTTGGCAACCTCACGCTCTCCCGCCGGAGGGTGGTGGACAAGGGGAAAATCAATTTTGAACATTCCACCAACCTGGCCCTGTGGACCGACGTAAAACTGGACAGTGCAACAGTGCGCATCTATAACTGTCACTTTGAGAGTTACAACATTTCCCTGTCCAATCTGGTAAAAAAGGCCGGCGCCGTGGAAGAGACCGAGCGCAAGATGCGCCGCTCCATCACCGAACGCCCCAAACAGGTGGCGGAGGTGATGCGCGGGGTGGACAGCGCCCCGGTGCAGTCGCTGGTGCTGGGGGATTTCAACGACAATCCCCTCTCTTACACCTACTTCCGCCTGCTGCGCGGCCGCCACGACAGCTTTACCAAGGCCGGCAGGGGCTTTGGCGCCACCTACCGCACCCTCTGGCCGCTGCTGCGCATCGACTATATCTTGTATCCACCTGGCCTTGAGGCCGTTACCTATATCGTCCCGCACGTAAATTACTCGGACCATTACCCTATTATCGCCACCTATCATGAAACCGGAAGAAATACTCGCTGAGGCCTTGCGCGTCGTGCGCGAAGGCGGTACTGTTCTTTACCCCACGGACACCGTCTGGGGGCTGGGCTGCGACGCCACCAACGCTGCTGCCGTTGCCCGCATTTTTGAGATCAAGCAGCGGTCCGATTCCAAAAGCCTGGTGCTGTTGGCATCGGACCTGGACATGGTGGCTAAATACGTGAAGGAGATTCCCTCCATTGCCGTGGACCTGGTGGAGGTGAACGATGCGCCAATGACCATTATTTACCCCGGTGCCATTTGCTCGGAAACGGGCGATAAATGGCACCTGGCGGCGTCCTGCGTGGCCGCGGACGGCACCGTGGGCATCCGCATTCCGCTGGCTCCCTGGTGCCAACAGCTGGTATTCAAGCTGGGACGGCCGCTGGTTTCGACATCGGCCAATATTTCCGGCGAACCCACGCCGCAGCGCTTCTCCGACATTCCGCAGGAGATTAAGGATGCCGTGGATTTTGTTGTGCCGCCGTCCGTGGATACGGCCTCTACCGGCCGCGCGTCGCAGATTCTCAAGGTGGGCCTCCGCGGAGAGATTGAAATTATCCGAAAATAGGCCATGGAGCTGTTCTACGCATATGAGGTGAGCGGCGGCGTCTGTTATTTGGATGCCGAGGAAAGCGGGCACTGCGTGCGTGTGCTGCGGCACCGGGCCGGGGACCCGATTGACGTCATCGACGGCCTGGGCACGCTGTACCACTGTTCGCTGGTGGACGATGCCCCCAAGGGGGCGCAAGCGCAGGTGCTTTCCACCGTTCCGGGCTTTGGCGGGCACCCGTACCACCTTACGCTGGGCTGCTGCCCCACCAAGAACAACGACCGCTTCGAGTGGTTCGTAGAAAAGGCCACGGAGCTGGGGGTCGATGACCTTGTCCCGCTCATTGGCGAGCGCTCCGAACGGCGCGTGTACAAGACCGAGCGGGCGCAGCGCATCGCCCTGTCCGCCACCAAACAGTCGCTCAAGGCGCGGATTCCCGCCGTATGGGAGCCGCTGAGCGTCAAGTCCTTCTTGGAGATGGCCCATCAGGGTGACGGGGAGGTTGTGCCCGGCGGCGACCGGGCATCTCTCAAGCTCATCGCCTACTGCTTCGAGGAGGCCTCCGCGCCGCGAATCAGCATCCGGGAGGCCCTGGCTGGGTTTACCGGGACCGATGTGACGGTGTTAATCGGCCCGGAAGGAGATTTTTCGCCGGAGGAAGCCCGCCTGGCGCTTCGCTGCGGCTACGTACCCGTGCACCTGGGCGCTTCCCGCCTGCGCACGGAGACCGCCGCCGTCACCGCCGCCGCAGCCGTGTACTTCCGCTACATGCAGTAGCCGGCCTGTCTCCCT
>DEKS01000171.1 GCA_002354005.1 Bacteroidales bacterium UBA2716
CCCAGGGAGTCGCCGTCGGCCTGTGCCGCCTTGAGCGCCTCCGGCCACTGATCGGCCTCCTTGATGCCCCCCACCTGAGTGAGCGCGGCGTGGAACTGGGCAAAATAGAGCATTTTTTTTGCCACCACACCTGCGGCAACAATCCCCAGCGTGAGCCGGCCGCTGAAATGGCCGCCGCCACGCGGGTCGTTGAAGCCGCCGAACTTGAGGTTGGCCGTAAAATCCGCATGCCCCGGACGGGGATGCTGGCGGAACTGCTCGTAGTCCTCGCTGCGGGTGTTCTCGTTGCGAAAAAGAATGGTGAGCGGAGCGCCTGTAGTATGGCCCTCGTATACGCCGGAGACAATTTCCGGCTGGTCTGACTCTACGCGCGGTGTAGTGCCCAGGGCCCCGGCTTTGCGCCGGGCAAGGTCCTGCGCAAAATCGGCCTCGCTCAGCGGAATGCCGGGCAGCACGCCGTCCAGGGTTACACCAATGCGTTCCCCGTGGGATTCGCCAAAAATGCTTACACGAAATTTATTTCCAAAAGTGTTCATAGTCTATCAAACAATTCATTGAAATCAGGGAAGGATTTGGCCACGCAAGCGGTGTCGTCAATGACAACCGGGGCGTCTGCGCCCAGGGCCGCCACCCGCAGCGCCATCACCATGCGATGGTCGGCAAAGGAAGGATAGGCCCCGCCTTTGAGCAGCTGCCCGGTGGCCAGGCGCCGGGTAAGGGACACGCCGGAGATTACCATTTCGTCCTCGTTTATCACCACTTCCACGCCCATCTGCCGGAGGGTTTGCTCGATGGCGGTGGCACGGTCCGTCTCTTTGTGCCGCAAACGCTCCACGCCCAGCAAGTGACTTTCTCCAGGGCAGAAGGCGGAGAGCACCGCCACTATCGGGAACAGGTCCGGGCAGTTGTTCAGGTCGGCCCGGAAGGGGCTCAGCGGAGCGCGCTTTACATGGATGGGACCGTTTTCTCCGTCCAGCTGCGACATGCTGGCGCCGGCTTCCGTGAGAATATCCATGATGGAAATATCGGCCTGCAGGGAACGGGTGTCCAGACCTGTTACCTCCACATCGCCAAAGATGGCACCGGCCACCAGGAAGGGCGCGGCGCCGGACCAGTCGGCCTCAATGGCAAAGTCCGCCGCCTTGTAGCGCTGGCCGCCGCGGATGCGGAAATTCACGCCCGTGCACAGGCTCCAGTCCTGCGTCTCAAGGAAGGCTTCGCCGCCCTCCATTTCCGAGCCGATTTTTATGCCGAATTTCTTCAGGACATCTACGGTGATAAACAGGTAGGGGATGCTGCGCGGCTCATGGACATAGAGGACCGATTTTTCCTGCAAAAGAGGCAGTGCCGCCAGCAGGCCGCTCACCAGCTGGGAGCCGCCTTTGCCGGAAACATCGGCCCGCCCCGGAAGAAGCGGCCCTGCCACCTTGAGCGGCAGGTAGCAATCCGTTTTGCGAGCTGCATTACTCTCCGGATACAGCCGCACGCCGTAGGCGGCCATGATGTCGTGCGCATCTGTCAGCGGCCGCGACAGCAGCGTTTTTTCTCCCGTGACCCGCACCGGTTCCGCCGACAAGGCGGAGAGCAGCGGAATCATCAAGCGCGTAAGAAAACCGGACTCGCCGGTATGGAGCTCCTGCAGGTTCAGGCTGCCTGCCCGGGCGCCGACACCCTCAATAATTAGCTGAGAACCATTTACTTGCACCTTGGCGCCAAGGGCCTCTGCGACGCGCAGGGCACTCTCGTTGTCCCCACAGGGCGAATAGCCGCTCAGGTGCGAGGTCCCTTCCGCCAGCGCCGCCGCAATGATGGCCCGCTGGGCAAAACTTTTGGACGCAGGCATGGGCAGCATCTCCGCCTTCACAAAACGGAAATCCCCATACACCGCCTTCCGCATGGCCTCCACGGTCCACTGGCCGGGTGCCGTAGCATCCTCTTCGCTTAGGCAGGCATAGGTAAACGGTGCGCCGCGTTTCAGCGCTTCCAGGCGCGAGGCGCGTCCTTTTTCACCCATGCAAAACGCCACCAGCGTACCGGGTGCGGCCCACTCATACAGCTGCGCAACAACGGCATTATCGGCCTCCGACGTGGCTGTGGTGACGATTTTCACCACCTCACCGCCAAACTGGCGCGCCCGCTCCACCAGGGACTGCAACACCGACAGCGGCGGCGTCCCTTCAAAATTGTGGTACGAGCGGATGAGCACGGTGCCCCACTCGCGGCAGGCTTCGCGGATGCGTCGGCCCACGGCGGCGGGCGCCTCCATTTCCAGATCCGCATACTTGGCACCGGCCTGGATGGCCCGCTCCAGCAGCGCCGGAGCCTGAGACTCCTCTGCCAATCGGCACGTAGCGATGAGCGGAACGTCCGACTCGGAGAACAGCCGGTCTATCTCCTCTTCCTCCAGGGCACAGCGGTCCAGGCGGATTTCCGCCATTTCCAGCCCGGGCAGCAGGTCCAGGATTTCCTGCAGTTCCTTATTTTGTATGGAGGTAGCAATCATAGGGTAATCCTTGTAAAACAACGTCTCCGGGGGCTCTCAGGAGCACAAATTTCACCTTGCCGCCGGCCACAGCCTTCTTGTCCTTGCGCAGCGCTTCCACCAGGTCTTCCACGGGATACGGGCTTTCCGTCGGAAGGCCCACGGCGGTGAAATCGGCCTTGAGCTGTGCTGTAAGGCCTTTTTGCGCCACGCCTAAGCGCTCGGACAGCTCCGCCGCCAGGAGGATGCCCATGGCCACGGCTTCCCCGTGGGTGATATCGGCCCCTTTCTGGCGTGCCTCATGCTCGATGGCGTGCCCGAAGGTGTGCCCGAGGTTCAGTTTGGCGCGGACGCCGTGCTCCT
This sequence comes from Bacteroidales bacterium UBA2716, assembly GCA_002354005.1. GTDB lineage: Bacteria > Bacteroidota > Bacteroidia > Bacteroidales > UBA932 > Cryptobacteroides. Next base: position 2,846 of record DEKS01000171.1, read on the forward strand.
CAGGGTCCTCCGTGACAATTTGCGCCTTGATGGCCGCCGCCCGCCGGATGTCGTCCTCAATTTGAGCCGATTTTAAGGACGAGGCGCCCTTTTTGCCCTCCTCGTCCTCCATTTGGGCCGATTTTAAGGACGAGACGAGGGCGGCATAGGCCGGACCGTCGCCGATGAGGAAGGTTTTGAGCAGTTCCGCCAGACCGCAGCGCCACTCGCGCGATGGCAGCGTACGCAGGAACGCCGCCTCCAGCACCGTGCATTCCGGCATCCGGAAGGCGCCCAGCATGTTTTTGTAGCCGTCCAGGTTTACGCCTGTTTTTCCACCAATCGCCGCGTCCACCTGCGCTAGGAGCGTGGTTGGCACGTTTGCGTAGCGGATACCCCGCTTGTAGATGGCGGCCGC
>DEKS01000196.1:0-212 GCA_002354005.1 Bacteroidales bacterium UBA2716
CTGCTCAACTACCGTCTGCACTTTAGCGGTGATATCTTCTACGAGCACCGTACCGGTATCCTCATCGCCCCGCGGTCCCTGCCTTCCATCATTGCCACCAGCCTCCCGAACATGAACCTGGGTGTGGTGGACAACAAGGGTTTCGAAATCGAACTGGGCTGGAAAGACCACGTGGGCGACTTTACCTACGACATCAGCGCCAACGCCACCTT
>DEKS01000196.1:301-4138 GCA_002354005.1 Bacteroidales bacterium UBA2716
CTACCGGCCGCTACATGCTGTACCAGTTCGAGCGCCTGTACCAGAAGAGCGACTTCTATACCGACGCCGACGGCGTCCAGCGCCTGAACCCCAATCTGCCGCAGCCTTCCAACGCCGTTTATCCCGGTGACTGTATGTACAAGGACCTGAACGGGGATAACATCATTGACGGCCGCGACCGCATGTACGACGGCTATCCCAACCGTCCCGAGTACGTGTTCGGTTCCAACTGGAAGTTTGGCTACAAGGGCTTCAACCTGGCCCTCAACTGGGTGGCAGCCACCAACGTGAGCCGTGTGTGGAATGCGGACTACCGCATCCCGTTCACCAACTCCGGCCACCGCGGCCTGCTGCAGTACTTTGCCGACGGCTGCTGGATTGACAACGACAACCCCTGGGCTCCCGGCCGTGAAGACGGTACCCTGCCGCGCTTCACCAAGACCAACTACCCCTGGAACTCCATGGATTCCACCCTCTGGACCGTGGATGCCAGCTACATTCGTCTGAAGAGCGCCAGCTTTGGCTACACCTTCTCCCGGAACAAGTTCTTTGACAAGCTGGGCATCAGCAGCCTCAACATCATGTTCACGGGCTACAACCTGCTCACCTTCTCCAAGATGAAGCTGCAGGACCCGGAGGCCAAGTCCAGCTCTTCCAGCGGTAAATATCCGCTGGTAAAGACCTTCAACGTGGCTCTTAACATCACATTCTAACCAAGGCGTCCTATGAAAAAAGTCATTCGCATACTGAGTATCGCCCTTTGTCTGGGCGCAGGACTGGTCGCCTGTGAAAGCCTGAAACTGGGCGACGCCGGCCTTTCCAAGGCCCCCGAAACATCCGGTGCCACCATCGACACCCTGTTTGCCACCCTTACGGACGCAGACAAGGTGCTCGCATCGGCCTATTATTATCTGCCGTACGGACTGGTGTCCGACTTTGACTCCAAGATGGGAAGCGATTTCCTGGAGTCCATCACCGACCACTTTATCTCCAACAAGCACTCGGACGGCGACGGTCCCAACAACCTCTATTACTCCGGCGGCCTTTCCGCCAACCTCACCGGCTCCTATGCCGGCGGCGAGAACTACCGCTTCGGTTCCGAGAAGGACTACACCGTCATCCGTTATGCCTGGCTGTTCCTGGAGAATATCGAACGCGTTCCCAATGCAGACCTCGGGCTCCTGGAGCGCAAGAAGGCGGAAGCCAAGGTTTGCATGGCCATCGCCTATGCCAATATGCTCCGCTATCTGGGCGGCGTGCCCATCCTGGACCACGCCGTGGAGGCCTCCGAAGAGATGAAATACCCGCGCAATACTTTTGCCGAGACGGTAGATTTCATTGTGAAGTTGTGCGATGAGGCCGCTCCCAATCTTCCCTGGACGGTTCCCGCAACGGAAGACGGCCGTATGACGCGCGCCGCCGCCCTGGGCCTCAAGCTGCGCGTGCTGTGCTTCGCCGCTTCCCCTACCTTCAACTCCGACACCAAGTGGCATCCCGAGGCCGACGAATACACCTGCTACGGCAATTACGACCCCGCCCGCTGGCAGGCCGCCAAGGCCGCAGCCGACGAGTTCATGCGCGAGCAGCTCTCCAACGGCGGTTATGCCCTGGAGCAGGCCACCGTGGCAGACCCGGTGAAGGGCATCCAGCCCCGTGACTACCGCCTGGCCTACCGCAAAGCCTATTCCCAGCGCGGCTCTTCGGAATCCATCATTTCCATCCGCAAGTCCAACAGCACCAGCTACCACGACAAACACTTCGAGATCCAGGGTTCCTACGGCAGCGGCTGCTCGCTGAACTGGGTGAACAAGTTTCCCTGGGCAAACGGCGAGCCTTTCCCGGAGGATTTTGACTGGGAGAACAAGGGCAACTGGCCCGAGCATCCCTTCTTTAAACCCGACCCCAACGGCACCCTCAAAGTGGGCAACGCCACCTTCACCGAAACCCGTGATCCCCGTCTGTACGAGAACGTGGGCGTTCCCGGCGACATCTGGAGAGACGGCACCGTGGGCCGTGCCTACGACAACCACAAGTATCACCAGGACGGCTGTCCCGGCTTCCTGATGATGAAGTTCGTGATGCAGCAGAACAGCGACCGGGCCAACCCGCCGCACTGGTGCATGATGCGCTTCGCAGAGGTGCTCCTGAACGCGGCCGAGGCCTACAACGAGGCTGATGGCGGTCCCTCCGACAAAGCCTACTCCTATGTGAATGCGGTCCGTAACCGCGTGGGTCTCCCGAACCTTCCGGAAGGCTTGACGCAGGAAGAGTTCCGCAAAGCCCTCATCCTGGAGCGCGAGCTGGAGTTCGGCTTCGAGGAAGTGCGCTGGTTTGACATGATTCGCTGGGGGCTCAAGGAAGCCTTCACCACGCCCCTGAAGGGCCTCACCTCCATCGGTGACAAGAACAGCGAGGCCACCGTCTTCCGCTTTGCCGTGAAAGACGCCTATCCGCCCCGCAAGTGGTACACTGAATTCGACACCAAGTGGTATCTGGCCCCCATTCCCGCCGTTGAAATCCAAAAGAACTACGGGATGACACAGAACCCCGGCTGGTAAACTAAAAACTGTACCCGAAGATGAAAAGAATCTATACATATATCCTTCTTCCGCTTCTTCTGGCAGGTTCGGCGGCCTTTGCCCAGGAAAAGTCCATGCTGGACTCCATTTCCATCGGCAACGCCTACAACCTGAAAGCCTACTCAAGCTTGAACGCCGGGACCGAGCTCTTTGAAAAGAGCCCCGAAGCGGATATTTCGAATGCACTCTACGGCCAGTTCTCCGGTCTGCTGGTAAAGAACAGCTCCAGCACCTACGACTCCAACCAGGCCAAACTCAAGTTGTCCCTGCGCCTGCACGGCCACAGCCCGCTGCTGCTGGTGGACGGACTACCCCGTGACGTGGAGGATATCTCCGGACTGGAGATTGAATCCGTGACCGTGCTCAAGGATGCCGCCGCAGCCGCGCTGTATGGCGTAAAAGGCGGTAACGGCGTGGTCATGATTACCACGCGTCGCGGTCAGGACTCCCGCCTTAAGGTGAGCGCCCAGTACCGCTACGGCGTGGCCACCATGTTCCGTGCACCGGAATTTGCCGATGCCTACACCTACGGCTTCATGATGAACGAAGCCCGCAGCCTGGACGGCCTTCCGGCCAAGTACTCGGACGCCGAGCTCCTGGCCCTGTACAGCGGCCAGTATCCGTACGCCTACCCCAACGTAAACTGGTGGAACGAGGTCTTCCGCGACCACGGCGACAACCACCGTGCCCAGTTCACCTTCCAGGGCGGTAGCCGGAACTTCCGTTACTTCGCCGCCCTGGATTACCTGAAGGAAGACTTCCTGTACAAGAAAGGCACGGCCGACAACCGCTACAATGCCAACCATTACGACAACCGCCTGGGGCTCCGCGCCAACGTGGATGTGAACATCACGCGCTCCACTTCCATGAAAATTGGCGTGATGGCCCGCCTGAGCGAGTTCAACCAGGGCTATTACTCCAACAACATTGAAAAGATCCTGTACATGCTGCCCGCCGCCGCCTTCCCGGTGAAGCAGGCCGACGGCATCTATGGCGGCAGCGCCCTGTACGGTGCCGTGAACCCGGTAGCCGTGATGCAGGAGAATGGCCAGCGCCAGTGGTCCCAGACCAAAGTACTGGCCGATGCCACCCTGCGCCAGGACCTGGGTGCACTTACCAAGGGCCTCTGGGTCGATTTGAACGTGGGCTTCGACTATATCGGCCTCCTGTACGAGCGCGCCTCCAAAGAGTGGCAGTACTCGGAACTGGCGAGCACCGTTGCCACGCTGGACAACCGGAGTTACATCCTCAGCGAACA
>DEKS01000196.1:4222-4476 GCA_002354005.1 Bacteroidales bacterium UBA2716
CTGCAGGGCCGCGTGAACTACGCCCGTGACTTCGGGAAGAACCACCTGGAGGCCCATGCCGCCTACCGCATGCGCTCTTGGATCCTGAGCGGTCAGAACAACTCCTCCAAGACGCAGGAAATCCTGGGCACCGTGAGCTATAACTGGGGCGAGCGCTATTTTGCCGACCTGGTTCTGAACTACTCCGGCAGCGCCTACATGCCCAAGGGCAAGCGCTTCCACCTGTATCCGGCCATTAGCCTGGGTGCGGTGAT
>DEKS01000002.1:0-169 GCA_002354005.1 Bacteroidales bacterium UBA2716
CCTTCAGCGTCATGCTCAGGGTCTTTTGCAGCAGCGTAAAGCTGGGGATATACCGCGCTTCCCCTTCCTGACGGACGGCCTCCAGCTCCACCGGAGCGTCATCGGCCACGGAAGCGTCAATTTCTACCTCGTCGCCCACATAAAAGCCCTTGCCAAAGCTGCGGGTTTC
>DEKS01000002.1:250-1948 GCA_002354005.1 Bacteroidales bacterium UBA2716
AAGGCAAAACGGAAGCTGCTGCCGGCATCGGCCTCCTGCTCCCCTTCAAAGACCGGCGAACCATAGCGTTCCACCTTTACGGCAACGCGTGCGCCGGCAAGGCTGTGGCCGGAGAAGCTCTTTAGCCGGCCGCTCACGGGAATGCTGTCCCCGGCCATGTAAAATTCCTCCAGCTTGTCGAAAACCAGCTCATAGGTGGGCAGGACAAATTCATCTACCCGGAAAGACTCGTACGCAAGCTCATCCACTTCCAGGGCAAACAGGCCGTTACGAAGGCCCCTGGGCAGCACAAAGCAGCCCGATACCGCACCCCACGCATTGGTGGTAAGTTTTTGAGTGTTAAGCCGATTGCCCTCGGAATCCAGCAGCCGCACCTCCACGGAACGGCCTTTGCAAACCGCAAAGCTCCGCGCCGGATCCCCCTCAAACACCACCGCCTTGAAACGGACGGTGTCGCCGGGATGATACGCCCCCTGATCTTTATAAAGATAGCACTGCGTAGAACCCTTGCCCGCACGTTCCATACGGGGTTCCCGCAGGCTTACCGGCCGCGACTTCCGCTCGCCGCTCACCGCCACCACCTCATAATAGCCCTTGCCGCCCATCTCCTTGACAAAGGCCGATGGCAGCGTGGTGAAACCGCTGAGTTTGAGGGAGGTTTTGGCCACCTCGCGGTCTCCTTTCATCAGTAGCAGCGTCACCTTGGAAAGGGGCTCACCGCTCTTGTAGTCGGCCACATAAACGGCCGGTCCGCGACTGTCCGTGCGCGAAGCTATGGACAGCGTGTACTGCGTGTAATGGGTCTGGGCCGATAATTTTCCGTTCACCGCCTCCACGGTATAGTCTCCGTCTGCGAGTTTGGGCAGGGCCACAGTAAGGGTATCCTGTACGTAGAAACTTTCTTTAGGGTTCTTTAACTTCCAGGTTTTCAGGGACTTTTTCCCCTCCCGGAGCGTCACGCCCACCCCGGGGAGGTTGCGGAGCAGCATCTGGATGTGCCCATCTTTCACGCTCACCGCTACATCGCTGGCAGTAAGCGTGTTAATGAGACTCTCCGCACCATGGCAGGCATCGGCAATAAGGGCCTCCGAACCGGTATAGGCCTGGCGTTCCTTTTCCAGCGCGCGGGCCGAGTTACACAGCGAAGCATAAGCGGCGCTACTGCCCTTCTGTGCATCCAAGTCTTCTTTCCGCATCTGGAGTAAATCGGCCTTGGGGAACAACGAAACGGCTTTCCCTTCATATTTTTGGGCAAGAAGGCCCAGGGCCTGCCGCCGCTCCTCCCACTGCTCCTGCGGGTAATAGCGCGAGCGCACGGCATAATAGGCCAGGGCGGCCTCCGAGGGATACCGGCCCTCCACTTCCTGCGACAGGGCCTGGTAAATCGCGTCTTTTTCCGAGACCGAGCGGCTGGAAAGCAGGCGCCAAAGGACATACTCGCGGTCGCCGGCGATAAAACGCGGCAAGGCGCCGCCCAGATACCCGCCGGCATCGGCATAAAAGCCGCTTGTACGGCCTTTGAACCCGTCCGGGTGGGCCTGCACGTACGCCCACAGCGCCTCCGTAGAGGCATATTGCCATCGGCTCATCCACTGGAAGGTGACCACGGGCTCGTCAAAGGCCTTCACCTCCTGCTCCAACGCTTTGTTCAGGGCATCCCGCTGCTTCCAGTCCCGGCGCTGGACCGTGCTCACGTAC
>DEKS01000002.1:2055-2612 GCA_002354005.1 Bacteroidales bacterium UBA2716
GCGTCGTATTTTTTCCAAAGGGAGGTTAAAGTATGACCGTCATTCATAGGCTGCGCAATAGCAACCATGCCGGCAAGGAGCACCAGCATGCAGGTAAATCCTATTTTCTTCATAGTATCGCATTCTTTGGTCCAAGGTGGAGCAAGAACAAGTTTTGTACCTATTTAAACAAAGGAAGGGCCTCCGCCACCACAAAAGTGCTGCCGCCAATGTAAATGAGCGGCGGGGCGGGCTTCTCCGCCGATGCGCTGCGACTCAGCTGCTGGGACAGGTTCTGGGCCAGCTGAACGGCCATCTGCACGGCGTAGCGCACGGAGGTGAACGCATACGCGCGGGAGGACAGGGTCACAGTGTCCTGGTAGTCCTGCAACTTGGCATCGACCGGCTTTTGGGCGGCCCGATACGCGTTGAAGCGACGCAGGATGTCGTCTGCCGGAAGGGCGCGGGGCGTTTCCGGCGACGTAAAGATGTAGGTGGCGTTCTCCGGCATCAGCGGAAGGATGGCGTCCAGGTCTTTATCGGCCATGATGCCGTAAACAATGATGAGCGACGAGCAG
>DEKS01000002.1:2618-4914 GCA_002354005.1 Bacteroidales bacterium UBA2716
TGGCCGATGTCCGCGATCACGAACGGCTGCGTGGAGAGGCGTTCCCATCGGCCATGGAAGTGCATGTTGCGGGCCGTATGGAGGATGCCGTCCGTGACGGCGGCGTCGTTGCGAAGCAGCGCAAACGCGTCATTTTCCTTGAGGATGTCCACGGCGGCGAGCACCGTCCGGAGGTTCTTCTCCTGCACCTGCGCCTGCAGGTCCATCTGCCTAAGCATTTGCGCATGGTGCGGCCAGAGGGAGGGCTTGAGCTCATCGGCATAAGTGAGCGGGCAGAACATCCAGGCCTTTTCGCTGAAGACGGCAGCGGTTTCCGCCTGGAAGTCCCCTACCAGCGCCGGCACGCTTTCCTTGAAGATGCCGGCCTTTTCCGCCGCAATTTCCGGCAGCGTGTGTCCCAGCAGGTCGCAATGGTCCAGGCCGATGGACGTGACAATGGTGAGCTGCGGTTGCTCCAGGATGTTGGTGGAGTCCAGCCGCCCACCCAGGCCGGTTTCGATGATGGCGACGTCTACCTTTTGTGCAGCGAACCAGCTGAAAGCCAGGCCAGTAGTAATTTCAAAGAAGGAAAGCTCATGCGCCACAATCCAGTTCATCCACTCCGAGAGGAAGGAAAAAACGTACTCCTTGGGAATGAGCTCCCCGTTCACGCATATGCGCTCCCGGAAGTCCACGAGGTGCGGCGAGGTGAACAGGCCGGTCTTGAGGCCACAGGAAGTACAGGCCGATGCCAGCATGTTGGCCACCGACCCCTTGCCGTTGGTGCCGGCCACATGGACGCTGCGGAACCGACGCGAGGGGTTGCCCAGGGCATCCTCAAAAGCGCGCATGCGCTCCAGACCGGGTTTGTAGGCACCCGGCGTAAAACCGTCTTTCTGTACCGAAGGGAACCTGCGGAAAATATCCTGAACCAGCCGCAAATACCCTGCTTCCGAATAGCTTGCTTCCATGATTTTACAAATATACAAAAAAAGCGCGTTTGTAGTTCTGCCGATTTTTATGTAATTTTGAGCCATGACAGATTTGCTTCATAGCAATTACATCATCGATGGTGTACAAATGACCCTGTCGCCGGAGCGGATGCTGCGGGAATGTTCCGTGGAACCGCCCCTGGAGCCGGATGGGGACCCGGAGACCATAGCTGACGAAACCCTGGACCTGGCCCCGGACCAATTCCAGTTCAAGGAGAGCTCGGTGGCGGCATACACCAAGGCCCTTCCGGAAAAGCGTTCTTTCCCTCTTCCCTTCGCGGCATCTTATACCGCCGGGAAGGTGGCGCAGGCCCTCGTGGATGCCATCTGGATGGCTGGTCACTTCCGCCTGGGGGATCTCACCCTCAAGGCCGAGTGGAAGTGGAACTGCAAGCAAATGGGAGACGCCGCCGCGTTTTATCACTCCGTAGAAAGCGCCTGCGACTATCTGGATGCGCTGGGCGTCAAAATGGACAAATACAGCCTGAGCAGCGGGCAGCCGGCCGTGAGTTTCAAGGCGGCAACCGTAGCGGAGGAAGACGCCCCGGAGGGGGAAGAAGCCTCGCTGCTGCGGGAACTGCCGTTCCGTACCGCCAATCCGCGCATTTCGCGCCGGCGCAAGGCATCGGCCACCCTCCTCCCGGAAAAAGGAGACTGGCTGCTGTACATTCCCTTCGACCCCTGCGATTACCGGCTGGGCGGCAGTGCCCTGGCTCAGGCGCTGGGGGCACAGCCCAACACCGCACCGGACATCTCGGACGCAGACTATTTCATTGACTGTTATGAGGTGGTGCGGGAACTGGTGGAAGACGGCGTGGTAAAGGCCGGCGCAACGGTTGGGGATGGCGGCCTCATGACTTGCCTTCGCAAAATGGCCGCCGGCGGAACGGGCGCAGATGTAAGCATCCAGGGCGTGTGTAAAGCGTACGGGGAAGACTCCCAGGTGCGCATCCTGTTTGCAGAAGTGCCGGGCGTGGTGCTGCAAATTGCCGACATCGACTATGATTATGTGGATGCAGAACTCATTCTGCAGGACGTTGTATACTTCCCCCTGGGCCATCCCGTGCCCGGGCGCTCTTCCGTGCGGCTGACGGAAGCCGTAGAAATTCCGCAAATCCTTGAATCTCTGTTAAATACGCTGGAAGGAGAAGATTAATGGCCAAAATTTTCGTTCTCGACACCAACATCATCCTGCACGACTACAAGAGCGTGCGGCAGTTCCAGGACAACGACATTGTGATTCCCATCGCCGTAATTGAGGAACTGGACAAGTTCAAAAAAGGCAACGACGCGCTGTCGTTCAACGCGCGGGCCTTTATGCGGGA
>DEKS01000002.1:5006-6435 GCA_002354005.1 Bacteroidales bacterium UBA2716
AGTTTCAGGACCTTTTCCGGGACGATATCCAGGACCACCGGATCCTGTCCACGGCCATGTGGGTGCGGGACCAGCATCCCGGGCAGTTTGTGGCGCTGGTAACCAAGGACATCAATCTGCGGCTCAAGGCCAAGGCCGCCGGCATGGAAGCGCAGGACTACCTCCGCGGCCGCGTGGATGACGAAGTGATGGACAGCCTTGAGCGTGAGGTGGTTATGGTGGAGGAGGCATCGTCAGAGGCGGTGCAGCGGCTGGCCTACGGACAGGACAACTGCCTGCCGTGGAAGGAGGTCGCGTCCAAGGAGCCCCGGCCCAACCAGCTGTACAAGTTCTCCCTGGGCGGAGAAACGATTTGTGGCCGATACGACGCTGCGCGGGGCGTGATTGCCCTGGTGCGGGCGCACACGGCGTACGGCATCCGGCCCCGCAACGACGAGCAGAAGTTTGCGCTGGACGCCTGCCTGAACCCGGCCATTCCGCTGGTATCGCTCACCGGTGGCGCCGGCACAGGCAAAACCCTGCTGGCCCTGGCGGCCGCGCTGGAGCAGGCGGAGGACTACGACCAGATTATTCTGTCGCGGCCCACAGTGGTGCTGGGCGGGCAGGACATCGGCTTTCTGCCCGGCGACCAAAAGAGCAAGATGAGCCCGTATGTGCAGCCGCTCATGGACAACCTGGACGTCATTAAGCGCTGCTTCAAGCCGGGCAGCAAGCAGGCCCTCAAGATTGAGGCCATGCTCAAGGACGAGCGCCTTTTGATTTCCCCGCTGGCCTATATCCGCGGCCGCTCCCTGGGCAAGGTGTACTTTATTGTGGACGAGGCCCAGAACCTCACCCCGCACGAGGTAAAAACCATCATCACCCGCGCCGGAGAGGGCACCAAGATGGTGTTCACCGGCGATGTCTTCCAAATTGACCAGCCCTACCTGGACCAGTGGTCCAACGGCCTCACCCACCTGGGCGAGAAGATGAAAGGCCAGGCCCTCTTTGAGCACGTCTTCCTCCGCAAAGGCGAGCGCTCTCCCCTGTCCGACATCGCCGCAAAACTGCTGTAGGCCTTGACAAAAAAAATTGCGGCCCTCAAAAACGAGGGTCGCAACTTTTTTGCTAGGGCGTTATGCCTACTTGGCCTGGCTGATCTGGGCCTGGGCCGCGGCGAGGCGGGCGATGGGCACGCGGAACGGGCTGCAGGACACGTAGTCAATGCCAATGGTGTTGAAGAAGAAGATGGACTCGGGGTCACCACCGTGCTCACCGCAGATACCGCAGGTGAGGCCGGGGCGCTTGCTGCGGCCCTTGTCCACACCAATCTTCACCAGCTGGCCAACGGCCTTCTGGTCGATGTGCTGGAACGGGTCGGCATCCAGGATCTTGTTGCCCAGGTAGTCGCCCATGAAGGTGCCGATATCGTCACGGCTGAAGCCGAAGG
>DEKS01000076.1 GCA_002354005.1 Bacteroidales bacterium UBA2716
TTCCTCGTAGAAGGCAATATCGGTGAAGGTGAAATCGTATGGCAGAGCTCCAACCCCGTTGCAGACCAGACCATCTATGACAAGAATGTCAAGGCTGAAATTGGCGTAGACCTCTCCACTCTCTACGATTCCAACTATCATCCTAAGGGCCTCGCTCTTTCCAAGGCCAGCACCAACCCTACCATCATGGAGTACATCGGCAAGTACCCTGTAGACCTTGCAGGTAACACCTGGGCTGCCCCTATGGCAGTTGGCTGCTACCTCAAGTAATCAAGAGTCATTATCAACCTTTTTACATGACGGCCCGGCCGGGCCGTCATGTTTTTTTCCCCAGGAATAGAGTATCTTTGCTACAAAAGCACATACAATGAACAGATGTCATAGCATCGGCCTGCTGTTTTCGGCCCTTTCCCTAATTGCCGCCTGCAGGAATCAAAGCGGTGCCGCTTCTTGCCCGGACGGTCCCGGAATCCCTACGGACAGCATATACTGCCGGGACCCTTTCGTTGTGGCAGACCGGGAAAGCAAGACGTACTATCTTTACCGGAGCTCTACCACGGAAGAAGGACTTGGAGGAGTGGAAGTGTTCAGGAGCAAGGATCTTCATGCCTGGCATGGTCCGGAGCGGGTGTTCACGGCCCCTCGGGACAATTTCATAAACGGCCCCGTCTGGGCACCGGAGGTGCATCGCTTCAAAGGGGCTTGGTATCTTTTTGCCACCCTTAACAGTGACAAGACCTGGGCCGATACCATTGAGGGCTGGCCGGCCTTTACTTACAGAGGCACGCAGGTCTTCCGCTCGCGCGGCCCGGAAGGTCCGTTCCTGCCCCTTGGCAAAGAACTCACCACGCCTAAGGAATTCATGGCTTTGGACGGGACGCTTTGGGTAGAGGACGGAGTGCCGTACATGGTTTTCTGTCATGAATGGGTTCAGGTCCTGGACGGTACCTTCGAAGCCATGCCCCTTAAAACAGACCTTTCCGGAGCTGCAGGAGATCCCGTCACTCTATTCACCGCTTCGCAGGCTCCTTGGGTTTCTGCTGTGGCTTATAAGACAGATGCCGATGGTACCAGAACCCCGGGATATGTCTCTGACGGTAATTTCGTATACAAAACTAAAGAGGGAGACCTTCTCATCCTTTGGTCTTCCTTTAAAAACGGGAAATACAGCATTGCCATTTCGCGTTCCGCTTCCGGCAAGCTGGCCGGGCCGTGGACCCCGGACCCGGAACCAATCTTTGAGGCCGACGGCGGCCATCCCATGGTTTTCAAGGATTTTGACGGATCCCTAAAGCTGGTTTTCCATCAGCCCAACAGCGGATTCTCCCATCCTGTCATCCTTTCAGTAGAAGACACGGGACATACACTTAACATTCACAAATAATTGTGTAAGCAGATGAAAAAACTCTTACCGGCCACTGTGGCCGCATTGCTGACAATCCTTTCTTGCTCCAAGGCAGACAACACCCCCCGTCTTGTAATCATTACCCTTGACGGCCTTCGCTGGCAGGAGCTCTACTCCGGAGCCGACGAATCCCTGATGGGAAGTAACAAGTACTGGAGAGAAACGCCTGCGGAGCGCCGTGAGGCTCTAATGCCGTTTATCTGGCAATATGTCCCGGAACATGGCTACATGATCGGGAACCGCAGCAAGGAGAGTTACATGCAGGTTTCCAACACAATGAATTTCTCCTATCCCGGCTACAGCGAGATGTTCTGCGGCTGGGCCGATGACGAGAGGATTACCTCCAACAATCCCGTTCCCAATCCAAATGTGAGCGTGCTGGAAGTGGCGTGGAAAGACCCCAGGTACAATGGCAGTCTCTCCATGTATTCTTCCTGGGAGAGCGTCCGTTATGCGGTTAACAGCGAGAGGGCCGGCTTCCCCGCCAGCAGCGCCCACGAGCCTTCTTTCACCAACACTTACGTTACCCGAATGCTTGAAGACATGGATGCGGCAACGCCGGGGGAGGGCTTCGGCTACAGCGAGCGCCTGGACCTCATCACTTATGGAATGGCCATGGAAACGCTCCGGGAGAGCCATCCCAAAGTCTTTTATGTGGCATTTGGAGACACTGACGAATTTGCTCACGAAGGACAGTATGACAATTATCTGGAAGCAGCCCACTGGACCGACAGATTCATAGGCCGAATAGTGGAGTACTGCGAGTCAGACCCTTTCTACAAGGGAAAAACCACCTATCTCATCACCTGCGACCATGGTCGCGGAGTGGGTCCGGAGTATACGGACCACGGAGAAAAAACAGCACGCTCCGGTGAAACCTGGTTCATGGCCTTTGGAAAAGATGTCCCTGTGCTTGGAGAGACATCCGGCAACGGGCCGTTCTACACAAGGCAGTTTGCCGCTACCATTGCCGATATTCTGGATGTAGACTTCACTCCCGGGAACGGCGTCAAGTCCGCCCCCATAGATCCTGAATACTCAGAGAATGACTAAAGTACCATTTCCGGCAACGCTTCTTTGCCTTGTCGCACTCTTTGCATGCTCATCGGCCCAAACGCCGCCTCCTTCAGACGGCTTTGTCACGGAGACGGTTGTTCCGCAGCGCGTAGTGTGCACGTCCGGTCCCGTCAATGACCCCCAGTACCTCCTTGACCCTTACTGCGGCCAAGTGTCAACTGACGAGGACCGTGAAACCGTTTTCAGTGCAGGTGGAAGCGTTGTCCTGGATTATGGTAAAGAACTCCAGGGAGGTGTGCGGATTGTACGCTCCATGTATGGCTCCCATAAAGCCGCAAAGTTCCGTCTGGTGTTTGGCGAGTCGGTCTCCGAGGCCCTCTCAAGTGTTTCCGATGCTGGGACTACCGCTACAAACGACCATTCCGTTAGGGATTGCACAGTGGAGGTTCCCTGGCTTGGAAGCGTGGAGTTCGGAAGCAGCGGCTTCCGTTTTGTCCGCCTTGAACTCATTGACGGAGACGGCGAGGACGTCGCCCTGGTGGCCGTGGAAGCCGTATCCAGAAAACGGGACATTCAGTATCAGGGTTCCTTCAGTTGCTCTGACGAAGTTCTCACCAGAGTATGGCAGACGGGAGCATATACCGTACACCTTTGTATGCAGGATTATCTTTGGGATGGAGTGAAAAGGGACCGCCTTGTCTGGATGGGGGACATGCACCCGGAAGTGATGACCGTCAATACGGTATTCGGAAACCAGGGCGTGGTTCAGAAAAGCCTTGATTATGTGCGGGACAAGACAGCCCCTGGCGGGTGGATGAACGGCATCTCATCTTATTCTCTTTGGTGGATAATCATCCAGCATCACCTTTACTCCTGGTACGGAGATTTTGACTACCTTAAGGAGCAGAAAGAGTACCTGGAGGCTCTTCTGGAGGATGTCGTTTCGGAGGTTGAGGATGGATGGGAGGCCTATGGGGACGGCAGGTTCATAGACTGGCCTTCAAATGACAAGCCTGCCGTAATTCACGCCGGTCTCCAGGCTCTTACAGTTCGTGCACTTTCGGCCGGGGCCAGTCTGATGGAGTGGCTTGGCGAGCCTTCTTTTGCCATCAGATGCCAGGATCTTGCCAAGGAGATGCGTTCACATGTTCCCGGCACCGACTCCAGCAGCCAGGCGGCAGCCCTCCTCTCATTGGAAGGTATGCTGGACGCCGGAACCGCGTCGGAACTTATCCTTGAAAACGGGCCGGAAAAATTCACCTCGTTCATGGGCTATTACCTTTTGGAGGCCCTTGCAAGGAGCGGGCATTATGCCGAAGCCATGGATATGATAAAGGCCTATTGGGGACGCATGCTTGAACTTGGGGCCACCACTTTCTGGGAAGATTTCAATTACTCGGATGCCGCGGATGCCGCTCCGATAGACGAGGTTGTGCCGGAAGGGAAATTCGACATCCACGCCGATGGCGGAGCCTGGTGCTATGTGGGCCTCAGGCAAAGTCTCTGCCACGGCTGGGCAAGCGGTCCCACCGCCTGGCTCAGTGCCCATGTGCTCGGAATAGAACCCGTGGGTATAGGAATGAAAAAGGTAAGGATAGAGCCTCATCTTGGAAATCTTGACTGGGCCGAAGGTACATTCCCTACACCCTACGGTATAATAAGCGTGAGGCATCAGAAACGCCCTGACGGAAGCATAGAATCCAAAGTCCGGCTGCCTAAGGGTGTCACAAGAGTAGAATCCCGTTCTGCGCCCTCAAAGACTACGGAGACTCTTGAGGTGATGTCATTTAACGTGCGCTATGGGTCGGCCGAAGACGGTGACAATGTTTGGAAAAACCGCCGTGAGGCCGCTGCTGCCATGATCATGGACCGCCACCCGGCTGTGTTCGGCGTACAGGAAGCGCTGGATTTCCAGCTTACTTATTTCGAGGAAAACTGTCCTGACTACAAATATGTGGGCGTGGGACGCGAGGACGGCGACCACGACGGTGAGCACATGGCCGTTTTCTATGATACGGAGCGCCTGGAGCTCCGGGACTGGGGTACTTACTGGCTGTCCGATACTCCCGATGTGCCTTCCTATGGCTGGGATGCCGCCTGCAAGCGTACCGCCACGTGGACTCTCATGAAGGACAAGGCTACAGGCCGCCTCTTCTTCTTTGTAAACACTCACCTGGACCATGTAGGAGCGGAAGCCCGTAAAAACGGACTGCTGCTCCTGGTAGAAAAGATAGGCGCAATGAATCCGGAAGGCTATCCTATGGTTCTTACGGGAGACATGAATGTTTATCCGGAGGACCCTTGCCTTGTGGCACTGAGGGAACTGATGGAAGACGCCCGGGAAACGGCGCCGGTTACAGATAACGGTGTTACCTGGCACGATTGGGGCAAGGAGGTTTCCGGCCCTCCGATTGACTATGTTTTCTATTCCGGCTTTGCCGGCTGCAGTAGGTTCAGGGCCGTCCGGAAGTCCTATAAGGGCGTAGACTATGTGTCGGACCACTATCCCGTAACGGCCACTCTTAGATATGAGGATTAAAACAACTAAATTAACTATGAAAAGACGTGATTTTCTGAAGGTTTCCGGTGCGGTGACGGCCGGTCTTGCCCTGACGGGATGCCTGCCGGGCAGGGAGTCAAAGACCGCTGCGGCAACTCCCCTGGAGAATGAACAAAAAAAACTCTACAAAGACCGCATTTCAAGGGACGTTTCCCCCTATGACCCCCTTTACCTCAAGGAGATAACAGTAAATATCGGCCTCAAGGAGCCCTTTGACGTAATGCATGTTTCCGACTGCCATATCGCAAGGGCCGACGACCGTGACGGAGAACGCACAATCAAGCTTGCCGCTTCACGGTCAAGGGGAATGAATGCCGGAGAGCATTACCTGGACGAGGCCGTTAACATTGCCCGGAAGAAGGGCATGCACCTCATGCACACCGGTGACCTTATAGATTTCGTGTCGGAGGCTAATCTAGACACCTGTGCCAAGCATATGATGGATGAGGACTGGTTCACATGCTCCGGCAACCACGAGTTCTCCATTTACATGGGTGAAGACCATGAGGATGAAGCATATAAACGCCGCAGTTATGACGCCGTGCAGGGAGCATTCCCCAACGACATCACCTTTGCAAGCCGTGTCATCGGCGGCGTGAATTTTGTTGCCGTAGACAATGTGTACTATAATTTTACACACGCACAGCTTGAGCTCATGAAGGCCGAAGCAGAGAAAGGCCTTCCCATGGTGATGCTGGTGCACGTCCCCCTGTACACCCCGGCCCATTTCAAAGACGAGATGGAGGAGGTGGGCGGCGAGTGCGCCTATCTTGCGGGCGTTCCGGACCACCTTGTAGATACCTATAAGCCAGGCAGGCAGGAATCCCAGAGGGCAGATGCTCCCACCATGGAGTTCATTGACTGGCTCAAGGAGCAGTCCCTCCTGAAGGCCATCCTTGCCGGCCACATGCACCGTTTCTTCGAAGACCGCTTCTCCGCGACGGCAATACAGTATACGGTTGGGGCCTGCTATCTTGGGGAGGCCGAAGTAGTCCATTTCGTTTAAACGCTCCGGCATGAAAAGGACAATCATTACACTTGCGATACTTCTTCTTTGCCGGTTGGCCCTGGCCCAGGGGATAAGCGTTGAAACGGCAAAATTCCGCGTGGGAGACAATCCCGCGTGGGCGTCTCCTTCTTTTAACGACACCTCGTGGGATGTTCTCCGGCTGGATACGGACTGGAACGCCCAGGGCATAGACAACGACAACGCCTATGGCTGGTACAGGCTGCATGTGGTAATACCGTCTTCCCTGAAGGGGCGCGATTCGGATAAAATCCTTTTGGCACTGGGCACCATAGACGATGCCGACGAAACATTCCTGAATGGAGTTCTTGTTGGAAAGACTGACGGCTATGACTCTCCTCGCCGCTATATTGTAGACCGAAAACTGGTGCGCTGGGACAAGGAGAATGTTATAGCCGTGAGAGTCTATAACGGAGATCCTCCCGGTGGCTTTTATGGCAAACCCGCATGGATTACGTTGGTTTCGGGTCCCTATATCCTTACACCGCCAGCCCCGGCTACACCGCGCTACAACGGCCCGGCGGTCTTTGGCGTCAGACCTGGTTCGCCGGTTATTTTCAGGCTGGCATTCTCCGGAGAAAAGCCCATGCGATATGCTGTTGAGGGCCTCCCTGATGGCGTTGTGCTGGACAGTGAAAAAGGTGTTCTCAGCGGGAGCGTGAAGGAGGAGGGAGATTATCCCCTGGTACTGAAGGCCAGGAATGCAAAGGGAAGTGCAAGCGCCTCTTTTACCCTTAAGGTGGGAAGCCGGATAGCGCTCACCCCTCCCATGGGCTGGAACTCCTGGAATTGCTGGGGAACAAGCGTGTCCCAGAAGAAAGTGATGGAATCGGCCATGGCCCTTGTAAGTTCAGGGCTTGCCGATTATGGCTACAGTTATGTCAACGTGGACGATGCCTGGGAGGCCGCGGAGAGAAATCCGGACGGGACCATCGGCACAAATGAAAACTTCCCGGACATGAAGGGCCTTGGAGACTGGCTTCACGGGAACGGACTCAAGTTTGGCATATACTCAAGTCCCGGAGACCGCACCTGCGGCGGTTATCTTGGGTCTCTCGGCCATGAAAAAGAGGATGCAGAGGTCTGGAACAGCTGGGGTGTGGACTACCTTAAATATGACTGGTGCGGATACTCCAAGGTTTACGGCGCCTCTTCTGACCATTCCGTGGCGGCACTTCTGAGGCCTTACATAAAGATGCAGCAGTACCTCAGGGAGCAGCCCCGGGATATCTTCTATTCCCTTTGCCAGTACGGCATGGGAAATGTGTGGGAGTGGGGCGCTTTTGTGGACGCCAATTCCTGGCGCACTACGGTTGACATTACCGATACTTGGGAATCCGTGCGTTCAATTGGCTTTGAGCAGCAGGATGGCCTTCATCCCTACTCTGGACCCGGCCACTGGAACGACCCCGACATGCTGGTAGTGGGCAAGGTGGGCTGGAGCGACAACCTGAGGGACAGCCGCCTTACCCCCGATGAACAGTATAGCCATATAAGCCTTTGGGCCCTCCTTGCAGCCAACATGCTTATTGGATGTGACCTCTCCAGGATAGACGATTTTACCCTTAACCTCCTGTGCAACAACGAGGTTAATGCCATTAACCAGGATGTTCTGGGAAGGCAGGCCCATAAGGACATAGAGGAGGATGGAATTGAGATCTGGAGCAGGGAACTGAGTGACGGAGGCATCGCCATAGGGATTTTCAACCTTAACGAAGCCCCTGTTCCCGTGTATCTTGGCGGGGCGATAGGGAAGATAGACCTTGAGGCCGACTCCGTCAGGGACCTTTGGCGTCAGAAGGATATTCCCACGGACGCAACATATACCGTCCCGTCTCACGGAGTCCTTCTTGTGAAAATGAAAACAAGCAAATAACAGCAAATATGAGACATTTCCTTTCTCCTATTATCCTTGCGGGGACCCTTCTGTGGGTGTCCGCATGTCAGGTACAGAAACCGCAAGACCTGCCTCTGGCTCCGTCCCTTGACAGCAGTGCATGGGAGGTTTCAGAGTGGATATCGGCCTCTGATGCCCCTGTGGCAACGGGGCAGGTGTACAAAAGCGCCCCCGGTTCCTCATGGTTCCTTGGCCGCGTCACCAAC
Organism: Bacteroidales bacterium UBA2716; assembly: GCA_002354005.1. Taxonomy (GTDB): domain Bacteria; phylum Bacteroidota; class Bacteroidia; order Bacteroidales; family UBA932; genus Cryptobacteroides. Next base: position 8,113 of record DEKS01000076.1, read on the forward strand.
ACCGGAAAAGTGAAGAAGGCTATCTGGATGACAACGGCTCTTGGCGTTTTTGACATTTACCTGAACGGTGAACTGGTGGGAAAGGAAGTCCTGAAGCCCGGCTTTACGCACTATGCCAAAACCAAGTATGCTTTTACTTATGACATCACGCCTGCGTTCAAGAAAGGAGCCGGCGATGTAAACGAACTCAGCGCCCAGGTAACTCCCGGCTGGTGGGCCGACAAGATCATTACCCCGGACGATGACGGCAGGGATGGATTCATAGGAAAGAAATGCGCCTTCAGGGGCGTTCTGGAACTTGTTTACGCTGACGGAACTACTGAGCGTCTTGGAACGGATACCGAGCATTGGAAAGCCGGTGTGGCCGGCCCTGTAAAACATTCCGGCATCTTTGACGGAGAGGAGTATGATGCCCGTGAACTTCCGGGCTTCCTGGCTCCCGAAAAACTATCCACTCCGGAGGTTAACACCGAGTTTGCGGGAGAAATCCTTCCCACCTGCGGCGCGGAAATCTATCATAGGGAAGACCTTAGGCTACATCCTGTGGCCATGTATGCCTGGGAAGGCGTTACCGGTGCCGTTGAATCTGAGAATGAAGATGAGGTGGAATACGGTGTGGTTGACATTAAGCGCAGTTACAAAGACGGAGATGTGGTGGAACTGAACCCCGGAGAGACGCTTGTGGTAGACTTCGGCCAGAACGCCGCCGCCGTCCCTTCGTTTGAGTTCATGGCAGAGGAAGGAACCCGCCTGGCGTGCCTCCCTTCAGAGATTCTCAACGACGGGAATGGCGCCGAACGCCGTGATATGGACGGCCCCGAGGGCAGCATTCACAGGCGCAATCTCCGTGTGGACCACGGAGAGATATGGCTCACCTACGTTTTTGGAGACTGCAAGGGAAAATACGTGAAATTCCAGCCCCGCGCTTCCTTCTGGGGTTATCGCTATGTTTCAATCACTGCCGACAAACCGGTGAAATTCGCATCCATTGCCTCGGTGCCGGTTACATCAATTACACAGGAAATGGAAACCGGGCG
>DEKS01000025.1:0-2594 GCA_002354005.1 Bacteroidales bacterium UBA2716
TTTAGCGCCGTGTCCTACCTGGAACTCATTTCTGCGGAAGGAACGGCTGTAGAGGCTAAAATCGGCCTGTTTGCCGGGCGCGGAGCCGGGGCGTTCCGTCTGCCTGCCGGCATGCCCACCGGAAACTACTCTCTGGTGGCCTATACTTCCGGCAGCGCGTATGACCCTGCTGGTGCCCGCACCCTGGCGGTGTTCAATACCACATCGCTTGCTCGGGTAAAGGGCGGCGTGACGCTGAACAAGGCGTGGAAGCCTTTTCCGGCCCAGCCCGAGGAAGCCCGGGGCGGCATCCATCTTTCCATGAGCGGCCGTGCCCGCCAGGGACAGGTTGCCACGCTGCTACTTTCCGGTGCCCCTGAAGCGGCTTCGGTGGCCGTTTCCGTGGTCCGCGAGGATGGTCTTGCACCGGCCGATGGCCGCTCGCTGGAAGCCTTCCTGCAGGGCTCCCCTGCCCCCCGTTCGCAGGATGCCGGTGAATATGAAGGCGAGATTATCGACGCTACGGTAGAGGGTCTGTCGGCCGGTGGAGGTGAGGTAACCGCCACTTTGTCCACCGCAGGCGCTCCGTCCAGCGTGTATCTGGGCCGGAGTACTGAGAATGGCCATATTCAGTTTTATACCAACAATATCTACGGGGACCGTGAGCTGGTGTGCGAGGTGCTTTCGCTGGAGGGAAAGCCGGCGCACATTAACCTGGCATCGCCTTTTACGCATCCTTCGGTGGGCGCGATTGCTCCGCTGGAGCTTGGGCCGGAGCAGCGTTCGCTGCTGATTTCCCGGAAATCGGCCCTGGCTTCAGAGCTGCAGCTGGATACGCTGCTGGAGTTCCTGCCCAAGCGGGAGGAGCTGCTGCTGGACCCGGGCACCCGCAAGCGGTATCACCTGGACGATTATACCCGCTTCCCTACCGTGCGGGAGATTTGCGTGGAATTTATCCCGCAGCTTTCTTTTGTGAAGCGCGACGGGCGCTGGCGCATCCGCATGATGTTTACCGACGGGGCCGACCAGCGGCATTACATGCAGGAGAACGTGCTGGTGATGATGGACGGCGTGGTGCTGTCGGACCATGGCATGCTGGAGTCGTTCGACGCCATGCTGCTGGAGGATATCGACCTGTATCAGCAGTCGGTGGTGCTGGGCGGCGTGCCGTACAACGGAGTGGTGAACTTTATCTCCAAGAACAATTACGTGACGGCGCTGTCGTTCCCGCCCAGCGTGCGCGTGGTGGACTTCAAGGGCGTTTGCTATCCCCTGGCTTACCTCGGCGGGGTTCCTGCTGAGGGGGCCGATTGGCGTCAACTGCTATACTGGCACCCGGCACTGTCTGTGCCCTCCGGCGGTGTAGTGCGTCTTCCCCTTACTATGCCGGCCTATCCGGGCACGTTCCGGGTGCAGGTAGAGGGCTGGACGGCTTCCGGGAAGCCGGTTCGTGCAAGTTACCGGTTTGAAGTGGAGTAAAAAAGTTGTAACTTCGCGCCATGAAAAAGTGGACGCTTAGTTTGGTGCTGCTGCTTGGGGCCTGGCTGTTGCCGGCCCAAAACACGGCTATGCTGTTTTTGCCCGTGAACCGGGACGCCGCTACTGTGGGCGGTGCGCAGGCGCTGTCTTCTCTGTATAACCCTGCCGCCATTCCCTTCACGGGGAGCGATGTCCAGCTTTCTTATCAGCGGTGGGCTCCGTCGGTGGCATCGGCCAACCACCTGAACCTGCTTTCCGGCATCCGTATTGGCAAACGCGTGGGGGTGGGCCTTACGGTGGGCTACCAGATGGGCGAGGAATTTGCCCTTACGGATGGTTCGTTTTTCATGCCTTCCGACCTTTTGGTGGGCCTTGGCGCCGGTGTTGCGTTTACGGATTACCTGTCCCTGGGCGTGAAGGCCAAATATGCCCGTCAGGGACTCACGAAAGAGGTTGCCTATCAGGCGTTTGCGGCCGATGCGTTCCTGCTTTTCTCCATGGCGGGTTTCCGTGCTACGGCCGGTGTGGCTTCGGTGGGAACGCCCGTGAAAGCGGCGGGAGGCGGGAGTTATGCGCTGCCGGCTTCGGCCGTTGTGGGGCTGGGATATGGGTTTGCGTTCGGGCTGTCTCTGGTGGCCGATACCGATATCTACTTTGCCGGGGGCTTTGCTTTTGCCGGGGGCGTGCAGTATGCCTGGAAGGACATGCTCTTTGCCCGTGCGGGATACCATTACGGTTCCGCCACGGCGCCCGTGCCTTCGTACCTGGCCCTGGGGCTGGGTGTGAAGTTTATCGGCATTCACCTGGACGTGAGCTACTTAACCGCCTCCAAGGCCCTTGGGAACAGCTTTACCATCGGCCTGGGCTATGCCTTTTAATGCTTTTCGGGCGTTTTAATGCTCCCCTGGGCGTTTTAGTGCTTCCCGGGCGTTTTAATGCTTCCCGGGCTCTGGGTTGCCGCTCTCCCCGTGCCCCCGTTAAAACACACCACCCCCCTCCAGACCATCCTCAGAGCCATACCCCTGTGCTTTAACCCCTTCCCGGGCCCCCGTTAAAGCACACCACCCTCCTCCAGACCATCCTCAGAGCCATACCCCTGTGCTTTAATGCCCGGCAGGTCCCGCTGCTGCCACGTT
>DEKS01000025.1:2688-2829 GCA_002354005.1 Bacteroidales bacterium UBA2716
CCTCCCCGCCTTCGAAGGTCCACGGTCTGGCCCCTCAGCGCCTGTTTCGGCCTCTTTCCGCCTTCGAAGGTCCATGGCCTGGACCCTCAGCGCCTGTTTCGGCCTCTTTCCGGCTCCAAAGGTCCATCCCTTGGACCCTCA
>DEKS01000025.1:2918-4862 GCA_002354005.1 Bacteroidales bacterium UBA2716
GCCTTCGAAGGTCCATGGTCTGGCCCCTCAGCGCCTGTTTTGGCCTCTTTCCGCCTTCGAAGGTCCATCCCTTGGACCCTCAGCGTCACTTGTGGAAGAATAGAGCTGGTCAGTAACACCGTGAGTATCTGATACTTACGTAAAATCCTCGGTGCAAATAGAGCCGAGGATTATTAGTATCTTGTTGTGTATCAATTACTTATCGACCACCCGTTTGGGCACTTTCTGGTGATGCTGGCAGCTACTCTCCCGCCAGCGCCAGACTTTGGGCCGAAAATACGCCGATGGCGGACCACAGGCCTGCCAACATCACGCTTAAGCTGGAATTTGCGCCAGTGATGTCATGCCCGGCTTGACCGGGCATCTCTTTTTTTGTACCTTTGCACTTGTATGAGCGAATTTAAAACTAACAAAGCGGTATTTGTGGGCGTCATCCTGGAAAAGGGCGGCGAACGCAAAGTGCAGGAATACCTGGACGAACTCGCCTTCCTGGCCGAGACCGCCGGCGCACTCCCGGACAAAATGTTCACCCAGCGGCTGGACCGCCCGGACAAGGCCACGTATATCGGTCCCGGAAAGCTGGAGGAAATCAAGGAATACTGTCAGGAGAACGAGATTGAGTACGTCATCTTTGACGATGAACTCACGGGCATGCAGCAGCGCAACATAGAGAAGGTGATTGCCTGCTCGGACGTTATCGACAGGACATCCCTTATCCTGGAAATCTTTGCCCAGCGGGCCAAAACTTCCTACGCCAAAATGCAGGTGGAGCTGGCCCATTACAACTACATGCTGCCCCGTCTGGCAGGTATGTGGACGCACCTGGAGCGCCAGCGCGGCGGTATGGGAACCCGCGGCGGCATGGGTGAAACCCAGATTGAAATCGACCGCCGTATTGTGAAGCAGCGCATCTCCAAGCTCAAGGAGGACCTTAAGAAGGTGGACAAGCAAATGGCCACGCAAAGAGGCAACAGAGGCTCTCTGGTGCGCCTGGCCCTGGTGGGCTATACCAATGTGGGGAAGAGCACCCTCATGAACTTACTGGCCAAAAGTGACGTCTTTGCGGAGAACAAACTCTTCGCCACCCTGGACACCACGGTGCGCAAAGTGGTCATTGAGAACGTGCCGTTCCTCCTGAGCGACACCGTAGGCTTTATCCGCAAGCTGCCCACCCAGCTGGTGGAGGCTTTCAAGAGCACCCTGGACGAGGTCCGCGAGGCCGATGTGCTGGTGCACGTGGTGGACATCTCACACCCGGATTTCGAGGAACAGATGCAGGTGGTGGAACAGACCCTGCGGGACATTGGTGCCGCCAACAAGCCGGTGTACGTGGTTTTCAACAAGGTGGATGCCTACACCTACGAGCCCTATGACGAATTCTCGCTCACGCCCAAGCAGCCCATCAACCGCACGCTGGAGGAGCTCAAGAGCAGCTGGATCGCCAGCGAAAAAACTCCCTGCATCTTCATCAGCGCCCGCGAGAAGATAGGTATCGAAAAACTCCGCAACGACCTCTACAAAATTGTTGCGGAAATTCACGCCGGCCGCTATCCCTTCAATAACTTCCTCTGGTAAGGGAAAGGCACGCCTAATCCCCGCCTTGTCGCACCAGGCCAACTTTCGCTGGTTGCTAAGTGGCTGAAAATCAGTATAATCCTAATAATCCTCGGCTCCATTTGCGCCGAGGATTTTACGTAAATGTCAGATACTCACCGTGTTACCAACCAGCTCTATTCTTCCACAAGTGGCGCTGAGGGGCCAGTGGGTGGACCTTCGAAGGCGGAATTGTCTCCAAACAGGCACTGAGGGTCCAGAGGGTGGACCTTCGAAGGCGGAATAGTATCCAAACAGGCGCTGAGGGTCCAAGGGATGGGCCTTTGGAGCCGGAATAGCCCCGAAACAGGCGCTGAGGGTCTAGCGGGTGGACCTTCGAAGGCGGGGAGG
>DEKS01000025.1:4938-5086 GCA_002354005.1 Bacteroidales bacterium UBA2716
GAAGGTCCGCCAGTGGCGCAATTGGGGGCCAAAACGTGGCAGCAGCGGGACCTGCCGGGCATTAAAGCACAGCGGGACGCCACGGAGGCCACTCAGATGGGGGTGGTGTGCTTTAACGGGGGCCTGGGAGGGGGTTAAAGCACAGGGG
>DEKS01000075.1:0-2387 GCA_002354005.1 Bacteroidales bacterium UBA2716
TAGTGGAACCAGCCTTGCATGTAAATGTGGGTCTGGTTTTCCAGGGCCCATTGGGCACCGCTGCGGACACCCCACCAGATGGCCAGGAAGTAGGCCGTGAGTGCCAGCGGCACTACCAGGAAAGTGATGATACCGCCCAGCTTGGTGCGACGGGCGAATTCGTTGAGGAGGATGAGGCCCAGAAGGACCACGATAAGCATTCCCCATTGAGAAAGGGCATTAGCCCCATACACTTGGAAAAACATAGTTGATTAAGGTTTAGATATTTGGTTGGTTATAGATTCTTCGTCGCTTCGCTCCTCAGAATGACAGAAGGCTATTTGTCATTCTGAGCATAGCGAAGAATCTGCCTTTCTTTCAGGGCAATCCAGCCGGCCCAGGCGGCAGTGAGGGCCAGGGCCATGGGAACGCCCACGGTGAGGACTTCGCGCCAGAGGATGGCCGCGCCGCCCGTCTGGCCGAGAGACGTAAAGAAGGGAAAGGTCCAGGTGAGTTCCCCGTTGATGATATGGTCTACGATGAGCATGAGCGTGCCGCCCCAGAGCATTTTCTCCAGGTCCGGCAGATGCTGCAGGTAAGGGGAGTTTCCTTTGAGTCCGCTTTTGCGGATGGCGGTTACCGCGATGGCTTCCACCAGGGGAGCAATAAAACAAGCCATAATTCTAATTGTTAGGTACTTCTATTTCTTTGATTTCTACTTCGTTGCCCCGCAATAGGTAAGTATTTTCACTGCCACAGTGCGGGCAAATCTTTCCGTGCGCCACCGTGCCGAATTCCGCATGGCAGTCCTCACAGTATGTCACGGCCGGAATGGTATTGATTTTTAACTCGGCCCCCTTGAGCAATTCCTCCTTGTCGGCAGCCCAGCGCCAGCAGTCCTGCAGATAGTCCGGAATAATGGTGGATACCTCGCCGATATTCATCACCACCCCCGAAACCTTGCTCACAGCATGCTCCAGGGCCGCCTGCTTCACGTCCCGAATAATGTAGAACACAATTCCTAATTCGTGCATATCTTGTTGGAAGAAGAGGTATAGGTCCCAAAAACTACGTCCCTTCGGTCCTATCCCTCCCACGGCCTGCGGCCGCGGGCCCCTCCCATTCACGAAGCCATGGGCGGCTACGGTTTTTGGGACCTATACCTCTTCTTCATAAATATTTCATTATTAGTTCTTTGCGGAGCGGATAAAACTTTTTCGATCCCTTTATGGGTAGAAAAAGTTTTGATCCGCGACCTTTTCAAAAAAACTTAGTAAAAAAGTTTTGATCCGTGACTATTTTTGTTTACTAAACAGGATTTTGCCGGTGCGTTTGATCATGTAGGGCAGGATGCCGGAGAATTTGTCCTCCGAGGTGCGCATGATGCTGGCTTCCGGGTGGACCCGGTGCAGGTGGATGGCATCGAAGCCGCACTTGGTGGTGCAGATGCCGCAGCCAATGCACTTGTTCTCGTCCACCACCGAGGCGCCGCACTTGAGGCATCGGGCTGTTTCCTTGCGGACCTGCTCCTCCGTGAGCGTGCCATGATATTCAGCGAATTTGCTCTTGACGGGCACTACGCCCGGATCCTGACGGGAGCCGTTGTCGTAGCTTTCCACCACAATATCCTGCTTGTTGAGTTCGATGAAATCCCGCCGATTGCGGCCGATGGTCATGTGGCCGTGTTGCACAAAGCGATGCAGGGACTCCGCTGCCTCCTTGCCGGCGGCAATGGCGTCAATGGCAAACTTGGGACCGGTGAAGACGTCGCCGCCCACGAAGATGTCCGGCTCTGCCGTCTGGTAGGTGAGCTTGTCCGCAATGGGATATACGCCACGGAAGAATTCTACCTTGGTGTCCTTGAGGAGGTCCTTCAGGATAACGGTTTGGCCAATCGCGAAAATCACCAGGTCCGCGTCCAGCGAGATGGTCTGGGTCTCGTCATAGGTGGGCGCGAACTTGTGCTCCGCGTTGAACACGGACGTACACTTTTTGAAGACGATGCCGCTCACCTTGTCCGTCCCCAGCACTTCCTTGGGACCCCAGCCGGGATTGAGCACCACGCCGTCTTCGCGGGCCTCTGTGCGCTCCTCCAGCGAGGCGGGCATAATATCCTCTGTCTCAAGTGATAACATGGTTACTTGCGAAGCGCCGCTTCGCATGGCAACGCGAGCTGCGTCAATAGCCACGTTGCCACCGCCAACCACCACGACCTTGCCGGAAACGGAGACATTTCCACAGTTGGCCTTGTGCAAAAAGTCGATGGCGGTGGTGGTGCCGGACAGCGTTTCTCCGGGGATGCCGGGCAGACGCCCTCCTTGGCAGCCGATGGCTACGTAAAAGCCCTTATACCCTTGCTCGCGCAGCTGGGCGATGGTGATGTCCTTGCCCACCTCTACGCCGGTGCG
>DEKS01000075.1:2454-3929 GCA_002354005.1 Bacteroidales bacterium UBA2716
GGAATGCCGTAGCGGAGCATGCCGCCGGGCTCCTCGTTCTTCTCGAAAACCGTAGGCTTATAGCCCTGCGTAGCCAGGTAATAGGCACAGGACAGGCCGGCCGGACCGCCGCCGATGATGGCAATCTTCTCCTCCCAGCGTTCCTGGACATTGGAGCAGATGTTCACTTCCGGCACAAAGCGCGTTTCCGCATGCAGATCCCTTTCGGCAATAAACTTCTTTACCGCGTCAATGGCGACAGCCCGGTCGATGGTGCCGCGCGTGCAGGCGTCTTCGCAGCGCCGGTTGCAGATGCGGCCGCACACCGCCGGGAACGGATTTTCCCGCTTGATAAGCTCCAGTGCTTCCGTGTATTTGCCCTCCGCCGCCTTCTTCAGGTAGCCCTGAACGGCAATGTGGGCCGGGCAGGCGGTTTTGCAAGGGGAGGTACCGGTCTCGTAGCAGTTGATGCGGTTTTTGTCCCGATAGTCCTCCGTCCATTTGTGCTCGCCCCAGGCCTTGGCATCCGGAAGTTCGTGCTTGGGATACTGGATGGGACCGTTGTGGGTGCAGAGCTTTTGGCCCAGTTTTACGGCGCCCGCAGGGCAGTATTCTACACAGCGGCCGCAGGCGACGCAGTTTTCCGTCTGGACTTCCGCTACATAGGCGCTGCGGCTCATGTTGGGCGTGTTGAACAGCTGCGAGGTGCGCAGGGCGTTGCAAATCTTGACGTTACAGTTGCAGATGGCAAAGATTTTTCCTTCGCCGTCGATGTTGGTTACCTGATGCACAAAGCCGTGGTCTTCCGCCTTCTTGAGGATGGCCATGGCCTCCTCGTAGGTGATGTCGTGGCCGCGGCCGGTCTCCCGGAGGTAGTCCGCCATGTCGCCCACGCCGATGCACCAGTCGCGGTAGTCGTCCGCGCAGCCTTCGTCCAGCTTTTTACGGCCGTATCGGCAACTGCAGATACCTACGCCCAGGTGCCCTTCATACTTTTTGAGCCAGTAGGAGATGTGTTCGATATCGACGGACTGGTTCTCCATGGAAATGGCTTTTTCTACGGGAATCACGTGCATGCCGATTCCGGAGCCGCCCATGGGCACCATAGGGGTGATTTTCTCCAGCGGAAGGAAGGTCATGCGCTCGAAGAACATGGCAAGCTCCGGATGCTTGTCCATGAGCTCCACGTTCATGTTGGTGTATTCCGCGCTGCCGGGAACGAACATCGGTACCCAGTAAATGCGGTCCTTGCGCTCAAACGTGGTGCCGGGGTCCGGGCCCTGGCCATTGGTGTAATGGTCTCCATAGTCATACTCCAGCATGCCGAAATAGGCCAGCTTGTCCAGCAGGGCGTCAAAATCCGCTTCTGACGAGGCGTAATGCTTCCGGGCGTTCATCTCATGCAACTGGGCGCGCGTCCAGTGCTTGCGCACTTTGAACGGATTGCCGGGAAGCATGTCCAGGAGCAGGTCCAGCGAGGCTTCGCGGGTGATGGG
>DEKS01000075.1:4003-10618 GCA_002354005.1 Bacteroidales bacterium UBA2716
CCGGGAATGCGGTCCGTGATGTGGCGGACCAGCTTGATGAGCTTGGGATTGGGGTTTTTGTCACCAAAGTGCTTGGGGACAAATTTTTTTGACATCTCAGGCATATTGTGATACTTTTATTGTTGTTTCCAGTCTTGCACTTTCTCCAGCAGCCACTGGGCAAAGGCCTCTACGCCCTCGCCGGTTTTGGCACAGATGGGAATCACCCGGGCCTGCGGGTTTCGCATGTGGATGTACTCCTTGCATTTTTCCAGGTCAAAGTCAAAGTAGGGGAGTACGTCCATTTTGTTGATAACCACTACATCGCAAATAGAGAACATGAGCGGGTATTTGAGCGGCTTGTCCGTGCCTTCCGGGACGGAGAGAATCATGGCGTTGGCCACGGCGCCGGTGTCGAACTCCGCCGGGCACACCAGGTTGCCCACGTTTTCCAGAATGACCAGGTCCAGCTGGTCCATGGGCACGTTGTCCAGGCCCTGGCGCGTCATCTCTGCATCCAGGTGGCACATGCCGCCGGTGTGCAGCTGGATGGACGCGATGCCGGTGGCTTCCTTGATTTTGATGGCATCTACGTCCGAGTCGATATCGGCCTCCATTACGGCCATGCGAAGCTTGTCTTTGAGCAGGCCGATGGTTTGGATGAGGGTGGTGGTTTTGCCGCTGCCCGGGGAGGACATGAGGTTCAGGAGAAACACCCCTTGGGCTTTGAGCTCTTTTCTTAGAAGGGCGGCGTCTTCGTCGTTATTGGCGAAGATGCTCTTTTTGATTTCGATTACTTTTACGGGGTCCATGAGGGACGATGTGGTTAGTTTAGTTAAAGTATACAAAATTACGCCTTTTTCGTTATATTTGCAAAAAGAAAAATGCAGAATCGTACCATGAGCAATTTCACAGAACCGCTGAATAACCTTGTAAAAGACGGGGAGCAGTATGTAAACGCACAAATGGACTCCCTCAAACTCCACAGTATAAAGGGCCTTTCCATGGGGCTTTCCACCGTAGCCTCCCTGCTCCTTATTTTTATCCTGGGCAGTGTGCTTCTGCTGGCACTCTCCTTTGCCCTTGTTATGTGGCTGGGCCAGCTGCTGGGCAGCTATGTCTTGTCGGCCTTCATTGTGGCAGGCGTGCTGTTTATTGCCTTGGTTACGTGCCTGCTGCTGCGCGAACGCTTGTTTAAAAACACCTTTGTAGGTCCCCTGAGGGACGCCCTGGCACCTTCTGTTCCGCTCAAGGAGGACACCCTGGAGGCCATCGACGCCGCCCTTGTGGTGAACCAGGTGCAGGTAGATGCCGCAGAAGAGCAGCTCGCCGGCGGTATGGAGCAAATACGGGAATTCTATACCCCCAGGAACATTATCAACCACAGCTTGCAGCAGCTCGGGAACCAGACCGCCCGCTCGGGCTTTTCCGTGGGCCGGATGGCTGTTGGCATGCTTCGGCGTTTCATTCAAAAGCACTAGCCCTTGGAAAACATTATCATGCAAAAATAATACTATGCCGCAGAATTGCCTCTATTGCCAGAACAAGGAAGCGCTGGATGCGCTCATGATTAAAATTGCCGATTTGTCAGTCTCTACCCTGTACCTGTTCAAGGAACAGACCCACCCGGGCCGCTGCGTGGTGGCCTACAAAGACCATGTAGGCCAGCAGTTCGAGATTCCGGAGGCGGACTACGTGCAGTTCATGCTGGATGTGCGTCGTGTGGCTATTGCCATCAACAAGGCCTTTCAGCCGGCCAAAATCAACTTCGGCGCCTATTCAGACACCCTCAAGCATGCCCACTGGCACATTGTCCCCAAATATGAGGGAGGTCCGGAATGGGGCGGAACCTTTGCCATGAACCCCAAGCAGACTTATCTCTCGGAGGCGGAGTATGCAGAAATCATCGGCAAAATCCGGCAGAACCTTTAAATAGAAGGTGGTTAGATTAGCAAACTTTAAAAAGAAGGTTGGGGTGTTGTTGCTGCTGTTCTTCGGGGCGGTTGCAGCTGCACAGGAACACCGTCAGGATTCCACGGATGTGTTCTATAAACACCTGGAGCTCAAAGAGATAGTAGTTACGGGCCTGGCCGGTGACACCAAGATGAAGGAAATGAGTGCGCCCGTTTCGGTGGTACGCCCGGCGGAGCTGGCCGCCCGTGCAAGCGGCAATATCATCAGTGCCATAGCGGCGGAACCCGGCGTGAGCGAAATCACTACCGGCGGCGGCATTTCCAAACCGGTTATTCGCGGCATGGGCTACAACCGCGTAGTTGTGGTGAGCGACGGCATCCGCCAGGAAGGCCAGCAGTGGGGCGATGAACATGGCATTGAGGTGGATGGCGCCGGCGTGCATTCGGTAGAAATCCTCAAAGGCCCCGCCTCGCTGATGTATGGCTCCGACGCCCTGGCGGGCATTATTATCTTCCATCCGGAACCCATCCGGATGCCGGGTACAGTGGGTGGCCATGTTTCCACGGAATACCAGACCAATAGCGGACTTATCACGTATTCCCTCGCCACCGACGGCAATTTGAAGGGTTGGGTATGGGGCGCCCGTTTCTCGGACAAATACGCCCATGCCTATAAAAATGCCGGGAACGGCCCGGTGGCCAACTCCGCTTTCCGGCAGCGGGCGGTGAAAGCGTTGGTGGGGAAAAACGGCTCCTGGGGCTATTCCCGGCTCCGTTTCAGCTACTTCCACCTGACGCCCGGCATGATAGAAGGGGAGGGTGACAATTTTGGCTATACGCCGGTGCTTCCATTCCAGCAGGTGAGGCACTATAAGGTCGTGTCGGACAATACCATCCGGCTGCCGCTGGGAAACCTGAAACTGCTTGTGGGCTGGCAGATGAACCGCCGGCAGGAGTTTGAAGAAAGTTCCGCGAAACCCGGTCTGGACTTCCGCCTGAACACCCTCAATTATGACTTCCGCTGGCAGGCTACGCTGGAGCATGACTGGAAACTGGCTGCGGGCCTGGCCGGCATGGGCCAGAAGAGCGACAACCTGGGCGATGAGTACCTCATTCCCGCCTACGGCCTCTTTGACGCCGGTCTCTTTGCCACTGCCACCAAAACGCTGGGCCAGTGGACCCTTTCCGGCGGTATCCGGGCCGATTTCCGCTGGCTGCATAGCGAGCCCCTGGAAGGCCGGTTCCAGGAGTTCAACCGCCGTTTCCCGGGCATCAGCGCCAGCCTGGGGGCCGTGCGTCCGCTGGGCAAATATTTTGTTATCCGTGCCAATGTGGCCCGCGGCTTCCGGGCCCCCAACCTGGCTGAACTCGGGTCCAATGGCGAGCATGAGGGCACCTTCCGCTATGAGTTGGGTAACAAGGATTTAAAGCCGGAATACAGCTTGCAGGGAGACCTGGGCATAGACTTTACCTCCAAATACATATCGGTGCAGGCTTCTGCCTTTGCCAGCCGCATAGACAATTACATTTTTGCAGCGCGTAATGGTGAATGGGCCGATGAAGGCCTGCCTGTGTATGTGTTCCGCAGCGGCCTTGCGCACCTTTACGGCGGAGAGTTCGGGGTAGATGTCCACCCGATACATCAGCTGCACCTGAGCAGCGCCTTTTCCTGTGTCTATGCCCGCGAGGCCGGCGGGGACAACCTGCCGCTCATCCCGGCCCCGCGCCTGTTTTCGGAGCTCAAATGGGAAATCACCCACGGTGGCAAGGTGTTCAACAATGCCTTTGTTGCGCTGAACCTGGACTGGAACCTGCGGCAGGACCGCTTCTACGCCAAGGACAATACAGAGACGGCTACGCCGGCCTACCTTCTTCTGGGCGCATCGGCCGGAACGGATGTCGTTATAAAAGGAAAGACGAGGTTCTCGCTCTATGTCATCGGCTCCAACCTGACGGATGCGGTCTATGCGCCGCACCTGAGCCGCCTCAAGGATGCCGGTATATATAATATGGGCCGGAATATTACGTTTAAGCTGGTGGTGCCCATTTAACCGGAGGAAGATAAAAATTGCCGCCTTCCTTTGTGGAAGACGGCAAGACATCAAAAGTCCTGAAACTTACTTTACAGAAACTTTGCGATACTCTTTAGCTGCTTTCTCGAGGGCGAGGGTAGCCTTGCGAACGCGAGCCTTGGCGGCCTTGTTGTCAATCTTGTCGATGTCGGCGGTGATAGCAGCGATCTGAGCCTTGATTTCAGCGATGAGCTTTTCCATTTGTTTTGTGTTTTAAAGTTAATATTGGTTGTTATTTGGGTTTTCTTGCGCTAAATTACTCATTTTAAGTGAATAAACAAGCATTTTACCATAAAAATGTGTAAAAAAACGTTTTTTTAGTGCGTTTGGGTGCGTTTTTAGCTTTTTTTCCTTAATGACTTAGTCTTTAATCATTTTCTTGGCCAGCATGCCCAGAAAGAAACGCTCGGAAAAACTCAGGGGTTGGATATGCCCTAAAAGGACAATGTCCAGCGCGGCAAAGCGTTTGCAGGTTTTGTTGAAATCGGCCACGTTTTCCTCGCCGGCATAGGCTTTGGCAAAGGTGTCCCAGAATCGGGCCATTTGCTGGTCTGTCATGTGGGCAATGTCTTGTACGCGCTTTTGGCGGCCAAAGATATTGCAAAAAAGGTAAAAGTGCCCCAGGTCAAAATACGGCGAGCCATGCGTGGCACGGCCCAAGTCTATCCAGTAGGCTTTGTCTTTGGACAGGATAAGGTTACTGAAGGTGAAGTCTCCGTGCAGGAGGGTGGGGGTATCTTCCACGGTGTCCAGGAAGTCCTGTACGCGTTTCTGGGCCTTGGCGCTGAGCATGGCCGACTGGGCCACGGCCTCCGTCATCAGGGTTTTCATGGAAGGAATGGCCTTTGTGCCCGCTGTGCCGGTGGCATGGAGCTCCTTGGCAAGTGTGGCCATCTGCAGGGCGTAGTCGTCCAGGTGCTCCGGGTTGTCATGGCACAGTTTAGCAAAGGATTTTTTCCCTTCGATAGCCTGGCATTTGATAGCAGCCCGTCCGTTTACGTTCACCAGTTCTATCATCCGGGGCGTGGAGACGCCCAGTTCATAGACAGCCTTGGAAACGTTGAATTCCTGCACAAGGTCATCGGCCTTGGCAAGTTCTAAGTAACTCTCTTTGAGCAGAACACCTGGTTCTGCCGGATTGATGTAGGTGGCGCCGTTTCCGCCTTCGCCAACCTTGGTCCATTGGGTGATGTCAAGTTCTTTCATACTGTAGTAGTGCTTCGCATCCTTCCAGAAGGTCCTGGAAGGTGGTTTCAAAGTCTCCGGTGTACCAGGGGTCCGCTACGTCGCGTCCTACGCCGGTATAGGACATCATGAGGCGGATTTTGCCTTCTGGGTCCTCTGGAATAATACGCTGGATGCGCCTCAGGTTGGAAGCGTCCATGCAAATGATCCGGTCAAAGCGATTGTAGTCTCCCCGGGTGACTTGCCTGGCCCGTTTGTCCGGGCTGAACCAAACTCCATGTTGGCTCAGGCATCTTTTTGCCGGCGGGTAGATGGAACTGCCAATCTCCTCCGTGGAAACCGCTGCCGATTCAATGAAAAATTGCCCCTCCAGGCCCTTGGCCTTTACCAGCGCCTTGAGGATAAACTCCGCCATGGGGCTACGGCAAATATTTCCATGACATACAAACAGAACCCTCATGTGATATTGTTTTGTTAGCAGCTGCTAAGTTACAAAAATAATGATTAACTTTACCATGTAAATGCTTAGTGCTATGAGAAAATATGTCATTCTTGGCCTTGTCGGCCTTCTTACCCTTGCGGCATGCAAGAACGTTAAAACCATTAATATGAGTAGTAATTCCAACCCCCTTCAAGAGGTGGCCGGACGCAAGAATTTCGGTCCCAACCACGCCCTTGTAACTACGCCCCAGCCCTGCGTCATGATTGCCACCTGGGACAAAGACCACAACCCGGACGTCATGATGGCCGCCTGGGCCGGACAGTACGACCACAACAAAATTGTGATTTCCCTTTCCAAGCACAAAACAACTGAGAATCTGGAACTTACCGGAGCCTTCACGGTTTCCTTTGCCGATATCCGTACGGTGGCCGAGTCCGACTATTTGGGCCTGGTGAGTGGCCACCAAGTGCCGGACAAGGTGGCTAAGGCCGGTTTCACCATTACGCCCAGCCCCAATGTGGACGCACCTATCGTCAATGAATACCCGCTCACCCTCGAGTGCAAGGTGGTCAGCTGGGCCGACGGCATCCTGGTAGGGGAGGTCGTGAACCAGAGCGCAGATGAATCCATCCTTACGGGCGGCAAGGTGGACCTGGCCAAACTCCAGCCCATTGTGTTCGACGCCGCCGGCATGTGCTACCGCGCTATAGGTGAGGTAGTTGGCGGCGCCTGGAACGCCGGCAAAAAGTTTACGGAATAGGCCGATTCGACGGCTATAATCCCCCATCGCTTGCGTTAGGCACTGGGGGTGCGTGTTTGCAGGTCCTGTTTTGGACTATTCTTAGTGTTTGATTTCCCATCCGGGTGGTCACTAACGCCCTGTAACACAGCAACTTGCTAATAATCCTCGGCTCCATTGGGACCGAGGATTTTGAGCATCTTTCTGTGTGTCAATCACTTAGGAGCCAGTGCCTGATTTGATTATTCCGCAGCCTGGCTGGTCGATAACACACTGACTATGAAT
>DEKS01000093.1 GCA_002354005.1 Bacteroidales bacterium UBA2716
AACAGGATTTTGGCGCGCTCCACCATGGCGGGCGTGCCCTTCACGTCAAGGAAGGAAACCAACGCCTCGCCGGTCCCCAGTTCCAGCAACGTGTCGTAGGTCTTGAAGGACGGAGTTGGCGCGGAACGTATCCGCCGCCACCTTCACGGCCTTCTGGTCCTGGGGCGTGTAGGCGCGGAGGGCATGCTGCACGCGGTTGCCCAACTGGCCCAGGATGTTGGAAGGAATATCCGTAGGGCTCTGCGTAATGAACCAGATGCCCACGCCCTTGGAACGGATGAGGCGAATCACCTGCTCGATCTTGTCCGTAAGGGCCTTGGACGTGCCCTCGAACAGCATGTGGGCCTCGTCAAAGAAGAACACCAGCTTGGGCAGGTCCATTTCCCCTACCTCCGGCAGCGTGGCGTACAATTCAGACAGCAGCCACAGCAGGAAGGTGGAGTAAAGCTTGGGCTGGAGCATGAGTTTGTCCGCCGCCAGCACATTCATGATGCCCTTTCCGCCCTCGCACTGCAGGAGGTCGTAAATGTCAAAATCCGGCTCGCCAAAGAACTTGTCGGCGCCCTGGTTTTCCAGTTCCAACAGCGCCCGCTGGATAGCCCCTACGGAGGCCGATGTCACATTGCCATACTGGGTGGTGAACTCCGCGGCGTTCTGCCCCACAAAGTTGAGCATGGCCCGCAGGTCCTTCAGGTCGATAAGGAGGAGCCCATTGTCGTCCGCAATGCGGAACACGATGTTGAGCACGCCCGTCTGCGTCTCGTTCAGGTCCATCAGGCGCCCGAGCATCTGCGGACCCATGCGGGAAATGGTGCTGCGCATGGGGTGCCCCTGCTCGCCGAAGACGTCAAAAAAGCGCACCGGGCAGGCCTGGAACTGCGGGTCTGCAATCCCGAACTCCGGCAGGCGCTTCTCAATGAACCCGGACAGGCGGCCCGGCTGCGAGATGCCGCTCAGGTCCCCTTTCATATCGGCCATGAAACAGGGCACGCCGGCCTGGCAGAAGGTTTCCGCCAGCACCTGCAGCGTCACGGTTTTACCGGTACCGGTAGCACCGGCAATGAGGCCGTGGCGGCACAGCATGTTACCGTTCAGGGAGATGGGTCCGTTCGGGGAATGGGCCACGTACAGCCCGCGTTCTTTATCCAGCATAACTATTTTCTATTAAGTCGATAATTCCAAAAATAAAAGCCCGGAATGGCCAGGATGGCCGACGCCGCCGCAATCCAGGGCGTATATTCCATCGGCACGCCAAAGCCAATCTTGTCCACCAGGATGAAGGTGACGCAGACGGAAGTCATGAACACCGCCGGGAAGAACGTCACCAAGTACCAGGCGCCCTTCTTCTCCTTCTCCAGGTAGGTGGTAGCGGTCCACAGCATGATGGCGGCCAGCGCCTGGTTGCTCCAGCCAAAGTAGCGCCAAATGACGTTGAAGCCGTTGGCATCGGCAATATTGTACCAAAGCAAAAGGGCCGATAAGGCAAACAGCGGAATAGCCAGAATAAGACGGCTGTAAAGCTTTTTCTGCGGCATGTGCACAAAGTCTGCAATGATGAGGCGGGCGCTACGGAAAGCCGTATCGCCGGAAGTAATGGGTGCCGCCACCACGCCTAGGACGGCCAGGATGCCACCCACCAGGCCCAGCCAGCCCTGCGAAACCTTGGTGACCACGGTAGGGGCCGATGCCGTAATGTCCGATCCCACCTCTGCTGCGCCGCCGTCGAAGAAGAACCAGGAAGCCACGGCCGCCCAGATGAGCGCCACCAGGCCCTCGGTAATCATGGAGCCGTAGAAGATGGGCCGCCCCAGCTTTTCATTGTCTATGCAGCGGGCCATCATGGGACTCTGGGTAGCGTGAAAGCCGGAAATGGCCCCGCACGCAATGGTGATGAACAGGCACGGGAAAATGGGCTGGTCCTTGAGCGCCACCTTGTCCTGCCAGCCCGTCAGGCCATCCCAGATTTCCGGCAGCTGCGGCCACTTGACAAACAGGCACACCATGAGCGCCACTGCCATAAAGAGCAGCGCCACGGCAAAAACAGGATAAATTTTGCCGATAAGCTTGTCGATTGGCAGCAGCGTCGCTATAATATAATATAGGAAGATGATGCCCACCCAAAGCATGATGGCCTGGCTGGTGCCGTCGCCGGCCATGTCACCCAGAATGAGCGCCGGGCTGTACACGAACACCGTTCCCACCAGTGTAAGCAGCACAAGGGAGAACACCAGCATCGCAACCTTGGTGGCCTTGCTCATGTACTTGCCCACCAGTTCGGGCACGCCCACACCGCCGTTCCTGACGGACATCATGCCCACCATGTAGTCGTGCACGGCACCGGCAAAGATGCAGCCCAGCACAATCCACAGGTAGCTGGCCGGGCCGAATTTAGCGCCCATGATGGCGCCGAAGATGGGCCCCGTTCCTGCAATATTCAGGAACTGCACCATGAACACGCGCCAGGAAGGCATGCGGATAAAGTCCACCCCGTCCGCCTTGGTGATGGCCGGCGTGGGCCGCTTGGGGTCCGGACCGAACACCCGGTCCACAAACGCGCCATAAAACACATACCCCAGAACGAGGGCGACGATGCTTAAAAGGAATGAAAACATAGATTCTTCGCTTTGCTCAGAATGACATTATTCAAAAAAACTGAAATGGACGCGGCCGTAGCAGCGCTCCTTCACAAAATGGGGATGATTCACAAAGCTGTGCTCTCCCCCATGTTCCAAAATAAAATAGCGTTCCGGATGCAGGACGCCGGCGGCAAACACCAGGTCTGGCAGGTTTTCCAGGCCCTCCAGTGCATACGGCGGGTCCGCAAACACAATGTCGAATTTTTCCCGGCAGATGGGCAGGAAGTCGAACACGTTGTCCCGCACCATGGTTACATTCGCAAGCCCGAGCCGCTGCGCTTCCGTTTTGATGAACGAGGCGTTCTCCCGGGCCATCTCTACTGAGTACACGCGCGCAGCGCCACGGGAGGCGAATTCAAAGGCGATGGACCCGGTGCCGCCAAAAAGGTCCAGCACCTTGAGGTCCTGGAACTCGTACTCGTTGTCCAGGATGTTGAACAGGCCTTCCTTGGCGAAGTCCGTGGTGGGACGGGCCTTGTAGCCTACAGGCGGGGCAATCACCTTCCCCTTCAGTTTTCCGCCGATAATCCTCATAGCTGCACCACCCCCTTGAAGTAGCGGTACAGGGACATTTCCGCCTCCGGATCCAGCGGTGTGCGGAAGCACACGGTAGAGACCTCCGGATTTAGCTGTAAACGCTTGAGACTGAGGAAAATGAAATATTCCGCCGTAGTGAAGTCCGGTGCGGCGAACACATTGGCCAGGCACAGGCTCCGGCCCTGGGCAATCACCAGGTGCAGCCAGCCATCTGCCCACGAGGCCACAATTTTGTTGTACTCCGACAAGGCTTCCAACTGTCGCAGCAGGTAGTACATTTCCGGGAGCACACGTACGGGCGTTCCGGAGACGGGCAGCACGGTTTGGGCGATAACCCGGGACAGGGACTCCCCCATGGAGTTGGAATACACCAGCACCGCCGCAAGAGAAGGAACGTTCACCGACTCTACATAGTCTCCTTCCTCCAGCGCCGCCACCTCGGAAAGGGCGGGGCGGGCCGCACCGGGATTATAGAAACTTTCCGGAACCAGGGCCACCTTGGGCGTAAGGAGGGAAATCTCCACCTCACTGTAGCGGCGCTGGAACTCCGGCGTGGTAAAGAGGCGCTCCGCCCCCATCCAGGGAGAGCGGTGCTCCTCCTGTTCTGTACGGGTCTTAAAAGAATATCCACTCAAGGAAACTTGAATGGATATTCCTGTATATGGGGTATGCGTCTGGTCCATGGAGGACTATTCCCAGTTACCGGCGTTGTTGTTAGGAGCGGTTACGCTACCAACCTGCAGGCCTTCGTACTTGTTCTGGTCACGGCACTCGGCATCCTTGTTAATGCGGAGCTGGTTATCCATGCCCTTGCACAGGGCCTTGTAAGGCATGCGGGCCTCAAACAGGGGCACCTGAACACCGGAAACGGTTTTGATGGTGGACTCCATTTGGGTGAGCTGTTTGCCGGAGAAAGGAATATAGTACAGGGAGTCGATGCAGAAATCCGGACGGCTGCGGAAGAGGGTATCCTTTACGGGAATTTCCGTAACGGTGGAGAACACCACCTTGGTACCGGCTGCATAGGCCTCCTGCAGTTTGGCAGTGATCTCTGCGGGTTTGAGCTTTTTGTTGGCCTTCTTGATGGCCTCCGTGTTGGCAACGGCAACGGAGTCATCGTTGGAGCCGATCTGCATCACGATGTCCATTTTGCCGGTTTCGTAGAAAATCTTGAGGGAGTCTACGCTGGGGCTGAAACGGCCGTTGACGCTCTTGAAGGCCACCTGCAGGGTGCGGATGTCCTTAAGACGCTGGATAGCAACATCTGAGCGGGCTTTGAGCTCCTGATTGAACTTGACGGGCTTCTGGACACTCTTTACCGTGAGCCATGCGAGCAGGCAGATAATAACCGCCAGAAGGATTTCGAGACCGATTTTTAAACCTTTGTTCATTATTTTAGTGTTTTATAATTTTCCAAACTTCCGACAAAGTTAACAAAATCATTTCTCAAAAGCAATAATCTTTTGTAAATTTGCCGTTGCAAATGAGTATGCGCATGCAAGCTGTCAGTCAGGAAAACATCCGGGCCTTCCGGGAGGCCATACAGCAGTCCACACGGATTGCCGTGGTGGGGCATACCCACCCGGACGGGGATGCGCTGGGTTCCTGCACGGCCCTGTCGCTCTGGCTTGCGGGCCGCGGCAAAGCGGTCTCCTGCATCTTTCCGGACACCCCGGCGGACAACCTCCTGTTCATCCTGTCGCCGGACGTCAAATACGTGTATTTCGATGCCGATGCATCCGCAGCGGAAGCCGCCATCCGGGCCTGTGACCTTATCGTCCAGCTGGACTGCAATCACTTTTCCCGCACGGAAGGGCTGGAACCCTTCCTCAAGGCCTCCACGGCACGGAAAATCCTCATCGACCATCACCTGAATCCGGACCGGGAAAGTTTTGACGTGGTGTTCTCAACGCCGGAGATTTCCAGCGCCTCGGAGCTGCTGTATTGGGTATTGAAAGCTGCGGATGGAGATTTCTCGACTTCGCCTTCGGCTCCGCTCGAAATGACAGAAGACTTGTCATGTCGAGCGCAGTCGAGACATCTCATGACAATTGGTACGGCACTCATGGCGGGGATGACCACAGACACCAACAACTTTGCCAACTCCGTGTTCCCGTCCACTTTCCAGATGGCCTCGGAGCTCATCGCCGCGGGCGTGAACCGCGACGCCCTGCTCCAGCAGCTGTACAGCAGCTACCGGGAAAACCGCGTGCGCCTGATGGGCTACATGCAGTACGAGGGCCTCAAGGTGCTGCCGGAAGGCGCCGCCTACATGATCCTCACCAAAGACATCATGTCCCGCTTCGACCTTCGCGAGGGAGAATCGGAAGGCCTGGTGAATGTGCCGCTTTCCATTGGGGCGGTAAAGCTGAGCGTGCTCCTGAAGGAGGACGACGGCCATTTCCGCGTGTCGGTGCGCTCCAAGAAAGGGACGTCGGCCCAGCAGCTGGCAGTGCGCTTCTTCCATGGCGGCGGACACGAGAACGCCTCCGGCGGCAAGCTGTTCATCGGCCCGGACATTGCCAACGCCCAAGCGGCAGAGGCCTACGTGTCAAACGCCCTTAAAACCTTTCTTGGATGAAGCGCAGCACCCTCATACTAAGCTGTTTGCTTGCCTTGGGGCTGGCAGCTTCCTGCGTAAAGCAGTCGCTGCAGAGCACCTACGACAAACAAACCTCCTACATTGACAATTTTGTCGCCACCCAGATGAAGGCCGACTCCACCGCGACGCTGGTGCGCAACGGCGGCAGCTACAGGCTCACCCTGGCCGACACCCTGGACCGCGTGTTCGGGGAACGCGATTCCCTGAAAGAGGGGCAGCGCGTTTCGCTCTGGTACGCCTGCTTCACCCTCACCGGCAACAGCATCGCCACCTCCAACCTGGTAGCCACCAATGTGCGGGAGGTAGCGGAAATGGCCAAATGGAAGCTGGCCGACAGCACCAATATTTTCCATCTGGACACCATCCGGGCAGATAAAAGCCTGGTGGAGGGCCTGTACAAGGGCATCCAGGGGGTCCAGCAGTTCGACCACGGCTATATCCTTTTCACGGGCGAATATGGCTTTGGCAACATGGCGCGGGGCACGATTCCTGCAAGAAGCGCCCTGGTTTACCAATTTATAATTGATGAAATTTTAGATGACTGATATGAGAAAACTCCTCCCCATGGCCGCCGTGCTGTGCCTGGTAGCCGCCGGCTGCGCCAAGGAATCCACCTGGAATACCGGACAGAAAGCCAGGGAATACCTGACCATGTACATGGATAAGTATTACCCGAATGTGGCGCCCGACGAAAACGGCCTGTACATCCTGGAAGAGCAGGAAGGCGACGGAAAACTCTGGGACCCGGATTCCACCCATATTTATGCCGAATACACCATCCGCACCCTGGACGGCTCCATCAGCAGCTCCACGGACGTGGATATTGCCAAGCAGCTGGGCACCTACGACAGCAGCAATTACTATGGTCCCCGCTTCATGGCACAGGGCAGCGGTAGCAGCTTTGTGGGCGTAGATATGCTCCTGGAAGGCATGAGGGAGGGCGGCAGGCGCAAGGCCGTCATCCCCGCCTGGCTCCTCAATACCAGCCGTCTGAGCTCCCTGGAGGCCTACATCAATGCCTGCACAACGGAGTCCCACCTGGTGTACGACATCACCTACCATGGCCAGACAGGCAATATCGACCATTTTGAGATTGACAGCCTGGAGCGCTATGTCCTGAACGAGTTCGGCGTGGACCGGGAGGAAAGCACAACCTTTGTAGAGAATGGTGTAGAAGGCACCTTCTACTTTTTCTCGGATACCACGGAATTTGCCGGAACGCGCCACTTCCCGGCCGATACCACCCTCAAAATCCGCTATACGGGCTATCTCCTGAACGGGCAGGCCTTTGACACCACGGAAGAAAGAATCGCCAAAGACCACAACATCTTTTACGTTTCCGGAAAAAGCTACCAGCCGGTGTCCGTTACCATGGCCTCCAAGTATTCCAACATCAAGATGGGCTCCTCTACGCTTATATCCGGCTTTCAGGGCGGCCTAAGCATGATGCGCTTTGTGGGACAGACAGCCACCTTCCTGTTCACCTCCACCCTGGGATATGCCGGTACCGGCAGCGGTTCGGCCATTCCCCCCTACTCCCCGCTCATGTTTGAAGTGGAGATTGTGAAAGAATGAGCACCGGAGCCGTCCCCACAGAACTGGGCACCAAGCCCATCAACGCGCTTATACGCCAATACGCGGTCCCCGGCATCATTGCCATGACCGCGTCTTCGCTGTATAATATGGTGGACAGCGTATACATCGGCCATGTTGCCGATGTAGGCTCGCTGAGCATCGCAGGACTCGCCGTCACCTTTCCCCTGATGAACATTTCCACCGCGTTCGGTACGCTGGTGGGCGTAGGAGCCGCCACCATGATTTCGGTCCTGCTGGGCCAGAAAAACTACAAGGTGGCCGGCAAGGTGCTCTGCAACGACATCAGCCTCAACCTCATAACGGGCATCGTCTTTACCGCCGTAATGCTGCTGTGGATGGACCCCATCCTCCGCTTTTTCGGGGCCTCGGACGCCACCCTTCCCTTTGCCCGTAACTACATGACCATCATTGCCCTTGGCAATGCCGTCACGCATCTGTATTTTGGCCTTAACGCCATTATCCGCTCGTCCGGCAATCCCAAGCTGGCCATGGGGCTCACCCTGTTTACAGTTACCTCCAATGCCATTCTGGACCCCATCTTCATCTTTACGCTGGACATGGGCATCCAGGGCGCGGCGCTGGCCACCGTCCTGTGCCAGTGCATGGCGCTGGGCTATACGCTCTGGTATTTCCTGAATCCGGACCGTTTCCTGCACCTGCCCCGTTCGCTCAAGATGTTCCGGGTGGACTGGAAGATAGCCAAGGATTCCCTGGCCATCGGCATGGGGCCGTTCCTGATGAACCTCGCCAGCTGTATTGTGGTGCTGTTCATCAACCAGCAGCTGGTGAAGTGGGGCGGAGACCTGGCCATCGGCGCGTATGGCATCGTGAACCGCATCTCCTTCCTCTTCGTGATGATTGTGATGGGCTTCAACCAGGGCATGCAGCCCATTGCGGGGTACAACTACGGCGCCCGGCAGTACAGCCGCGTGCGGGAGGTGTACCTCAAAACCGCCGGCTGGGCCAGTCTGGTGATGATGCTCGGCTTTGTTTTTTCCGAATTCCTTTCCGGGCCCATGGTGCGCATTTTCACCTCGGACCCCGTGCTCATAGAAAAGGCTTCCCATGGCCTCAGGGTCATGAACCTGGCCTTCCCCATCATCGGCTTTCAAATGGTCACCACCAACCTGTTCCAGTGCCTGGGCATGGTGAACAAGTCCGTTTTCCTTTCCCTGTCGCGGCAGCTGCTGTTCCTGCTGCCGTGTATCTACCTGCTGCCGCCGCTCATGGAATCCGAGAGCGGCGTCTGGTACAGTTTTCCCATTTCCGACACCATTGCCGCCGTCATCACCTTCCTCATGGGCTGGAGCCTTATCCGGAAGCTCAGCAAGCTCAAGGACGGGGACGATCCGGCTATTTTAGGGAGCAAGATATAGATTCTTCACTTCGTTCAGAATGACAAAGGATATGCATACCATCATCAACATCGGCCGGTCTTTCGGCAGCGCCGGCGGGCATATCGGCCACGCCATCGGCAAAAAACTGGGCATCCCGTTTTACGACAACGAACTCATTTCCAAGGTGGCGGAGGAGGAAGGCTACTCCAAAGGGCTCTTTGCCCAGGCGGAGGAAAAGAGCCTGTTCTCCTTCTCCAGCTTCTTTGCGTCCAGCCGCCTGGGGTACATGGACGGCGGTTATGTGAACGACAACGTCCTGTTCAAGATTCAGAGCGAGGTCATCCGGAGCATTGCCACCAAGGACGATGCCATCTTTATCGGCCGCTGCGCGGACTATATCCTCCGGGACATGGACTGCCTGAACGTGTTTGTCACCGCGCCGGAGGAGTATCGCATCCAGCACCTTGCCCAAACCGAGAGCATCAGCACCGAGGAAGCGGAAAAACTCATGCGCCGGAAGGACCGCACCCGCGAAACCTATTATAATTACTATACCTTTGGCGCGTGGGGCCATGCCGCCAACTACCACCTGTGCGTGGACAGTTCCATCCTGGGGGTGGAAGGCACGGCGGAGCTCATCGTGGACTTTGGCCGCCGCTGCGGGAAAATAGGGTGAGAAAAGCCGGCATCATACTGCTGATACTGGCGCTGGGGCTTGCATTCATGTGCGGGCACCAGGCGTTGTCGGCCGAGCCGGACCGGGAGGCGGAAGTCCACTGGCGGGACTCGCTGAACGGGTATCTCACCAATGACTTGTCGACCCTGCCGGAGATGGACGCCGTGGTGGACAGTTTCATGAATTTCTGGAGCCTGCGCGGGGTTTCTATGGCCGTTATGCGCAACGACTCCCTTTTATACGCGCACGGCTACGGGAAGGCCGATGCCACCACGCCCATGACGCCTGGTACCACGCTGCGGCTGGCCTCCGTCTCCAAGCTCCTCACAGCCATTGGCATCATGCGGCTGCAAGAAAAGGGGCTGGTGTACCTGGACACGCCGGTTTTTGGCCCGTATGGCGTTTTAAAGCGCTATGACCGCTATATCAAGGACGATGACTATTACCTGATTACGGTGGAACACCTGTTGCGGCACCAGGCGGGGTTCACATCCCGGGGCGGGGATCCGGTGTTCTCGCCGTACACGTCCCTGGATGCGCTGCTGCAGAAGCAGTTGGGCCGGCGGCTGGCCTATGAACCCGGCACCACGCAGGAGTACTCCAACATGGGTTTCCTGCTGCTGTCGCTCATTATTGAAGAAGTGTCCGGACAGTCTTATGAGCAGTTCATGCAGGAGGAGGTGTTCTCCCCTGCCCTGTGCCGCGGGTTCAAACTGGCCGGCAATTACCTGGAAGACCGCCATCCCGGAGAGACTCGCTATTACATGCACCCGGAAGCTACGTTAACGGCTTCTTTTGACGGCCGCTACGCCGCCGTGGAAAAATGTTATGGAGGGAACGATGTACACGGCTCGCTGGGCGCCGGCGGCTGGACAGGCTCCGCCGCGGAACTGGCCCGCATGGTGGCCTGCATTGACGGCCACGGCCCCCTGGAAGACATTCTGGTGCCGTTTTCCGTCCGGCAAATGACCGACTACTACGACGCCGACACCTTCTCCTTGGGCTGGAACGACACCAAGCCCACGGGCGAATGGACCCGTTCCGGCTCCTTTTCCGGCACACAGGCCCTGGTGAAAACCTTCCCCGACGGCGAGTGCTGGGTATTCATCGCCAATACCTCCACCTGGCGGGGCTCCCGCTTCGCCAAGAACATCGGCGCGCTGTTCGAGAACCTCCGTTCCCGCTTTTCTTCCGACCTCCCCGTCCGGGATTTGTTTAGGATTTCTGCTGGCCAATAACACACTAACACACAGCTACTTACGAATAATCCTCGGCTCTTTTTGCGCCGAGGATTTTGCATAAAGTATTGATTGTCTGCGCGTTAGTGGCCAGCGATGAACGTTCGTAGCCAGCGGCAAGAGGGGCGCCATGCATGTTCTAACGCACTTTTGGCCATGTGGAAAAAAATCACTATCTTGCACAAAAGCGAAAAACATGGCCGACGAAAAAATCATCTTTTCCATGAACGGGGTGAGCAAAATCCTCCCCCACAACAATCGAGTCATCCTCAAGGACATTTACCTGGGCTTCTTTTACGGGGCCAAAATTGGCATTATCGGCCTCAACGGGTCCGGTAAATCCACCCTCCTCAAGATTATTGCCGGCGTAGAGAAATCGTACAAAGGCGAGGTGGTGTGGGCGCCCGGCTACAGCGTGGGCTACCTGGAGCAGGAGCCGCAGATGGACCCGGAAAAAACCGTGCTGGAAGTGGTCCAAGAGGGTGTTCAGGAGGTCATGGACATCCTGCAGGAATACAACGACATTTCCCTCAAGTTCATGGAACCCATGGACGATGACCAGATGAACCGCCTCATCGAGCGCCAGGGGGAACTCACCGAGCAAATCGAGCATGTAAACGGCTGGGAGATTGATTCCAAGCTGGAGCGCGCCATGGATGCCCTGCAGTGCCCGCCGTCGGACCAGAAGATCAAGGAGCTCTCCGGCGGTGAGCGCCGCCGCGTGGCCCTGTGCCGCTTACTCCTGCAGGAGCCGGACGTGCTGCTTCTGGACGAGCCCACCAACCACCTGGACACCGA
>DEKS01000160.1:0-1053 GCA_002354005.1 Bacteroidales bacterium UBA2716
AATAGTGCGACAATGTCTCACTTGAAAGCGGACGGATGGAAGTAGCTTTGCTCCCGGTTATTAGTTTAGTGTTAAGCTACGGTGTCAAAGTTAAGTAATGCCATAATTTCTATCTTCCGCAAAGGAGAGAAGCGCAACAGTTCACAGGAATTCGAGCAGTCTGGGCCTGTGTGAGAATCCTCTCGGAGACGGTCGGCACCCTTCCCATCCACCTCTATCATAAGACATCCTCCGGCAGGGAGCAGGCGAAGGGACACCCTTGCGCCGGGCCTACAAACGCTGGCTCAAAAAAGAAAAACGCTCACCGAAGTGAGCGAATTACTATCTGTAATGGCCAAATGTTGAGAGCACGAGCACTTCTACAACTTCGTCGTAAATCTTGTAGACGAGTCGATGTTCTTTGGTGATTCGTCTGGAATATACAGAGCCATCGTAGCCCTTAAGCTGTTCCACCTGACCAGTTCCCGTCCGGGGGTGTTCCCGGACTTCATCAAGGAGTTTTGACAGTTTGGATACGGCCTGTGGCGCTTTCTTGCTTAGTTCCTTCAGGTCTTTTTTTGCGTCTTCGGTGAATACGATGGTGTACATATCAGTTCTCGCTAATCATCCTGCCGAGGAAGTCCTCGGTGCTCTCGCCCTCGTTCATCCGGTACACCTTGCCAGCCTCGTAATCGGCAATACCCTGACGGATTCTAGCATCCAAGGTTGCTCTGTCGATGAGAGTATCGTCTTCCATAACTGGGACAAGGCGGTAGCTGCCGTGAGATCTTGAGGTAATCACGACATCGTTGGTGCGAGCCAAATCAAAGTATTTGCGCTGGTTGGCTCTGAATTCTCTACTACTTACTACGACCATAATAGTTCTTTTTACTCCGCAAATATATGCATTTTCAAAATAAGTACCAAATTGGTACACATTTTTCTCAAATTTAATGCCCACCGAAGTGAGCGAAAAATTCGAATTTAGCACATATTCACAGTGCGGTTAGCTGGTAAAATTCCAACCAACTAACCGCACCCCAGCCTATTCCGATTTATCTAACTGCAAATATA
>DEKS01000160.1:1172-5000 GCA_002354005.1 Bacteroidales bacterium UBA2716
TTCAGGTGTAGGGAGTCGCTGAGAAGGGAGCACATATAGCAGTGCATCGTAAGGTGGAACTCGGGATAGTCCCACTCGATGGTGGTAAGGTTATGCAAAATTCCGAAAAGAATGGTAACTTTGCGCTTGCTTAATTTGAGACAGTAGAGTGACGATGAACGAGATTGTTTTTCTGGTTACCGCTTAAAGTGACCGCCTTTTTTGTCATAGCAAGCTTGTCAGAGCGCCTGATGCAGCTCCCGGACCTGGGGGCCTGGGGCCTGTGGGGCCTGTTCATCGGGACCTTTCTGGCGGCATCCATCGTTCCTTTCAGTGCCGATGTCCTTTATATTACGGTACTGCAAATGACATCCAACCCCTGGGCCTGCCTGGCGGTGGCGGCACTGGGAAACTGGCTGGGGAACCTGACCACGTACGGTCTGGGACGGCTGGGCAAGTGGGACTGGATTGAAAAGCATACGAAAGTGACCCGCGCCCAACTAGAAAAGCAGAAGGGCTATTTTGACAAATATGGCATCTGGCTTGCCCTGGTTAGCTGGTTCCCCTTAGTGGGAGATGTTTTCACCATTGCACTGGGGTTCTACAAGACCAACCCCTGGCTCACCGCCCTCCTTTTTCTGGTGGGCAGAACGCTTCGGTTTTTTGTTTGGAACCTCCTGCTGGGGGCTTATTAGCGGGCGAAATAAGTAGAGACAGTGATTTTATCCCAAATCCTTGGCGCGTGAAAACTGTTTGAAAAGTCGACGGGAATTTCTAATTTTGTTCTCTAAAAAGACTAGACAATGGACCTTACCAATCCGCTTCATTTCATTTTGACTATTTTCGCCGGGCTGGCAGCGTTGGCGCTTGTCATCTGGCTCATCGTGTTTCTGGTTAAGCCCAGCCGGCGCCGCGACGCCCTGAGCCTGGCCATCCCCTTCCATTTTATCGGCCGGAAAAACCGGAAGCACCATGTGTTTGTGGGCATCAGCCCCTATTCCAAGCTCATGGCAGCCAGTTTGCTCCGCGAATGGGAAAAGGAAAAGAAGAAAAAGGATCAGGGGCGCATCTTGTTTGTGAATCTTACAGACCGATTCAATCCCCTGGCGGAGCGCTTGTTACGGGCCGAACTCAGCAGCCAGCGGGTGCGTCTTTTCAATGCAACGCCCGCAGAAGCCCTCAAGCTTCGCGGGCTGCGCTCGTGGCTGGCCAACAAACGCACCAGCTTGTACCTGTTTGCCGATTCGCAGGAGGTGAACGCGCAGCTACTCACCCAGGCCACCGCAGATCCTTCCATCAAAGCCAAGATTTTCTACTATTCCCCGGACCCCAATGGTTTCGATGCCCTGGTGGCCGCTACCGGTTCGCGCGTGCGTACGCTCAATCCGCACCAGATGGCCTTCCGCCACCTCACCCTGCAGTGCCCCCAGCTCATGCCGTTCAATTACGTGAAAAAGGCTGTCGGTGCAGATGGAGAGCCGCTGGGTTATGTGACGGAAGGGCTCCATGCCCTGGTCATCGGCTTTGGCAATACCGGACAGGAGGCCGTACGCTTCCTCTATGAATTCGGCAGTTTTGTGGGCAAGGACTTTCAGCGCGTCCCCATGTCCGTCAAGGTCTATGACCCGTCGCTGGATGCCCAGCTGGGCGCTTTCCTGGAATCGGCCCCGCAAATGAAAGGAGACAAGGCCTTTACTTGGTGCGCAGAGTCAGCCGGAAGCGTCGCTTTCTGGGAGGAATTCGCCAGGGCGCATTTCAATTACATCATTGTGGCCATGGACGATGGCCCCCAAAACCTGCAGATGGGCGTGGCGCTGCTCCAGGCGGCCGCCCGTGCCGGCCAGGACCTTTCCTCTATGCTCATCCTCATGCGCTACTGGCAGGAAACCGCTAAGACACAGGAGATTACCAAGTCCTATAACGAAGCCTTCGGCGTTTCCGCGCTTCACTGCTTTGGCAACACCAAAGATATCTGGACGGCAGATGTCATTTCCGGCCGACGGCTCAAAAACGTGGCTTTGCTCTTTGACGAGAACCGGCAAGCCATGGGTATCAGCGAAACCTGGGAACAGCGCAAGGAACGCCTCTCCCAGCCCGGCAAGAATCACCTTCGCAATCAGTTGCAGCTGCGCCGCGAACAAGCCATGGATGTGGAACGAGCAGTGTATCTGCCCACCTTCTATGCCTTTGCGCCCAAGGGGCAGCCCAATACGGAACAAATGCAGTATTTGGCGGCGCTGGAGCACCTCCACTGGATGCATGCGCTGGCTGTGATGGGCTATACCGACGGCCCGCTGGACGAACTGACCAAGCACCATCCGGATATGCGTCCCTACACGGAGTTACAGAGCGACAAAAACAAGCACATGGGCCTGCTGGCCGTAAAAAGCATGCTTAAACTAAAGAACGAAAAATAATGTTGGAAGCCCTTCTCATTGCCTTTGCGCTGGCCATGGACTGCTTTGCGGTGTCCGTGGTCAGCGGCGTCATTATCCGACGCTATGAAGGCCGCACCATGCTTACGCTGGCCTTCTTCTTTGGCTTTTTCCAGGCGCTGATGCCGCTTGTCGGCTGGTTCCTCACCAGCCGTTTCAGCGCCTATATCCAGGCGGTGGACCATTGGATTGCCTTTGGCATGCTGGCCTTTATCGGCGGAAAAATGATTGCCGATTCGTTTAAGGAGGAGGACGATAAGTCCGTTAATCCCAGGGATTTGCGCACGCAACTGGTGCTTGCGGTGGCAACCAGTATCGACGCCCTTGCGGTGGGCATTTCCTATGCTTGCACGGGGTACAATACGCTGGCACAGTTGACAGTGCCGCTGGTGCTGATTGGCGTGGTTTCCTTTGGCATGAGCGTGTTGGGTTTTTCCATCGGCGTCCGTTTTGGCGATGCCGTGAACCGAAAGATGCGCCCGGAACTGCTGGGCGGGCTCATTTTGCTGGGAATCGGCGTCAGAATCCTGATTGAGCACCTGGGAGCCTAAATGCCGGAGAAATACTTGAGCAGCGGGGAAATCATGAGCGACTGAATGAGCCGGTTTTCCCGCAGGAGCGTGAGCACCTCCTCCCGTTCCAGCAGATGCACTTCCAGTTCCTCGGTGGCATCCAGATGGGTAGGCCCTACGGGCTCCACGCCTGTCGCCAGGAAACAGTGCGTAAAGTTGGACATGGAACTGGGGTTGGGGGTGAGCGTCATAATCTCCTTCCACTCCCCTTTCCCGTAGCCGGTCTCTTCCAGCAGTTCCCGCTGAGCAGACTGCAGGGGCGTCTCCCCTGCCTCCATAACGCCACAAGGCAGTTCGTAGCAGGTCATGGCTACGGCGTGCCTGTACTGCCGCTCCATCACGAATTTCCCCTCTGTGGTGATGGCAATCACATTCACCCAGTCCGGGTACTCCACTACGTAATATTCCGGATTCACGCGTCCGTCCGGCAGTTGCACCTGGTCCCTTCGGGCCGTGAGCCACGGTCTGCGAATGAGGTATTCAGTGGAGAGAATCTTCCAACGCCGGGTTTTATCTTCTGGGATGAGCGCCATATCTTAAAATTTTTCCAAAGTTAGCAAAAAAAGTTTGCAGTTTCTAAAAAAAGCCTTATCTTTGCAATCCCAAAACGATGGTGCTGTAGCTCAGATGGTAGAGCAATGGACTGAAAATCCATGTGTCGGCAGTTCGATTCTTCCCAGCACCACTAACTCGCTGATAATCAGTTAGTTACAAATTTACGCACAACTTTTACGCATAATGGGCAAGAAGTTGTGCGTTTTTTTGTGGCTAGTCGTTCTCTTCCAGCTCAAAAATGGAATCGGTAGGCTTTTCAAAGTATGGCTCAATGCAAAAACCCGGTT
>DEKS01000141.1:0-4981 GCA_002354005.1 Bacteroidales bacterium UBA2716
AAGACGGCATATTGGAAGTTGTACTCGCCGATGATGCTGCCGGCCTGGATGCAGGTGCCATCGGCCTGAATGCTTGTCTTTGAGCTGTTTCCACTGACGATGCCGTAGCGCTCGCTGCCGGCGAGGCCGCCTACGACCACCTGGCCTTTGCCACTGTCTCCGCTGATGGCAATGCTGCCTTCCGCCTGGCTGCCATTGATGTAGGTGGAACCGGCCTGGAGGCCGCCGATATAGGAGGTTTGTTCGGCATCGGCATTTTTCCTGTCGTAGGCTACTTCTATGTCGACCTTGGCGATGCAACGGTCTGTGTTGCTGTAGGTTTCTCCTCCGAGGCCGCCTACGAAGAGCATGCCTCCGGCCTGGTTGGCTGCCTTGACTTGGAGCTTGCCATCGACCTGGCAATCTTTGATGTCTCCGTCCCAGACGCCGGCGATGAGGCCCGCGACGCAGACGTACGTCATATCGGCATTCCCAATTTCTACGCGGGTTTGCAGCCCTTTTACGCGAATGCCTTCCAGGATGCTGTGACGGCCGCGGTCCTGGCGCATCATGCCGGCGACGGTGCCTGCATAGAGGATGGCGCCCTTTACGTCGATGACCGGCTGGTCGATGACCAGGTTGTGCACCTCACCGTTGGCGATGGCGCCGAACAGACCGCATTGGAAGAACGGATGTTCGCCACTGATTTTCAAACCCTTGATGGCATGCCCGTTGCCGTCCAGGCGGCCTTTGAAGGCATGGACCCACCATTCGGCATCGGCATATTCATAGTCCGGCTCATACTTGCCTACAGGCTCCCATTCTTTGGTTAGGTCGATGTCATTATCCAGGACATACCAGCCGGAGAGGTCTTTGCGGATGGCGTCCAGTTCTTCTGCGGTGCGGATGTGCACGGGCGCTGCCCAGCGGGCATACAGCGTCATGTCCTCCTTGACGGACATCCACTCCACCGGCGGTTGCATAAACTGCGGGGTTTTGGCGCCGAACAGCCATTCCTGCGTGCAGGCAGGGTCCTTGTACCAGCCCGCAAAGCGGTAGCCTTCCCGCTCCGGGATGGGCTTGAGGGCAAGGGCCATTTCTTTGTTATTCTCGACGGACACCGGCTGGGGAGCCTGTGCGTTGGTGTTGTAATTCAGATTAAAGTGAACGGTGAGCGTTTCCGGATTCTTCATGGCCTGTTTCTCTATTTTTTTTACTCGGGGACCGCTACTGCTCGTCAATGGCATTTTTAACATTGGTGCGGAACTGCTTCAGGTGATTCTCTACCCGGTTGATGCCGAAGAGGGCCAGGAGGTAGGCTACGCCGGCAGAGATAATACCCAGGCCGATGATCCAGGAGAGTGCGGCGCCGGCCACATCCGGATTCTTAAGACCCAGGAAGCCGAGGACGGCACCGGCGATACCAAGCAGGAGAACACTCCACCAGGCGGAGAAGCCCAGCTGCTTGTAGTCAAAGCTTTGGACAGCGACGATAATGCCTTCGATCAGGATCCAGGAGGCAAAAATGATGGGCAGGGAAATGGTTACAAAAAGATTGTGTCC
Organism: Bacteroidales bacterium UBA2716; assembly: GCA_002354005.1. Taxonomy (GTDB): domain Bacteria; phylum Bacteroidota; class Bacteroidia; order Bacteroidales; family UBA932; genus Cryptobacteroides. Next base: position 1,543 of record DEKS01000141.1, read on the forward strand.
CAGGAAAATGATACCGAGCAGAATTTGCAGGATGGAGGACAGCATGCGGGTGCCGCTATTGGGCAGAAAAGCTTGTGTCTTGAAGGTGAAAATGAGCTCTGCGATACCGCTGACCAGGGTTAAACAGCCAATCATCCAAGCGGTGGAGAACAGTGTTGCGGCCGGGTTGGCAATGCAAACGATGCCCAGGACGATAAGAAGGATACCGGCAACGGCCAGAAGGATTTTAGTACTTGTTTTAATCATAATTTATAAGCGTTTAGTGTTAAATTTCCATTATACAAAGATAGCATAAACTGGCCTATAATCGTCATATTTCATGCAAAAATACGCGATTTATTATTCGGCATAGGTATCATCGTGCTCCAGCTTATAGAATCCGCAAGGGAGCTCGTCGATAAGCTCACGGCTGCTGTAGGATTCTGCCGTGTACCTGGCCGTAAGGACATCTCCGGCGTGGCCATGGATCCAGACTCCGAGCGCTGCGGCATCCTCGGCCTTGTAGCCCCTTGCCATGAGTCCGCCAATAAGACCTGTCAGGACATCTCCGCTGCCGCCCTTGGCCATGCCGGGGTTGCCGCTCGTGTTGACAAGGCACTCCCCGCCGGGGCAGAAGATGCGGGAGTGGTAGCCCTTCATAACAATATGGCAGCCGGTCTCTGCGCAGAGCTCCCAGGCGAGGGTCTCGCGCTCGCGGTCGTCCTTGCAGGGGAGGAGCCGTTTCAGCTCTCCCTTGTGGGGCGTTAGGACGGAGCCCGGGGGAATGAGCTCATGCCAATCGGCCATGACGGAGAGGATATTGAGGGCATCGGCATCAAGGACCGTCGGGATATGCCGCTCGCAGGCTTCCCCCAGGAGGTCCATCAGGGCATTCATGGTGCCGGGGGACCAGCCAAGTCCCGGGCCAATAGCAAGGGCGCTGTAGCGCTCAAGTTTCTCGGGGACTGTGCTGAAGTGACTGCCAGGGTCCTCGGAAAGCATGGCGGAAGGGTAGGAGGCCGCTGCCGCAAACAGGGTCCTCGGGGTGGAATGAAGCATTACCAGGCCGCAGCCGGAGCGGAGGGCCGCCCCTGTTGCCAGAAGGGCCGCGCCGGGCATGGTCTCGCATCCGGCAATGACCAGGAGCCTGCCGTAGTCGTGCTTATGGGAGTCGTTCTGGCGGCGAAGCAGCCGCGGACGAAGGAATTCGGGTGTGATTTCTTGCATGGTTGTATTATACATGGCAATGTGTTGCCAAATACAAATATAGCGCGAAAAAAGGTAAAACGAAACCGGAGCCCCGCGTGAATAGGACCCCGGCCACACCTGAACGGTGTCACATGCGGAACGTAGCCATAAAGGCATTAAGCAAAAGAAGTCCCGCCGTGTCGTATTTTACTGCCAGATGAAGTTTTCCTTCCCGGCGCCAATCTCAAAATGATACTTCACGATTCCCAGGTCTATATGCGTATAGCCTGCCATTGAGAACAGCGTCTTGGTCTCAACCACATTGCCGGGATGGAGGATGAACTTGAACTTCTGCTGGTTTACGGCCGTGGGAGCCAGCAGGGCTGCCTCCAAGCCACTCCGGAACCACTCAGGGGGAACACCGTCGGATTCATAGAAGTTCTCCACTGGTTTCTGCGGATGCTGCACGCCCGGATTGGTTCCATAGCCAAGGGCGATGACGCAGTGAACGGTGTCATCCTCTCTCAGCGTGAATGTTCCGGGAATCTTCTTGTAAGTAAGGCCCACCCAGCAGGTATTCAGTCCCAGCGTTTGTGCCAGCAGTACCAACTCTTCGCCATAGTAACCAATCTTCTCTTCGGCCTCCTTGCCTTTAGGACCGGCCATGACAAAGTAATTCTTCACGCCGGAGAACTGGCCATACTTCCACATCCCGGAGGCGAAGGCCTTGGGCTCTTCCAGAACCAGCTGGATATTCAAGCCGGTATCGGCATTAATCCGTTCAACAGTTGCCTTAAGTTCGGCTACCTTAGTCACCTCAATGGGCTTGTCCGAATACTTCCGCACGGAATGCCGTGCCTTGATTGCATCAATTAGTTCCATGTCGCTAATTTACACATTTTCCGGTACATGGCAAAGCCCCACCCCCACGCTCCGACCAAGTGTCCGGCAAGCCGTCCACTCCGTCGGAGCCTCCCGCGCTTTGGACCCTCACGTCGGCAGAGCCGTCGTGACAGTCCAACGGTTCCGCAGACTCTGTCAAGTCGGTCAGCCTCCGAACGGCCGAGTCGGTCCTCCGGGCCGCACCGGCCTTATCTCCGGCGCCCAACTCGCCAGAGACTGCTCCACCGCTGCGCAACCCACAGAGCCCGGCAGCCGGACAAGTCCGCCTGCCCGGCTCTCCTTCTCACAAAAAAATACTACATTTGTAAGAAGTATATAGAAACATCTGCAATTGTCATTAGTTTGTATGATGAATAATAATAGCAGTGTTGGGCCATTAGTAACAATCAAAAAGAGTTTATTATGAGTTTCGAAGATGACATGATTGAAGATGGGTTCCATGATGAGCAGGATTATTTGGACTATCTTTGTTATGAAGCGGATAGAATGTCAGAAAGAATGCGTGATTCTGATGATTTCGATAATGTTAGTTATCGAAAGTCTTCGTATCGTTCGCATTTTTCTAATTTAGACGAAAGAACCAGAAGGGGTTTGATGTTAAAGGGTTCTAACGGCTGTTTTAATCAGACTGATAGCATTAGAAGAAGAAACGGTAGTTATCCGTTAAAAGCTGGGCACTTTGTGTATGGGCCGCGTTTCAATTATATTGATATGGATAATGCTATTATTATCCCCGAACAGTATGATCAAGTCGAGTACTTCAGAGGCGGTCTTGCTCGGTGCCATAAAGGGAATCGGTGGGTATTGATTAACGAGTCATGCGAAGAACTTCCTTTAAGTGAAAACGAAAGCATAGAAAGCACATTCGAATTAGATGGAAAGCTTTTCTATTGTGTTAAAAGGCAACTTTATAATTCTTTTCGCCTCGGGGGGCCAGAGGGCTTAATCGACCAAGATGGGAATGTATTACTTCCAACCATTTTTAAGTTCATTGAAGTAAAAAATGGTCGCTTTGTACTAACGTATGATAATGAAACATTTAATGCACCGGGCAAGAAGACATTTACAGTTGAGAACCTATTAGCTATAATTAAGGGACCATCTGGCTTTTTAGATTGGGAAAAAGATTCTTGGCCGAAAGAGATAATTCCTTTCGTTGATGGGGTTAGAGCTATTCGTAGAAATGAGAAATGGGGCTTTGAAAAAGAGAATGGAGAACTAGTCATAGAATGCAAATATTTGTCGGTGAACTACTTTCGGAAGTATTATGACCACTATGTCTTTGGGGAGGAGAGAAAAATGCCCAGAACTCGAATGCTGGCTATAGTAGAGAATGACTGGTGTTCAGGTTGCATAGATATGTCTGGCG
>DEKS01000141.1:5020-5356 GCA_002354005.1 Bacteroidales bacterium UBA2716
TGGTCTGGCGAGGTCGTTTTTCATATTCGCGAGAATGTCAGATTAAGCAGCACCAAACCGAAATACCCATATTTTCGAGAATCTGATAATAAGCTATGGGCTGAATATTGCGACTTAAGTGATGACTTGATAAGAAATGATTCAGCCGATGTTCAAGTTGATGGCTCTTTGATAATGCATGGAATTAAAGTCCCCGCAGGATACGATTGGGGCCTCGAGTGTGGTGATTTCATAAGTGTTATTAAAGATGGTTTATGGGGAATTATTGATAAAGAGGGCAAAGAGATAATTCCGTGCAAGTATGATGATATCTTTGATTACTCTCTTGATGATTAT
>DEKS01000021.1:0-416 GCA_002354005.1 Bacteroidales bacterium UBA2716
GTGGCGAAGTAGTCGATCTGTCCGATCTGCTGGATGGTGTGCTCCGTATTGAAGGAATGCCGGTGATAGTCCGGATAGTTCAGGACAGGCTTCACGATAATGTTGTTGTCCGTGCTGTTCGGATTACCGTCGATGGAATAGCTGAAGGTCAGGAGACCGCCGTCATTCCGGAAGGTTTTCTGGTAAGCCAGCTCGCCGGAGAAGGTGTTGTATCGGTTCGTCCGTACCGTCGGCTCCAGCATTTCAACGGTTTTGACATGGTCGGTATTCCAGAAGGCTTCCGTGATGTCGTAATCGCTCAGTATCTTCTCGAAGTTCGTCCAGCCCGAAAGCGTGATAAGATTCAGGGAATCCGGCTCATAACTGGCTTCCAGGGAAAAAGCGCCGATGCGGTAGGTATTATCGCTGTCAAACTC
>DEKS01000021.1:529-2728 GCA_002354005.1 Bacteroidales bacterium UBA2716
ATTTGCCCAGCTGGGCATTCAGATAGCCGTTTCCGCTTACGGTGCCGAGGGTGCTTGCATTGGCTCCTAGCGAACCGCTGTAGCCCGATTTCAGGCGCCTGGTCATCACGATGTTGATGATGCCGCCGATGCCTTCCGCGTCGTATTTGACCGGCGGATTGGTGATGACCTGGATTTCCTTGATGGACGATGCCGGAATGGTCTTGATTAGCTGGTTGAAGTTCCGGGCCAGCATACCGGTGGACCGGCCGTTCACCAGCACCTTGTAATCTTTACTGCCGTTCAGCAGCACCTCCTCGTCGCCGTTAATGCTGAGCATCGGCACATTCCGGAGAATGTCGATGAGATTGCTGCCGGCCGACAACGGGTCTGCTTCCACGTTATAGGTAAGTTTGTCGGCATCGGTCGTAACCAGCTCACGGCGGGCTATGACGGCCGCTTCCTTGAGTTGCTCCACTTTTCCGAGGGTATCCGGCTGCTCTGTCACCGGGTCTTGTGCCCGGGCGGCAATGCCAGCAAATAGGGCGGCTGCGGTAAGAATAACTGTCTTCGCATTCATTGCTTTTTATACGTTTTGTCGAAGACAAAATTATCCGGAAAAAGTTTTACACGGCCTGTGAGGGTATAAAAATATCAGCCGTTATGTGGCTGATATTCAATGGGGATGGAAAGATTTTCGCCCCGTAAGATTATCGAAAGTTTTACATCAGCGCTCCGTCTGCAAAAGAAGCTCCCGGAGATAGATGCTGATGTTGGTATCATGCTCGTCCAGACCCAGCTTCTGGCGAATCTCGTGGCTGATGATGTAGTGACGCTTCTTTTGAATATACTCACCGATGTCCTTGCCCTTCAGTCCGAGGGTATAGAGGCAGCAGTAGCCGATTTCCCAATCGGTGAGCCCCTTGTCCTCCAGGAAGGCCGTGAACTTGGGATGGTTCTCCTCAAAGAGAATCTTGGTGGAGCGCAGGAACTCTTCCCGGTCAGCCATCATTACGTCTAATTCTTCCTCGCTGCTGCGGTAGAGTTTGTCATCAGAAGAGATACGGGAAGCGATAATCTTGTCCAACACTGAAAGCCGCTCACGGATGACAGCCATTGCCTGATCATCCGGCTTAGAGCGAAGCTTCTTGGTGATGAAATGGATTATGAGCGCGAGAGCCGCCAGGGCAAGGATGGAGAGGATGATAACGTCACGCATCCGTTCGTCCTTTTCCACCAGCGTCATCTTATCCGAATAGCGCTCCTCGATGATGCGGGCGTTTTGGATCTTGAGCGTATCGGAGGGAGCCAGCATACTGGCATTCTCGTTGATCCTGTCAAGGCACGCCCGCGCCTTTTGGGTATTCTCACTGTCGCCGATGGAGGCATAGTAATCCAGCGCAATGTGGATGATGCTGTCGTTATAAATCTCAATGCCGCATTTCTCCAGTGCCTGCGAGTATAGAAGCGCGTGTCGGGCACGGAGTTCCGGAGTGTCCAGCAAACGACGATCCAATGAATCCAACGCCACGAAAGCACTGTCCGGATGCGACTCCATACACATCTCCGCCCGGTCCAGGATGGGCCGCACCTTGCTGGTATGCCCGCACGACCACAGGCAGGCCATAAGGATGATAGCGAATATGTAGTTCTCGAAGTTGCGCATAACTCAATGCCGGCCCGTTTTGCTTCAAAAATCGTGCAGAGATGCTTGGTCGGATGCCAGTCTGTACACCTTCACATCCATCGCCTTCCCGCCCTTCACGACGGCCCCGGCCTTCGTCTCCTCCAGTTGAAATCCATTTTTCTCCAGCACCCGGGCCGAGGCCAGGTTCTCCGGGAACACTTCGCCGATGATGCGTTCCAGAGCCAACTCTTGGAAAGCAATCCCGCAGATCTGCCGCACGGCTTCCGTGCCGATACCCTGAGACCAGAATGGTGTTAGTATCATATAGCCAATCGACCCGACATTGCGTTGATCTTCGGCCATCCTCTCCACGGAAATGCTGCCGACAATCTGTCCGTCCATGACGATAGCCCGCCAGGCACCCTCCTTGCCTTCATTTTCCGCCACCATCCCAAGCCACCAATCAGCATCCGCTTCAGTGTATGGATACGGCAGCCGGTCCGACAGGAAGGTTCTATCAACGGCGTTGCACAGCACGATCAGTGATTCACGGTCATTATCAGACCAGGTATGAAGGGAAACAATCATCAATA
>DEKS01000116.1 GCA_002354005.1 Bacteroidales bacterium UBA2716
CGTCAAGTTTGAGCTGGTAAAAACAAGCATCCTTCAGGATTCCGTGCTGTACGGTCACCTGAAGGACTTCGGTTACTTTGTATTCCCGTATATGAAACAGCTGCTGAGCCTGGCCTCTTAGCCTTACCACAGCTGCTTTTTGGATACCGTGGCCACAAAGTCTTTCAGGTAGAAAGGCTCAAAGTAGGCCACGTCTTCAAATTTCCCCGCCCGAAAAGCCTCAAAGGCAAGCGGCACCATGTTCCGGGCCAGCGGCTGCGCATCCACAAAGAGGCCGTCCCCGCCCAGGACCTCCTTGCATTTGAGGGCACCGTCGCCCACAAAAAGGACCTTTCCCCGGGCCCGCTGCGCCGCAAAAGAATCCGCCGTCACCACATGTGCCTCAACAGGCGTAACCCGTTTACCGTCAGGCGTATACACCGCCGTGTACACTTCCATTCTGCGGGCATCCAGCATGGGAACAATCCAACGATTGTTCCCATGCTCAATACTGTCTTCGACAGACTGGGGGGCTACCCCCCCAGACCCCCTGAGTCGCTGCGCTCCGAGAGCGCCGGCAACCAGCACATCCAGCGTTCCCACGGCGAGAAGCGGTATACCTGCGCCAAAGGCCAGGCCCTTGGCGGTGGAAGCGCCCACGCGAAGGCCGGTATAGGAACCCGGACCCGCGCTCACGCATACCGCGTCGCAGTCCTTCACCGTAACCCCGGCGGCAGAGAGTACCTCTTTCACCAGCGGGGCGGTCAGGGCCGCCTGCTGCCGCGGCTCCGCGCAAACGCGGTCCGCCAAAATACGGCCATCCTCTGCCAGGCACACGGACAAGGCAGAGGCGGACGTTTCAATGCACAGGATTTTGGCCATTATAGCTTTTTGCGAAGGTATCCACGGATTTCATCGGCCGTACGCACCTTGGCGTCCGTGTCGATGGTGCCATCCACGATGAACCATACCATGGGCAGGCTGCCGATGCCATAGGACATCACATACGGCGACTGCGCTCCACGCGTGTCACATACGTTCACCCAGGGCAACTGCTGGTTGCGCACGGCAGCAGCCCAGGCGCTCTTGTCGCTGTCCAGTGACACGGCATAAATCTCAAATCCCTTCTTGTGGAATTCCTCATACAGCGGCACCAAAGAAGACAGATTGAACATCTTTTGCTCTGCCGTAGCAGACCAGAAATACACCATGGTCACCTTTTGCAAGGCGTCGCTCAGTTTTGCGGCCTTACCATCGATTCCGGGCAGGCTCATGTCTATGTAGCCCACTTCCCCGGCCTGCTGCAGACGCGTGTTGAGCTCCATCATGCTCATCCGGCGCTCTGCCTCTTTCTCAAGGGCTTTCACATAACGCGAAGCCGGATACACGGTTTTGAGGGAGTCGCAAATGTTCTGCATGAGGATGCCGTCCGTGGGCTGGCTGAATACCGGGAACGAGGGATTCACCTGCTGGAACAGCACCGGTACCACCGTGAGGGAATGGGAATTGCCCATTACATAGGCCAGACGGTCCCGGTAGTAAGCCACATAGCGGCGGGAAAGCGCCTGATCCGGCCGGGCTTCCTGCGAAAGGATGCGGGCCATATCCCGCTGGAATGACTGGTAGGCGTTCTCCACCTTCTGCAGTTTGTCACTTTCCTCGGAGCCCTCTACGGAATAGGCGCCCAGAGTATCCGTTTCCACCTGCACCTTATCCCCCTTTTGCAGCAGCAGGGAGGCAATCTGGCGCTCTCCATGGAACAGATAAATGAACTCCGGCTTTCCTTCTTCCATGTCCAGGGCATAGCTGAAGTTGCCATTGTCGTCCACCTTAACGGTATCCAGCACCTGAAAACGGTTCACATCCAGGAGTTTGACAATTACCTCCTCCCCAGCACCCTCGTGCAGGCGGCCGGACAGCTGCGTATTCTTTCCGCAGGACAAGACGGCTGCCGCCAAGGCAGCCACCGCCAGCATTCGGTTAAAGTTTCTCATAGGCGGCAAGAATTTTTTGGGCGATTTCCTGCATCTTCTCCGGCTCCAGCTTAAGCTTGGGCTTGCGGAAATCCATATCCCCTTCTGTCTGCAGCGGCACCAGATGGATGTGCGTATGCGGCACTTCCATCCCCAGCACAGCCACTCCCACACGCTTGCAGGGGACGGCCTCCTTCAGCGCCACGGCCACCTTGCGGGCAAAGGCCCACAGGCCTTCGTACGTAGCGGCATCCAGATGGAAGATATAGTCGTCCTCCACCTTCTTGGGAATGACCAGCGTATGGCCGGCGGCCAGCGGCGAAATATCCAGGAAAGCATAGAAATCCTCGCTCTCCGCGCACTTGTAGGACGGAATTTCGCCCTGGGCGATTTTGGTAAAAATGGTAGCCATGCCTTAGAGGGTAATTTCCAGAATTTCGAATTTCATGACACCGCTGGGCACCTTGGCCTCCACGGTTTCTCCCTTTCCATGGCCGATGAGGGCTTTGGCGATGGGCGTAGTGGCAGCCAACAGGCCCTTGGAAAAATCGGCCTCGGTTTCCGGCACAATCTGGAAATTCATCACCATTTTGTTGGCGAGGTTCTTCACCTTTACCTTGGAAAGCAGCTGCACGGCGTCTGCACTGAGCTTGCTCTCGTCAATCACGCGGGCATTGGCCACCTTTTCCTTGAGGCGGGCAATTTTCACCTCCAGCAAACCCTGCGCATCGCGCGCAGCGTCATACTCTGCATTCTCCGAGAGGTCTCCCTTCTCGCGGGCTTCTGCAATAGCAGCGGAAATCACCGGCCGCTGGGCCAGTGCATCGGCGAGTTCCTTCTTGAGCTTGTCAAGACCCGCCTGGGTCATCATTTCAATAGCCATATGTTTTCCTTGTTACTTTGTCAAAAAAAGTTGCAACGACCCTTTTAGGCCGTCGCAGTTTATCTGTATGCAAAGGTAGCAATTACTTTTTACAATTCAAAGCATCCAGCATCAATTGCTTGCGGAGCGCTTCCAGGGAGGGAAATTTGCGCTCGTCGCGGATGCGGCGGAGAAAGCGGATCCTGAGCGGCAAGCCGTAGATGTCCTGGTCGAAGTCCAGGATGTGCGTTTCAATGGTACGGGTCGCTCCGCCCACCGTGGGGCGCATGCCAATGTTGCACATGCCCTTGTAGGTGGTACCCAGCACCTCTGCTTCAACGGCGTACACGCCATTGGCCGGTACCAGCTTGAGCGGCTCGTAAAGCTGCATGTTGGCCGTAGGAAATCCCATGGTGCGTCCCAGCTGGTTCCCGGCCACCACCGCGCCGTAGAGCCCATACCGGTACCCCAGCATCCCGTTCGCCTCCTCTACCCTTCCCTCCGTTAATGCCTTCCGGATTTTGGTGGAAGATATGACGGACGCGTTTGGGTCTCCGGAAGCCATGGCCGCCCGTGGCCATGTGAACGGGAGGGGCCCAACGGCCAGAAGGGACGTTGGGTGGGACGAGGAGCGAAGCGACGAAGGTTTCCGGGACTCAAATGCGCCCGTCAATGCGTCTATCGTTAATCTGTCGCTGCCTATCCGGTTATCATAGCCCATGACAACGAGCGACGCGTCATACTTGTCCCGGAGCAGTTGCAGATACGCTTCCGCTGTCATGGCGGCAAATGCCCGCGTGAAGGGCAGCACCTCCACCCGGTCGATGCCGGCGGCCGCAAGCAGCGCCTTCTTCTCCTCCAGCGAAGTCAGTATCCGAAACTCCCGCGCATCCTGTTGCAAAACCGTCCTCGGATGCGGCCAGAACGTTACCACAACGGCCTCCTCCCCCCGTTCCCGGGCAGAGGAGACCACTGCGGAAAGCACATGACGGTGCCCAAGATGGACACCGTCAAAAAAACCTGTGGTTACTACAGCCACTTTACGCACTCAAAAGCCTGACGATGCGCCAGGAGCGGATGCTTGGCGAAGATACGGGCACCTACCTGGTATGCGCCGGTCTTCTCCGGCAGCATGCTCACCTCATAGGTGGCCTCGCCATCCTTGCAGGAGACAAACTTGAACGGCTGAACCTCCACGATGTGCAGTTTGCCGCGTTTGTCCGCCTGGGCAAATACCACCTCTGCGCCCACATCTTCCGGTTTGAGGCCGCCAAGCTGCAGCTTCATGGAAGCGGTGTACGGCTTGGATTGGGTGATGTCGTAGGAAGTCTCCGGAGCGGAACGCCAGGTTTGCTGGACATTCTCCCACTCGCGGCGCACATGCGTCTTCCAGGCAGCCAGTTCGCGGGCCTTGGCAAAGTCCTTGGCTTTGAACGCCTTGGAAGCCTTGCTCTGCGGCTCATAGTACTGGTTTACATAGTCTGTGAGCATGCGGTTGGTGGTGAAGTCGCAAGCCACCTGAGCGATGGTATTCTTGATGTAACCAATCCACTCGGAGCTGCGGCCCGTGGTACGGTCTACATTGTAATAGGCCGGAGCAATGTCGTTCTCCAGGATCTGATAGATGGTAGCGGCGTCAAGCTCGTTCTGGAAGTTGTTGTCTTCGTAGGCCTGCTCGATGGGAAGCGCCCAACCGGCACCTTCCTTGTAGCCTTCCACCCACCAGCCGTCCAGCACGGAGAAGTGCATGGTGCCGTTCATGGCCGCCTTTTCACCGGAAGTACCGGAAGCCTCCTGCGGACGGGTAGGATTGTTCATCCACACATCTACGCCCTGGACCATGCGCTTGGCCAGGGTGATATCGTAACCGGGTATGAATACAATCTTGCCGATGAAGCGGAGGTCCTTGGAAATGTCCACAATCTGCTTGATGAGGTCCTGGCCGGCTTTGTCGGCCGGGTGGGCCTTACCGGCGAAGAGGAACTGCACGGGCTGGGTGGGATTGTTCACAATCTTGTCCAGGCGGTCCAGATCGCGGAACAGCAGCGTGGCACGCTTGTAGGTAGCGAAACGACGGGCGAAGCCGATGGTGAGGACATCGTCACGGAGGGTATCCATGATGGTCACCAGCTCGGACGGGCTGTAATGGTTGCTGATGGCATTGTCCTGCAGGCGCTCGCGGATGAAGTCCATGAGCTTGACCTTCAGCTGCTTCTTCACGTTCCAGACATCCTTGTCGGACACACCGTAAATGCCCTCGAAGCAGGACTTGTCATAGTGGTGCGTGGCAAACTGGGGACCGAACACCTTGGCATGTACCGGCTTCCATTCGGGTGCGCACCAGGTAGGATAGTGCACGCCGTTGGTGACGTAGCTCACAAAGAGTTCCTCCGGCAGATAGCCCGGATACATGTGGGCGAAAATCTCCTGGGACACCTTGCCATGCAGCATGGAAACGCCGTTCACGTTCTGCGAAATATTGGCGGCGAGGTTACTCATGGAGAACTTCTCGTTCACATCCAGCGGATTGTCCTTACCCAGGGACATGAGGGTTTCCCAGTCCACTTTCAGGCGCTCCGGATAGTGGCCGATATACTGGCGCAGGAGGCCTTCGTCAAAGGCATCGTGGCCTGCAGGAACCGGCGTGTGGGTGGTAAACAGCGAGCTGGCGCGCACCACCTCCAGGGCCTCGGTGAAGTCCAGGTTGTCTTTCTCGATGTACTCACGCAGACGCTCCATGCCGATGAACGCGGCGTGGCCCTCGTTGCAGTGGTACACCTGCGGATCCAGACCCAGCTTGCGGAGGGCGCGGATACCGCCCACGCCCAGCAGGAGTTCCTGCTTAAGGCGGTTCTCCCAGTTGCCGCCATAGAGGTGATAGGTAACCTCGCGGTCTTCCGGGATATTGGCTTCATAGTCCGTATCCATCAGGTACAGGTCTGTACGGCCCACTTCCACCTTCCACAGGCGGGCGGTCAGGTTACGGCCCGGGAATGCCACGGAGGTGGTTACCCAGTTGCCGTCTTTGTCCAGCACCGGCACGGCGGGAATCTTGGTGAAGTCCTGGGCATCGTAGCCGGCCACCTGATAACCCTGGGCGCTGAGCACCTGGTTAAAGTAACCGTAACGATACAGCAGGCCCACAGCCACCAGGTTCACGTTCATGTCGGACGTTTCCTTGAGGTAGTCGCCGGCCAGGATACCCAGACCGCCGGAATAAATCTTAAGGGAGGTATCCAGACCATACTCCATGCAGAAGTATGCGATGGAAGGGTCTTTGCGCTGGGCCTTGGCGGCCATATAGGTGTCGAATTCGTCCAGGACAGCCTTCATCTGGGCAAGGAACTCCTCGTCCTCCGACAGCTGCTGGAAACGCTTGATACTCACGGTATCCAGCACGGCAAGCGGGTTATGGCCGCTCTTGTGCCACACATCCGGGTCGATGCTGCGGAACAGGGCCTTTGCGCTCTCGTTCCAGCACCACCACAGGTTCTTAGACAGTTTCTCAAGCCGGGACAGCTTTTCCGGAAGGTGACGGGTCACCAGGATGCTGCGCCAGCTGGGGTTGGTTACGTCTGCTTTAAAATACTGCATTGTCTTCTTCTTTTGTTGATAGGAATCACTACGCTCCTGTACACGGGACAGGGCGAGGGAATACGCCTCCTTATAATATTGAATCTGATGGTCCCACAGGGCGATCTGTGCCACCTCCCGGGCATTTTCCCGGTACACTTTGCGTGTCTTTTTGTCCAGCGACGCCATCTCGCGGATGCGCGCTGCAGTGCCCTCCACCACTTCCTGGTAATTGCTGTCGTTGCGCTCCAGGACGGTGATGCCAGGGTGTTTCTTCTTGTAATGGCTTTGGACCCACAGGCCGAAACCGGCCAGCGTGGTGGTAAGCGTAGGGACGCGGAAGGCCAGGGCCTCCAGCGGAGTGTAGCCCCACGGTTCATAGTAGGACGGGAACAACGCCAGGTCCATGCCGCACAGAAGCTGGTAGTACGGCAGGTTGAAGATGCCGTCATCACCGTTCAGATAGGACGGGATGAAATACACCTTCACTTTGTCCCCAATGGCATTGTTCAGGCCCACCTCGCGCAGACGGCGGGTAATGGTATCAAACTCCGCGTTTTGCAGATAATGGGAACTCTGGCACTGGTAGTGGATATCTCCGTTTCCGTCCAGCTTGGCCTGCAGGCCTTTGTCCGGGCCGTGATGGCCGGAAGGAATCATGATGAAGGCCTGGATGCTGCGGCCGACGTCTTCTCCGCGGTTCACGCGGTCCAGGGCGTCGATAAACACATCGATTCCCTTGTTCCGGTACTCGTAACGGCCGCCGATACAGATGAACAGGGCGTCTGCGGGAACCTCTTCCGCGCTCATGGCCGAAGCCACCTCTATGATACGCTCGCGGGCGGCGTCGTGCTGCGCTTTGTAGTCATCGTCGTTGGCAGGAGTAAAGCTGTTCTCAAAGCCGTTCGGGGTAACTACATCTACCGGACGCAGGAACTGGGCGCACTCCTTGGCGGTGATGTCGCTCACCGTTGTGAATACGTCCGCATTCTCGGCCGATTTTTTCTCCAGGGAATAGATGGCCTTTACGTTAAACCGGGCGGCCATCTCGTCCCCGTTGTAGGTGCTTAACTGGTCGTACAGCGGCAGATTGTTCCCGGCGATGCAGCGGCCCATCATGGTGGCGTGGGTGGTGAACGCCGTAGCCACGGGGATACCCGCTTTCTTCAGGTGCAGGATGCCTGCACCCGTCTGCCACTCGTGGAACTGGGCAACGACTTTTTCGCCGCCCTTGAGGTTGTAGTTCCAGAAGCTCTCGATCACCTTGCCGGCGATGATACCGAATACGGCCGACTCTTTATAATCCCAGTTGCCGGAGATGGAGTCTACGCCGTAGTCCCTCCACATCCCGCCAAGAATGTCGTCGGCCTGCGGCAGGAAGGACTTGTAGTCTACCAGAATGGCAACGGGCTTGCCGGGAATATTCCATCGGCCTACACGGAAACGGAGCCCCTCCGTAGCCGCCTGGGCTTTCCAGGAACGGTACAGCCTGGGGTCTTCCAGAAAATCCGGGTTGCCGGCACGGTGCATCCATACATCCGGGCCGATAAAAATGTGATGCCTTCCCAGCTCTTCACTCAAATAGAGGGCCTTGGTGGCGACAACCGTATAGATGCCGCCAACCTTGTTACAGACCTCCCAGCTTACTTCAAATAAATAATCCATTATTTCTTCTTCCGCTTCTTCGCGCCCAACTCCTCAGCGACAGTCTCTCTCACATCGAGGGCCGCCCGTTTTTCGTCAAGGCGGATTTGGAAGTCGGAAATCACGTTCATGTAGTTGATGAAAGCCTCGTACGGGGTGTCGTACGGGTTGAAATACTTGTGCACTTCCCCGTCCGAGAAGAACTTGGTACACATATAGTAGAAGTGGTCGCTCTCCTGCAGGTGGCCAAAGTCATCCCAGAGTTCGGGGTCGTTCACAATGGAGAGTTTCTCCGTCATGGCGTACACCTTCTTGAAGGCCTCGTTCTGGAGTTCGTTACCCAGCCAGGCGGTGAGGTCGCGCTCTTCGTCGGCCCAGGAGATGGGATCGTCTACGGCGATGTCCGACACGGCCTTGTACTTCTTGGTGGCCTCGGAGGGGGTCACAAAGTTGAAGGTACCGTCCTTGATAACGGCGGCGGGCAGTTCGCGCATGAAATCGAAGATGCCGCTCTCTGCCCCCTGGTGCTCGCCAAAGGTCTCGTAATCCATGAACAGGTTCACGATATCTCCTTCCTTGGCATTGTCCTTGAGCCAGCCTACATACTGCTCTGCGGTGACCTTGTTCTGCGAGAAACGGAAGGCGATGTCGTCCGAGAGGGTGTAGTTGCGGAGGAGGAGCTTGAGCTTGGGCTGCGTTTCTCCGGTGTACACGTAGTTGGGGCTCCGCCAGCCCATGATGTGGCGGGCGCCCTCGGTGAGCATGGTCTTGTAGCCCATGTCATATACCATTTCGCCGATGCCGTTGGAGTAGATGAGCTCCGTGTTGCGGAAAGCGGTGGGCTTTACGCCAAAGAGTTCTTCAATCTTGGCGGCGTGTTTTTCCACCTGGGCGCGGAATTCCGACTCGTTGGCCAGGGAGGCCAGGGAATGATAATAGGTTTCGGCCAGGAATTCCACCTTGCCGGTTTCCGCCAGGGCCTTGAAGCTGGCAATTACTTCCGGGCAGAAGCGCTGGAACTGCTCCAGGGCGCTGCCGGAAATGGAATAGCAAATCTTGAACTTGCCCTTGTTCTTGTTGATGAGCTCCAGCATCTGCTGGTTCATGGGCAGGTAGCACTTCTGCGCTACGCGGCGCAGGATGGTGCGGTTGGCAAAGTCATCGTAATAGTGGGAATCCTTGCCGATATCGAA
>DEKS01000156.1:0-1687 GCA_002354005.1 Bacteroidales bacterium UBA2716
AACTACTTTTTGCACCTATACCTTTATACTTGCAAAAACAGCAGGCCTGGGCCTGCTGTTTTTGTGGAGTATAGGGGAGTCGAACCCCTGACCTATAGATTGCGAACCTATCGCTCTAGCCAACTGAGCTAATACCCCGCGTAGAAAGGATTGCAAAAATACGGGATTTCCTGCAAAAAAGCAAGAAACCCCGTGAAATATTTCCGGGTAATCCGGATTACTTGATGAACTGCGCCTTGAGTTGTTCAATCTTGGCGGGGGCGTCGTCGCCTTTGGCGCCAAAGTAGAACTTGATCTTGGGTTCGGTGCCGGACGGACGGACGGTGACTACATCTCCGGCGGCGTTGTAGAACTGCAGCACATTGCTCTTGGGGAGGCCGGTTTCCTCCGGCTTGTTGTAGTCCAGGACCTTGACCAGCGGGCTGCCGGCAATTTCCTTGGGCGGGCAGGCGCGGTAGTCGGCCATGATTTGCTGGATTTCCTCTGCGCCGGACTTACCCTTGCGGACAATGTACACCATCTTTTCTACGTACAGGCCGTACTCCTTGTATACCTTCTGGAGGAGCTGGTAGAGGGTGAGGCCTTGCTCGGCGGCCCAGGCGGCGCATTCCGCCACGGCGCAGCCGGCTACCTGCGCACATTTGTCGCGGACGAAGGAGCCCAGGTTGAAGCCGTAGCTTTCTTCTCCGCCGCAGATGAACTCGGACTTGCCTTCCTGCAGCTTCTGGATTTCGGCAATGTATTTGAAGCCGGTGAGGACGTTGTAGCACTTGACGCCAAAGCTCTTGCAGATGGCGGCGATAAGCTCGGTGGTGACGATGGTCTTGACGCAGTACTGGTTGCCGTTAAGCTTACCCAGTTCCTGCCAGCGTTTCAGGATATAATAGGTGAGGAAGCTCCAGGTCTGGTTGCCGGTGAGCTGGACCATCTTGCCGTTATTGTCACGGACGGCGATGCCCAGGCGGTCTGCGTCCGGGTCCGTGGCCAGCACTAGGTCTGCGCCGGTTTCATCGGCCTTCTTGAGGGCCATGGCCATGGCGGCGGGCTCTTCCGGGTTGGGGGAGGCAACGGTGGGGAAGTTGCCGTCGCTCACGTCCTGCTCCGGCACGTGGATGATGTTGGTAAAGCCGATGCGCTTCAGGGCCTCCGGCATGAGCTTGACGCCGCAGCCGTGAAGGGGCGTATACACAATCTTGAGGTCCTTGTGTTTGGCGACGGCCTCCGGGGACAGCATGAGGGAGAGCTGGTCTCGGAGGTAGCATTCGTCCACATCGGCGCCCATAATTTCTATGGCAGCCTGGGGCTCGTCGGCGACGGGCTGGAAGCGGACATCCGCCGGGTCTTCAATTTTGGCGACTTCCGCCACGATGTCTTTGTCTACGGGAGCGGTGATTTGGCCGCCGTCGCTCCAGAACACCTTGTAGCCGTTGTATTCCTTGGGGTTGTGGCTGGCGGTGACCATGATGCCGGCCGTGGCTTTCTTGAGGCGGATGCTGTAGCTGAGTTCCGGCGTGGGACGCAGGCTCTCGAACAGGTACACCTTGATGCCGTTATTGGAGAGGACCTGGGCCGATATTTCTGCGAACAGGCGGGAATTGTTGCGGCTGTCGTGGCTGATGCACACGCTGGCCTCTCCCTGCACATGGGCCTTGATGTAGTTGGCGAGGCCCTGGGTGGCCATGCCCAC
>DEKS01000156.1:1718-3133 GCA_002354005.1 Bacteroidales bacterium UBA2716
CGCCCATGATGCCGCGCAGGCCGCCGGTACCGAACTCCAGGTTGCGGTAGAAGGCGTCTTCCAGGGCAACGGGATCCGTGTCCATCAGGTGTTTGACCTCGGCCTTGGTTTCTTCATCGAAATTGCCGGTGAGCCAGCTTTGTGCTGTTTGCTTGTAATCTTTCATATAGATGTGTTTTAGTGTTTTTTCTTATAACTTACAAATGTAAAGAATATTCCGTATTTTTGCAATATGGAATTGGCAGAATTTGTACGGGCCCATGAGGGGGACGATCTGGGGAAGCTGGCGCTTGCCCGGGAACGTTATATGACTGAGGTTGAGGACTTTGACCTGGCTTTAACCACCTTGGAAGTGCGGCGGAAACTCCGGGACAAGGTGCCTCAGTGGTATGCTGTTCCCTCCCTGCGGTTCCCGCTTCGGGTCTCCGGGGAGCAGTGCTCCTCCACGGAAACCGCCCGCTACAAGGCCGCGGTGGCTGCTGCTGCCGCGAAAGGCTGCCTGGCAGACCTCACCGGGGGACTGGGAGTGGATAGCTGGGCATTCGCGCAAGTGTTTGACCGGGTGCTGTACAATGAGATGCGTCCGGAGCTGGCCGATGCTGCCCGCTACAACTTTGCCGCGCTGGGGCTTGGCAATGTGACGGTTTCCTGCGCGGAACTCGCCGCGGGAAAACTCCCGCTTATTCTGGGCTCCTTCCATCCGGATATCCTTTTCCTGGATCCGGCGCGGCGCGCCATGGACGGGCGCAAAGTTTTCCGCCTGGAGGACTGTCAGCCGGACGTGCTGCAGCTCCTTCCGGAGCTCCTCTCCGCCTGTCCGCTGGTGCTGCTCAAGCTCTCGCCCATGGCCGATATTTCCCTGGTTTGCAAGCAGCTGGGCTGCGTGAAAGCCGTGCATGTGGTGGGCGCGGAAGGGGAGTGCAAGGAACTGCTCCTTCTGCTGGAGCGGGACTATGCCGGTCCGTACACCCTAACGGTCTATTCCAATGGTGCCGTGGCAGAAATCTCCGCCCCCTCCGGGGAGTCCCCCGCTCAGGTATCTCCCCGCTGGCTCTTCGACCCCGGCAAGGCGCTGCTGAAAGCCGGTGCCTTCACCTGGCCCTGCCGCTTTGGCCTGCAAAAGCTGGGGCGGCACACCCATGCCTACCTGAGTGCAGCGCCCGTTGAAGCACTCAACCCCTTTGGAAAGTGGTATGAAATACTTGAGGTGACTCCGCTTAACAATCGTTCCATAAAGGAATTAGGAAAGAAATATCCCCGCGCGGAAGTAACGGCCCGGAACCTTCCGCTCACCAGTGAACAGCTTCGCGCCAAACTGGGCGTAAAGTCTGGCGGAGAGGTCCACTTCTTCGGCCTGCACGCGGACGCCCATGCCGGGAATCTGCTATTTGTTACACGGTCTTGTTGAGAAGGGG
>DEKS01000156.1:3230-4100 GCA_002354005.1 Bacteroidales bacterium UBA2716
GTAGCGGCCATGCAGGATGAGCCAGTGGTGGGAAATGGCGCGCTGCTCCACGGGAATGTATCGTTCCAGGTCCTGCTCCACGGCAAAGGGGGTGCTCCCGTTTGAGAGGCCCAGGCGGTGCGCCACGCGGAACACGTGCGTATCCACGGCAATCACCGGCTGGTCGTACACGATGGAGGCAATTACGTTGGCGGTTTTTCGGCCCACGCCCGGAAGGCGCATGAGCGCGTCAATATCGGCAGGAACTTCCCCGTTATAATCTGCCATGAGCATCCGGGCCATGGCAATCAGGTGCCGGGCTTTGGCGTTGGGGTAGGAGACGCTCTTTACGTAGGGGTAAACGTCGTCAAAGCTGGCCGATGACAGCTCTGCAGGCGTAGGAAAACGCTCGAAAAGGGGAGGGGTGACCAGGTTCACCCGCCGGTCCGTGCACTGGGCGCTCAGAATGACCGCTACCAGCAGCTGGTACGGGTTTGCAAAATGCAGCTCCGACTGCGCCACGGGCTGGTTTTCCGCAAACCAGCCAATAATGCTGTTGAACCGTTCTTTTTTGGTCATGAGATACGCTCGCTTCGCTCGGTATGACAAAGGGCTTTGGGCCTAA
Organism: Bacteroidales bacterium UBA2716; assembly: GCA_002354005.1. Taxonomy (GTDB): domain Bacteria; phylum Bacteroidota; class Bacteroidia; order Bacteroidales; family UBA932; genus Cryptobacteroides. Next base: position 3,835 of record DEKS01000156.1, read on the forward strand.
AGCGTGACGTCGATGCCCTCGTCCACCACCTCGTGGCACTGCTCCCCTTCGCAGGAGAACACGCGGCCGGGGTATTTTTCGAAGATAGCACGGTTATGGGTGACCATGACAATGGCGGTGCCTTCCCGGTTGAGGTCCATCAGGAGCTGGAGAATTTCGTCGGCGGTTTCTCCGTCCAGGTTGCCGGTGGGTTCGTCCGCCAGGATGGCCTTGGGTTTGTTCAGAAGTGCCCGGGCAATGGCAATGCGCTGCTGCTCGCCGCCGGA
>DEKS01000006.1:0-573 GCA_002354005.1 Bacteroidales bacterium UBA2716
TTTACTACCTGCATCTGGCCATCCAGGGGGAAGGCCATAACCAATTCATTATCGGCCCCTTCCATGCGGAGAAACTTGAGGGCGGCGGTGGCTGAGGCGGGATTTTTGGCGGCGAGTTCCCTGCGGGTGACCCATTTGCACATTTCCAGGACGGTGTCTTCCAGGCCGGCGTCGTGGATATTCACCTTTTCGATGAGTTCACCCACGTCTTTTACGCGGCGAAGCGTATAGCCTTCCAGCTCCTTCACGGCCTCCTCCACGGCCTTCGGAGGTTGTTCTTCCCCGGGGAGAAGCCACACCATGAGCTTGGCGTCCGGGTCATGGTAGAGCGTCTGGTAGCGGGCCAGGTTACGCTGGCCGCAGTAGGGGCACTCCCACAGGAACAAAGAGCCGTCCTTGACCCGGGTTTTGAGTTCCGGATCAAGGGCGACATTGATACTCTGACGGACGTCTATCTCCGTCTGTTTGTGGCATTTACTGCAGCTTGCGGGCACCATCGCTAATTACTACATCATAGACCTTGGGCTCGTGGCCGAACTTGGCGGCGAACTGCTCCTTGGCGGCCTTGATGAA
>DEKS01000006.1:603-1728 GCA_002354005.1 Bacteroidales bacterium UBA2716
TCCTTCACCAGGTTGATGGTGCAGCCGCCGAAGCCGCCGCCCATGACACGGGAACCGGTGACGTCGCACTTGCGGGCCAGTTTGTTCAGGAAGTCCAGTTCCTCGCAGGAGACCTCATACAAGCGGCTGAGGCCGAAGTGGGTCTGGTACATCATCTCACCAACGGTCTCATAGTCGTCACGCTCCAGGGCGTCGCATACGTCCAGCACGCGCTGCACTTCCCCAATCACATATTCCGCGCGGATGAAGTCCTCCTCGGAGATTTTGTCGCGGACTTCGTCCAGCCAAACGCGCTTGGCATCGGACAGGAAATCTACGTCCGGATGGTTCTCCCGGATGGCCTTGGCGGCGCGCTCGCAGGACTCACGGCGCTTGTTGTAGGCGCTGGAAGCCAGTTCATGCTTTACGCAGGAGTCGATGAGCACAAGCTTGTACCCCTTGGGATGGAAGGGGAAATATTTGTATTCCCCGGTTTTGCAGTTGAGGCGCATCAGGGCACCCTCCTTGCCAAAAACGGAGGCAAACTGGTCCATGATGCCGCACTTGACGCCGCAGTAATTATGCTCTGTGCTCTGGCCGATTTTAGCCAGTTCAAACTTCTCTATCCCATTGCCGTTGAGCTCGTTGAGGGCATAGGCAAACACGCTTTCCAGGGCGGCGGAGGAGCTGAGGCCGGCGCCCAGGGGAACGTCTCCGGCGAACACGGCGTCAAAGCCGGCCACCTTGCCGCCCCGCTTGAGGGTTTCCCGGCAAACGCCAAACACATAGCAAGCCCAGGACTGCTTGGGTTTGTCTTCCTCCTTGAGGCCAAATTCCACATATTCGTTGAAGTCGATGGAGAAGACCTTCACCTTGTCTGTGCCGTTGAGCTTGATTTGGGCCATGATGCCATAGTTGATGGCGCCCGGGAATACATATCCCCCATTGTAGTCTGTGTGCTCGCCAATGAGGTTGATACGACCGGAGGACATGAACAGCTGTCCGCCCTCTCCAAAGAGTTCCTTGAATTTTGCTTGGATTTTGTTTTTCATATTGGTTGTTGTTTTGTGTGCTTGGTACGTCTTACAAATATACGCATTTTTTAAGATTTCTCCACTCGCTCCGCTCGGTCGAAATGACAAAAGT
>DEKS01000006.1:1745-3572 GCA_002354005.1 Bacteroidales bacterium UBA2716
ATTCCGAGCGAAGCCGAGGAATCTCTAACCAAATGGGACAATGGTCCGACACTCCGCCGATGTAGCGGGGACCGGAATAGGTGCGAAGGGGCTTGCGACCGGCGTGGCCGCCATCGGCCGTTTGCAGGAAAGGAATGGTGACGATTTCCATGCCGTTTGTCTGCACTTTGGGGCTCACAAAAAACAGGTCGATGAGTTCCCACGCACCGTCGTACTTGATGGTGCCAAGGCCCTTTTGGTGGAGCGGTTCCGCGAGGTTCCTCAGGGTGGGCTCCAAGCGTTTGTACACCGGATTGGCCGGGGTGTCGTTGAAATCGCCCATCGCCACAATATATTCTATACCAATTGTTTGCAAGGAGTCCGACAGCTGTTTCAAGCGGCCGACAGCAATGGCGCGCCGCGCTTCCGAGACGCTTGCGCCGCCATACTTGGAAGGGTGGTGGTTCACCAGGAAGGCGACGGGCGTACCGCCGGGCCGCTCAAACTCCGCGAGCAGGATGTCCCGGGTACGAAGGACGGTGGAATCGGGCCCGTATAAATGGCAGGGTTTGGCACGGATGCGTTTGAGGGTGGAGGTTCTGTAGAGCAGCGCTACATCTATTCCGCGGGGATCCGGGGACTCGAAGTGGATAATTTTGTAGTCCAGTTTGTGGAGGGCCGTATTGTACAGTAGCCGCTGGAGGGCGCGCTTATTCTCCACTTCCGCCACCCCGATTACATCCGGAAGGCCCCCTTTCTCCCCTGCCGTCCAGAGGATGCCCTTAGCAATGGCCTGGCACTTGGTATTGAACTTTTTCCGGCTCCAATGCCGCTCCCCGTAGCTGGAAAACTCCGCGTCCGACACACTGGTGGAATCGTTCCGGTTGTCAAAGAAGTTCTCCAGGTTCCAGAACATCACCCGCAGGGTGTCCTGTCCGAACAATCCCACCTGCCCGGACAACACCACACACCCTACTATGACCATGATCCATCGTCTCATGCCCCAAAGTTACAACTTCTCCCAAAACCTCCCGGATTATCACTGGTTAACAACATATTGATAATCAATAGAATATAATAAATCCTCGGCTCCATTTGCGCCGAGGATTATTAGTAAGTAATTAATAGTCAACGTGTTCTCGACCAGCGCGCACGACACAACGAAACTGGTCGGTAACTATTTGATACACAATAAATTACAGAAAATCCTCGGCGCAAATGGAGCCGAGGATTATAAGGAAAACATTGATAATCAGCGAGTTGAGCGCCAGCTTACACGTTAAACAGGAAGTGCATGATGTCACCGTCCTGGACTACGTAGTCCTTGCCTTCGATGCCCATCTTGCCGGCGGCGCGGACGGCGGCTTCCGTCTTGTAGTGGACAAAATCCTCATACTTAATTACTTCTGCCCGGATGAAGCCGCGCTCGAAGTCCGTGTGGATGACACCGGCGGCGCGGGGAGCCTTATCCCCGGCCTTGATGGTCCAGGCGCGGCATTCGTCGGCCCCGGCCGTGAAGAAGGTGCGGAGGCCCAGCAACTTGTACGCGCTCTGGATGAGGCGCACTACACCGCTCTCCTTGAGGCCCATCTCTTCCAGGAACATCTGCCGGTCCTCATAGTCCTCAATCTCCGCGATTTCAGCCTCCGTACGCGCGGCAATCACCAGAATCTCTGCGTTTTCCGCTGCAACGGCAGCACGCACAGCCTCCACGTAAGCGTTGCCGGTAGCCGCGGAAGCCTCGTCCACGTTGCAAACATAGAGCACCGGCTTGTTGGTGATAAGGAACAGATCCTTGGCCATTTGCTCTTCTTCTGCATTCTCCGGCACCACCTCCCGGCAGGAGTG
>DEKS01000006.1:3644-11418 GCA_002354005.1 Bacteroidales bacterium UBA2716
GCCATTTTCTCCACCTTCTTGATACGGTTTTCTACCGTTTCCAGGTCTTTGATCTGCAGCTCTGCATCCACCACTTCCTTGTCCCGTACCGGGTCCACGGAACCGTCCACATGGACGATATTTCCGTCGTCGAAGCAGCGCAGCACGTGCAGGATGGCGTCTGTCTCGCGAATATTGGCCAGGAACTGGTTGCCCAGGCCCTCCCCGCGGGAAGCCCCCTTCACCAGGCCGGCAATGTCCACGATTTCCACGGTGGCGGGAATGGTGCGCTTGGGCTGGCAAATGTCCGTGAGCACCTCCAGGCGCTTGTCCGGCACATTGGTGGAACCCACATTGGGGTCGATGGTGCAGAAAGGGAAATTGGCGCTCTGGGCTTTCCCGGAGCTCACACAGTTAAATAAAGTAGACTTGCCCACATTGGGCAAGCCTACGATTCCACATTTTAATGACATATGTGCATCTGCTAATAGAAACGGGCGCGGTTGTCGTCCACGTTCTTCTCCGTCATGAGCGGGAGGAGCATCTGGGCGTGATAGGAGTCCAGACGGGCCTGGGCGCTCTTGGCGTCGTCTTCCGTATAGTAGGAACCTACCTCGCGGCCGTTCACCTGGAACACATAGGTGCCCATGACACCGGCCACAGGACCGCTAAGCACACCTTCCTTGGCGGCAGCCACGGCACCCACAAAAGCGGGCTCGGTGGAAGGAGCGGAATTGGTGGAGAAGGTAACATCCGAAAGCGTTGACACCGTGGTGCCGAGTTTCTCAGCAATGGCCTCCAGGGAGGTAAGTCCGGCAATTTGACCAGCAACATCCTGGCAGCGCTTGGCGGCGTACTGCTCACGGTAGAGCTGGTTCTTGATACCCTCGGATACCTCGTCCAGCTTGGCATAACCCTCTTTGTGGGCAGCCTTTACAGCCACCACAAAGAAGTAGTTATTGTCTACGGTGATGATACCGGAAGCCTTGCCGGGCTTGTTGTCAAACGCCCAACGGGTTACTTCCTTGGCATGGCCGATGGCACCGTAAGAATCCGTACCCTCGTTGATGGTCAGGGAGCGGGAATAGGTACCGGTGGAGTCACAAGCAGCCTTGTAGTTGGCATACTTGCCGGCGGCACGCACAGCCAGGATATTGGCCTTGTTGTAAGTGTCTGCGTAGGTTTCCTTGCTGGGCAGGGTGGCCTTTTCCAGGATGGCCACTTTCTTTTTGGCAAGCGGCTTGGTAGTCTTGGTTACCTCCACAATGTGCGTACCATACATGGTGTTCACAATGTAAGGCTTGCCAACGGCGGCCGTGAGCACGGACTCGAAGCCCGGGATCATGGCGTTCTGGGTCATCCAGCCCAGATTGCCCTGCTCGCCGTCATAGGCGTTGCCTTTGTCGGCGGAATACTGCATGGCCAGGATGGCGAAGTTGTTCTTGTTCACCACGGTAAGCAGGCTGTCTGCGGTTTGACGGGCATTGGCGCCCCGCAGCATGATGTGACGCACATACACGGAATCCGGCACATTGGCCAGTTCCATGATACGGGCGGCGAAGAAGGTGGTACCGGACTGGTATACCGGGGAAACACCGGCATTGTTTTCTGCCACGAAGGTGTCTACATCACGGTTTACGGTGCGAAGATCACCTCCCTTGTACCAGCTGTCCGACCACTGGCGGTCGCTGTTGCGCTGCAGGAAAGCACGCACGTTGTCCGTAGAAGCGAATTCGTCGTACAGGGTAACAAATTCATCGTTCTGGGCAGCCACGTCCTTGGGAGAGGGCTTCACTTCATACACAACATACTCGATGTCGCGGGTGGCCTTCTGGCGGAAGTTTTCCTTGTGGGCGTCGTAGAACTTCTGGATGTCTGCCTTGGACACCACCACGGAAGAATCCTGCGGGAAGTAGGTGTTGGGGGACATGACAAAGCTCACCTGAGCGGTGGTATTGTTCTCTGCAATGGCGCGGCGGCTTTCCACGGAGTTCACATAGGAAGCGGCGTTGAACAGGCCCGCATACTTCTCATTGAAGCGGTTGCTGCGCACAGCATTTTGCAGGTAGTTGCGAAGCAGGATACCGCGGCCGGATTCGTCCTCCTGGACATTCTCCATGAAGTCGCGTACGGCGGAAGCGGAGAAAGCACCGTTCTCGTCGTTGAAGATACCCATGCCGCTGAGCACCGGAGAAACATTGTCACTCACAAACATGTCGATTTGCTCCTGCTGGCCCACGCGGATACCGGCATCCTCGATGGTGGGGATGACCAGGTAGCGGTCTACCAGGTTGTTCCAGGCCATGTCGCGGGTTTGGCGCTGGGCCTGCTCGCTGGAAGCGGACTGGCCGGTGAGCATTTCCCGCACGTCAGAGAACTGCTTTACCTCTGACTCGAAGTCCTGATAGGAAACGGATTTGCCATTGATTTTACCTACGTCGTACTTGGAAGACGCAGACTGGACAGTCTGGATGATGTCCGACGGGTTAACAAGGAAGAGTAAAAGACCGAAGGCAATGATGAGCGAAGCACCAATGCCGAATTTAGTTCTGATGGTCTCAAGAGCTGCCATTTTACGTATATTTTTTAATTTTTCTTCAATTTTTGCCTAAGGGCTGCAAAAATACGAATTTTCTTCCAAACAATCACTATTTTTTTAGCACCGGGCCGATAAAATTCACCGAATCCACAACAACTTGCGTAGTGTCGCTGCCCAGGATAAACTCGTTGTCGAAGGGATGCTTGAGGATAGCGTTGCGCGCCATTTCGTCCGAACGCATGCCATACCCCTGCATGGAACCGGAAGGAGAATACATGAGAATGTAGCAGTCTGTCCAAATCTCATGTGCCTTGCTGTCCCAGTACAAGGTGTCCGTCTTCATGGTTTCGTTCTTGATGGCATTGTGAACCACCACGTTGCCATAGGCCGACCACTTGTCGCGCGCACCGTCCGGCGTTTTGTCGTGCCGGGCCTGTTCCGCGTCGATGGTGGTTTCCAGGAGCCCGTCCTCGTTGTATCCGAACACGTGAATCCCCTTGGGGAACAGGTCGTACGACAAGGTATCCCGCTCGTACACCTCCATCCTGGGGGATTCTACGCGCATTTTTACCTGACCGTTTTCCGACTGTACAAAGAACATGCTGTCCACCACCTGGATGGGAATTTTGTTCAAATCCAGCTTCTCTGCTTCCGACAAATTGCCCTTACAGGAAAAAACGACGAAAGCAACCGCCGAAGCGGTTGCCATCAGTTGAAGTATGTTTTTAATAGTCACTTACTGCACGCGAACAGTGGTGGTTGCAGTCATGCCGCCGCAGGAAACGGTGTAGGACTGACCCTTGGTAACATCGTACATGAAAGCCTCGGATGCCTCCGGATAGTAGCGGCTCACGCTGGCGATGGAAGAAGCAGCTTCGTCGGCTACGGCAGGGTCTGCGTTGCGGGCCTTCTGGTAGTAGTCTGCGGCAGCCCAGTAGCGGGCCCACTTGTCTACGGTGTCACCGCAGGTGGCGGAAGCCCAGAGGTTACCCATGATCAGATAGCCCTTTCCGGCATAACCATAGTCCATTTCGATGGCCTTTTTGGCAGCCTCGTACGCTTTTCCGCGCAGACCGTTCTTGTAGCAGAAAGCGGCCATTTCGTAATAGTACTGGGCATCGGTGGCTTCGTCGGACTCCGGAGAGTTGATGGCCTCTTCCAGGTAATTGGCGGCATCTGCCACATTGCCGCGGGCCGCATTCAGGCGGTACAGGGCAAACGCGCTGCGGAACGAAGGATCCAGCTTGTACATGGAAGTAACGGCATTGAGGTACAGGTCGTTGGAGGCGCAGTCCTCTGCGGTGTTCATGAGCTTGACGATATTGCTCACCAGGGCCAGGTTGTTGGGATCGGCCTGGTAACGGGGGCCGAAGATGGCGATGAGGTTGTCGCAGGAGGCCACCTTGCTGTCTGCAAAGATGCTCTCGATGGTGGCTTTGGCCTTGAGGTTGTCCTCTTTCTCGGCGTCGTTCTTGGCGGTAGCACCTTCCACGTTGGCCGTTACTTTGTCGTACATGGCAATGACATCGTCTGCGGTGAGCTGATTCTCACGATACAGGGCGATGGAAGCCTGCAGCAGGTTCACCAGCAGGGAGCCGTTGGATTTGGGACCCAGCTGATCCACAATAGCGCCCACATTCTTGTAAATGTAAGCGGGATTGGCGCTGCGGTAATTGATCATGTACTGACCTTTATTGTTCATGATATCCAGTTTCTTTCTGGGATAGGCGGCCATGCGCTGGTCCTGCAGGGCAAGGATGGTGTCCACAATGGCCTCACGGTGCGTTGCGTCCTTGGTCTGGTTGTACAGACGGGTCATGAGCGTGGTACCATGCACGAACATGTTCTGTGAAGCGGTAGCGGGGCAGAGGGAGTAAGCCTTGCGCCAGTTGGGCAGAGCGGAATCGTAGTTCTTCTGCTTGTAGTACTCCTGATAGTAGGAGAGGTACTTGATGCACTCTGCGCTGTCTGCGCCATACTTACCCTGAGCAGAGAGTTTCTGTCCGGCAAATACAGCCATTACGGCGAAGAAAATGAGCGTAATCTTTTTCATAACATCAGTATTTTAAATTATTTTTTTGTCAACTTTTGTGCCAAGGCTATTCGTACGGCCGTTTCTGGAACCAGATATCAAAGATATTGATGCCAATATTGAAGCCGAAATACGTCTCTTTCACCTGGGACGATGAGAGGCCTCTGCGACCGAAGTCCAATCCCACTGTGAGGCCATTATACCAGCGGAAAACGGGGATGGTCATACCCAGGGTAACCCCCACGGCATTCACATGTTCTCCGCCTACCGTATAATAGGACTGGTCAAAGTACGCACCGGCCCGATAGGTGCAACGCCGCATGAAGTAGCGGATGTCGTTCCGGTTGGGCGTGTACGCAAAACCGGCCCGGACGGCCTGCCCTACGGACGGGGCAAAGGCAACTGCACCTACATTGGAGAAGCCCCGCACCTGGTCCATGCGGCTGCGGCTCCAGTCCGTGCGCGTATAGTCCACCTCGATGAGCAGTTTGTCCGTGTTGCGGTAGCTGATGCCCACACCCAGTTCATCGCCCATATACAGGCCCTTTTCTCCCAGCGTGGAGGTAGTACGGACACGGTCATAGGCACCGCGTTCCTCATAGTGCATGGTGTGACCGTTGATTTTGGTGGCGAACTTGTAGGTGGCGCCAAAGGTAAGGGAGTGACCGGTAGTGAGCGGCTGCTCGTACTGGATACCCAGTTTGGCCGTAAAATTGTTCACCTGCAGGGAGTCTCCGGAGGCAATATCCCGGAAGGACTCTACGTCGTAGTCCACGGTGGCCTGCTTGTTAATGTTACCAAAGCAGTAATTGGCCTGTGCGCCAATGGAAAGCCGGTTCCAGAACGTGCCGGCAAAAGCGGCAAATACCTGATAGATACCCCCATTTCCCTTGGAGGTGAAGGTGCGGTACTGGGCATCCGGATCCATCTCGGCATACACAATCTTGTATCCTACGTCGCTGATGGGGGTTATGCCCACCATGGCGGCGGTGTGCTTCCACAGAGGGAACGACATCACAAAATCGTCAATGTTGAAGGTGGTATTGAGCGCTTTTTTGTTTCCTTCGCTGAACAGGGAAATGCGGCCGCCCAGGCCAAAGTCCGCCATAAAGGAAAGGGAGTCCCTGGCGGTCATGGAGGCGGGGTTCAGAATATTGATATAGCGGTTGTTACGGGCTGCAATACCCACGCCGCCCATACTGCGGTTCCAGGCCGTACCGGGCTGGTGCAACTGGCCTACGCCGAAGACGGAGTACGGCGAAAAACCACTGTACGTGCCGTCCGTCTGGGCAGCAAGTGTCCAGCCGGAAAAAAGCAGCAACAGCGTTACCGCTACCCTATTGGTGAAGCTTCTGAACATATTCGTCCGCTATTAAAGCCATGCCCATGAGGACAAGGTTACAAATTGCAAAGATGGAACTTTTCATCCGTTTTGCAAAATAATTCGCATCGCCGCCCGTAAACACCACAATGTTGTCCGGGTACAAATTCAGGTAGCCTTCTATTTCAAAAACAATGCCTGAAACCACGCCGCTGGCGATGGAAGCCGTTTCCGAAAGACCCACAACCTCCGGATTCTGGGGCATATCCACCAGCGGGAGAGACCGGGAATACCGGTTGAGCGCCTTGAAACGCGTGCGGCAGCCCAGGGAAATGTTTCCGCCCCGATACATGCCGTCCTCCCCGGTAAAATCTACCGACAGGGTGGTGCCAAAATCCACAATGGTGCACCCGCGGCCCTTGAACAGGTAACGGGCGGCCAGGATGGAAGCGGCACGGTCGTACGACAGGTACGACGGCAGGCCATGTGCTACCAAAAACTCTTTGTTGCTGCTGTCCAGAATAAGTAGATACGTGCACTCTTCCCTGAGCACGGCGGCATCGGCCTCCGAAATGACATACACGGAAGAGAGCAGCAGCACCTCCGGTTTTTCCCGTCGGGTGAGCGAGAGGATGAAGTCCATGAACTTCTCCCCCTGGTAACGGAAGGTTTTCCCAAGGGTCATCCTTTCCGACCAGGCCGCCTTAAGCGCTGTATTTCCTATTTCTACTAACAAATTAGACATAGTCTGCAAATTTAACGATTATTGCAGTTTTTTCAAAATGGAATGGGCCTTCTCTAAAGAATCCACACCGCGGGAAACGGTCCGGAGCCTGCCGCCGTCCTGGTTGAACTTGTACTGGGTGGGGTTCTCGTTCACCCGGCCCAGCACCGTCTCGAACACCTTGGACTGGTAGTAACCGCCCATGGGATTGCTCACAAAGAACATGATTTGCATGCCGTTCTTGATAATGATTTTCTCAAATCCCATCTGTTGGCCCAAGTTTCTGATTTTCACTACATACAGCAGGTTTTCCACCTCCTGCGGAAGCGGACCGAAGCGGTCGGCCACCTGGGCGCCCAACCGGTCAATCTCCCGTTCGTCCGTCATGGCATCCAGCATCTTGTAAATGCGAATTTTCTCTGCTGTAATGTCTATGTAATCGTCCGGAATAAAGGCGGGTTTGTCGGTTTCGATGGTGCAGTCGTCCACGTATTTTTCCTGCGTGGAACGCGTACTGAAGCCGGTTTCCATTCCCAGCTCTTCCATGGCTTCCGACAGAATCTTCTGGTAGGTCTCGTAGCCCATGTCGGAAATGAAGCCGCTTTGCTCTGCACCCAGGAGGTTGCCGGCGCCGCGGATATCCAAATCCTGCATGGCAATATTGAAGCCGCTGCCCAGGTCGCTGAACTCCTCGATGGCCCTCAGCCGCCTCCGGGCATCGTCCGAAAGGCTCACGAGCGGCGGGACAATGAGGTAGCAGAAGGCTTTTTTGTTGGAGCGGCCCACGCGGCCTCGCAGCTGGTGAAGGTCGCTCAGGCCAATGTTCTGCGCCTGGTTGATGATGATGGTGTTGGCGTTGGGAATGTCCAGGCCGTTTTCCACGATGGTGGTGCAGAGCAGAAGGTCATAGTCGCCCCGCATAAAGGCTAACATTCTGTCTTCCAGATCTTTTGATTCCATCTGGCCGTGTGCCACGCAAATTTTCATGTCCGGCACCAGGCGGTGGAGGATATCGGCAATGGCGGGGAGTTCCTCTACCCGGTTGTGCAGAAAAAATACCTGGCCGCCGCGATTGAGTTCATAATTAATGATGCTCTTTATCTCGGACTCGTTAAAGAGGATGATTTCCGTCTGGATGGGAATGCGGTTGGGCGGCGGCGTCTGGATGATGGACAGGTC
>DEKS01000006.1:11491-15058 GCA_002354005.1 Bacteroidales bacterium UBA2716
GTGTCCACCGTATGCTTGAGCTGACGCAGTTTTTCCTTGGCACTCACGCCGAACTTTTGTTCCTCGTCAATAATCAGCAGGCCCAGGTCCTTGAATTCGAAGCTGTCGGAAAGAATTTTGTGCGTACCAATCAGAATGTCTATCTTCCCTTCTTTCAGGCGTTTTTTGATGTCCGACAATTGTTTGGCGCTGCGCAGGCGGCTCACGTATTCCACTGTGCACGGAAGATGGGCGAGGCGGGCCTTGAAGGTCTCGAAATGCTGGAGCGAAAGGATGGTGGTAGGTACCAGCACCGCCACCTGTTTGGAGTCTGTAGCGGCCTTGAATGCGGCCCGGATGGCAATTTCCGTTTTTCCGAAGCCAACATCGCCACACACCAGACGGTCCATGGGGCAGGTATCTTCCATATCCTCCTTCACGGCCTTGGTGGCACGTTCCTGATCCGGGGTGTCTTCGTACATGAAGGACGATTCCAACTCCTCCTGCAGGTAGGTGTCCGGCGAAAACGCGAAGCCCTTGGAAGCGCGGCGTCTGGCATAGAGCTGGATGAGTTCCTTGGCAATGTCCTTGACGCGGGACTTTGCCGCCTGCTTGAGGTTGCCCCAGGTCTTGGAACCCAGCTTGTTCACGCGCGGCGGCTCCCCTTCCTTGGAACGGAAACGGGATATTTTGTGCAGCGAATGGACCGACACGAACACTACGTCGCCCCCGCTGTAGAGCAGTTTTACCACCTCGTGCACGCGGTCTTTGTCGTCCTTCATCTTTACCAGGCCGCCAAAGACACCCACGCCATGGTCGATGTGCACCACAAAATCGCCTATGTTGAAGGCGCTGAGGTCGTTCATCGTGAGTTGCTCGCTCTTTTCCACCGTCCGTCGCATGCGTACGCGGTGGAAGCGGTCAAAAATCTCGTGGTCCGTGTACAGGCACACGCGGTCTTCATGGTCGATAAAACCGCTGTGGATGTTCCGGCCTTTTACAAATTCCGGGAGCAGGGCATGTTCTTCCTGCAGCATGATGGAGCGCAGGCGTTCCAGCTGGCTTTCCTTCTCCCCTACTATATATACCTTATAATTTTCCTCCAGCCGGGAGCGGATGTCTCCCATGAGCAGCTCGAAGTTCTTGTTGAACACCGGCTGCGGGGAAATGTTGAACTGCACCTTCTCAACGTCCTCTTTCTGGAGCGGAATATCCAGGTACACGTGCCTGAAAGCGCAGACGGGCGCAAAGAAGTCCTTTTCCTTGTACATATCCGACGAGTCCAGCCAGACGAGGGTATTTGCAGGTAAAAGGTCGATGAGACTCTCCCCTTCTTCCGTCTCGCGGGCGGCAATGTCCGGGTAAATATCGGCCCGGGAAATGCGGTCGATGGAAAGCTGCGTATTGCAGTCGAAGCTGTGAATCTTTTCCACTTCGTCGCCAAAGAAACTCAGGCGGTAGGGCTTATCGGAGGAATAGGAAAAAATGTCGATGACGGCGCCGCGAAGGGCGAACTGGCCCGGGGCCGATACAAAGTCCACCTTCTCGAAGCCTTCTTCCTGCAGGCGCACCCGGATGCTGTCGTAGGGAATTTCCTGCCCTTCCCGGATACTGAAAAGGGCGTTTTGCAGTTTTTGGGCGCTGGGTACCTTTTCCTCCACCGCCTCCGGATAGGTGACGATGAACAGTTTTTCCGGGGCCTTCCAATTCAGCAACTTGCCGATAGCCGCCGTGCGCTGCACGCCCAGGGACGATTTATAATTGCTGCGCTCCACGCTTTTTCCCATCTCAGGCAGAAAGAACACGCAGTCCCCTTCTACCATATTATATAGGTCTGCCGCGCAGTACTCCGCCGATTCCCGGGTGGGGAGCAGGATAAAGTGGACGCCTTCCTGCGCCACCTGGGACAGAACCATCCACCGGGCCGACAAGAAGAGCCCGCCGCAAAAGACTTCTTCCTTTTCTTGAAGTTGTTTTTGCAGCAGTGCAGTTGATTTTTGACTTATCAACATTCCCTTGGTTTTGGCTGTTGATAACCTGTTGATAACCCTGTTCATAACCCTCCCGGCATTTGTGAGTAAAATTTCCGCACCGGCCACTAACAGGCCATCCACACGATATCAGCAGGTTTTCAACAATTTATTTTTTACTCAATATATTGATTTTTAATGGCTTATAGATAGTTTTCAACATATTGACAAGCACATTAAAAACAACAATTCTTAAAAATAAAAACTATATTTGTATTTGAATTGATTGAACCTTGAGCCATGACCGACTTTGATCCGCACAATCCGGCAGACCGCAAAGATAACGAATTTGAGGGAATTATCCGCCCCCAGGGGCTGGACGATTTTACCGGACAGAAGGAAATCGTATCCAATCTGAATATCTATATTAAGGCCGCAAAAATGCGTGGGGAGGCATTGGACCATGTTTTGTTCCACGGGCCTCCGGGACTTGGTAAAACCACGCTGGCCCATATCATCGCCAACGAGATGGGCGTGAACATGAAGGTGACTTCCGGTCCGGTGCTGGACAAGCCCGGGGACCTGGCGGGGCTCCTCACCGGCCTGGAGGCCGGGGATGTGCTGTTCATCGATGAAATCCACCGGCTTTCTCCGGAGGTGGAGGAGTACCTGTACTCCGCCATGGAAGATTACGTGATTGATATCATGATTGACAAAGGACCGGGGGCGCGTTCCGTGCGCATCAACCTGAATCCTTTTACGCTGGTGGGGGCTACCACGCGGAGCGGTTTGCTGACGGCGCCGCTGCGGGACCGTTTTGGCATTAACTGCGCGCTGGAATATTACGATACGGAGGATTTGAAGCACATTGTCCTTCGCAGCGCCCGCATTCTTGCTTTGGAAATTGACGATGATGCCGCCTATGAGATTGCCCTTCGCAGCCGCGGTACGGCGCGTATCGCCAATGCGCTCCTCAAGCGCGTGCGGGACTTTGCGCAGGTGCTCGGAGACGGTCGTATCAACCTGGAAATCACGCGTTTCGCGCTGAATAAGCTCAAGATTGACAAGCGCGGACTGGATGCCATCGACAACAAGATTCTGCGCACCATGATCCTTACCTTCAAAGGGGGGCCGGTGGGCGTTGGTACGCTGGCCACTTCCATTAGTGAGGACGCCGGAACGCTGGAAGAAGTGTACGAACCTTTCCTTATCAAGGAGGGCTTCATTATCCGCACCCAGCGGGGGCGTATCGCCACGGAACTGGCCTACCAACACCTGGGAATGGATGCCTATCTGGCTCAGCGAAAGTACAGTCCGGACGAGAGTGGTTCGCTTTTTTAACGAAAAGTCCTAATTTATTCACGAAAAATGCTTAATTTTGCGAATTAGCAAATACAATTATTAACTATATGGCCGATTCTAAACTTATTTCCAAGATTCCGGACGGACCGCTCAAAGAAAAATGGTCCAAGCGTAAAGCAGAAATCCGGATTGTTTCTCCGAACAACAAACGGAAGCTGGAAGTGATTGTGGTAGGTACTGGTCTTGGCGGTGCTTCTGCAGCTGCGTCTCTGGGTGAGATGGGCTACAACGTCAAGATTTTCTGCATCAGCGACTC
>DEKS01000006.1:15089-16965 GCA_002354005.1 Bacteroidales bacterium UBA2716
GCCGCCCAGGGTGGTATCAACGCTGCCAAAAACTACCAGAACGACAACGACTCCGTTTACCGTCTGTTCTACGACACCATCAAGGGTGGTGACTATCGTTCCCGCGAAGCCAACGTGTATCGTCTGGCAGAGGTAAGTGCCGCCATTATCGACCAGTGCGTGGCACAGGGTGTTCCTTTTGCCCGTGAATACGGCGGATACCTGGCCAACCGTTCCTTCGGTGGCGTGCAGGTGAGCCGTACCTTCTATGCCCGCGGACAAACCGGCCAGCAGCTGTTGCTGGGTGCCTATGCTTCCCTGAACAAGGAGATTGCCGCCGGAACCGTGAAGAGCTATCCGCGTCACGAGATGCTGGATCTGGTGATTATCAACGGTGAGGCCAAGGGTATCATCGCCCGTAACCTTATTACCGGTGAAATCGAGCGCTTTGGCGCCCATGCCGTTGTGCTGGCAACCGGTGGGTATGGCAATACCTATTTCCTCTCCACCAACGCCATGAACTCCAACGGCAGCGCCGCCATGCAGGCCTACCGCAAGGGTGCCTTCTTTGCCAACCCTTGCTTTGCCCAGATTCACCCCACCTGTATCCCGGTACACGGCGACCAGCAGTGCAAACTGACGCTTATGTCAGAGTCCCTGCGCAACGACGGCCGCATCTGGGTGCCCAAGAAGAAGGAAGACGTGATGAAGCTCCGCAAGCATGAAATCAAGCCTTCCCAGATTCCCGAAGAGGACCGCGACTACTATCTGGAGCGCCGGTATCCGGCGTTCGGCAACCTGGTTCCCCGTGACGTGGCTTCCCGCGCCGCCAAAGAGCGCTGCGATGCCGGTTATGGCGTGAACGAGACCGGCCTGGCCGTGTTCCTGGATTTTGCCGATGCTATCAAGCGCCTGGGTCACCAGAGAGTGCAGGAGCGCTACGGTAACCTGTTCGACATGTACGAAAAGATTACCTCCACTTCCCCTTGGGAGGAGCCGATGATGATTTATCCGGCCATCCACTACACCATGGGCGGCCTGTGGGTAGACTATGACCTCCAGACCACCATTCCGGGCCTGTATGCCATCGGTGAGGCCAACTTCTCGGACCACGGCGGCAACCGTCTGGGTGCCAGTGCCCTTATGCAGGGCCTCGCCGACGGTTACTTTGTGCTGCCTTACACCATCGGCGATTATCTTTCCCATAAATTTGCCGAGCCCAAGACGGACACCAACGCCCCTGAATTTGCAGCGGCGGAAAAGGCCGTGAAGGAGCGCATCGCCAAACTCTTTGCCGTGAAAGGTACGGAGCCGGTAGATGCCATTCACAAGAAACTGGGTCACATTATGTGGGAATATGTAGGTATGGCGCGCAACGAGGCCGGCCTCAAGAAGGGCATCGAGGAAATCAAGAAGCTCCGCGAGGAATTCTGGAAGACCGTACGCGTACCCGGCACCAATGAGGAATTCAACCAGGAACTGGAAAAAGCCCTGCGCCTGGTAGACTTCTTTGACATTGGTGAACTCATGGCCTATGACGCCCTGAACCGCCGCGAGTCCTGCGGTGGCCATTTCCGCGAGGAAATGCAGACGGAAGAAGGCGAGACCAAGCGCGACGACGAGAACTTCATGTATGTAGCCGCCTGGGAATACAAGGGCGAAGGCAAGGAGCCTGAGCTGCACAAGGAAGAACTCAAGTACGAAAACATCAAGATTGCAACCCGTAACTACAAAGACTAATCCCGAGTATGGAATATAATGTAAAAGTATGGCGTCAGAAGAACGCCAAAGCAAAAGGCCATTTCGAGACCTACCACGTTACGGATGTGGAGGAAGATGCTTCGTTCCTCGAAATGCTGGATATCCTGAACGATCAACTCATTCGCAAGGGCATCGA
>DEKS01000006.1:17032-18426 GCA_002354005.1 Bacteroidales bacterium UBA2716
CACGGTCCGGACGACCAGGTAACCACCTGCCAGCTGTTCATGCGTCACTTTAAACCCGGTGCCACCATTACCGTGGAGCCTTGGCGCAGCGGCGCTTTCCCGGTAATCAAGGACCTGGTGGTGGACCGTACCGCCTTCGACAAAATCATGCAGGCCGGCGGTTTCATCACCGTACGTACCGGCAGCGCACAGGATGGCAACAACATCCTTATCCCGCACGATGACGCTGAACTGTCCATGGATGCAGCCGCCTGCGTAGGTTGCGGCGCCTGCGTTGCCACCTGTAAGAACGGTTCCGCCATGCTGTTTGTGGCTGCCCGCGTAAGCTCCCTGGCCCTGCTGCCGCAAGGTCGTCCGGAAGCTGCCCGCCGCGCCCGCGCCATGGTGGCCAAGATGGACGAACTGGGCTTTGGCAACTGCACCAACACCCGCGCTTGCGAGATGGAGTGCCCCAAGCACGTCACCATCGACCACATTGCCCGCCTGAACAGGGAGTATTTGAAGGCCCGCTTCAGCGAGTAAGCGGTAGCCGGCATATAGCATTGAACGGGGTCCGTTTCGGGCCCCGTTTATTGTAATGAAAAATGAGCCGATTCTTGAAAATCAGCTCAAAAAAACTACAAACAGAAAATATTCTGACGGAATACATACCAAATTAGTGGATGTGGAGTGTAAGTAATTTATTTTTAAGTACTTGTATAATTGAACGGGGTCCACGACGGACCCCGTTCGTTGTGCTAAAGTGTTGGGTGGTAGGTGGTTATATACCAGGTTTCATTAGAAGGAATAACCTAATCCGATAGTTAAGGTATTACCCAAAGCCGCAGAAGCAGTGAGATAACTCACATCCAGGTCCTGTATTTCAGGCCATCTGCGAGCATGCTTTGGGCTAATTCCCGCATAGCTTTGGCTTCGCCTTCTGCCAGGCCTTTGGCGTGACCTTTTTCTTCCGCAGTTGCCAGTTGATTTGCCCTGTCTCTTTCGGTTGTCATATCTTGAATGTATTCGGAACGTTCCTTGGGAGCAAATTAATTAATTTCCGCAGAATTAAACAACAAATCAAAGATTTCACCCTTCAACTCCTGGGGCCGTTTCTCCATCTCCGGCATGTTCTTCAAGGCATAGCAAAAGTTATCCAGTAGCGAGGCCTCACTGGTCATGGCCTTCGCCTTTTCCCTGGCTGCGGAAATCGAGCGTAACCTTATATCACAACGCACGCGCGAGGCGTTGGCGGCCAAACGGGCTGCAGGCATGAAGTTAGGACGTCCCTTCGGGAAGAGCCGGGAGCGGAAACGGTTTGAGCAGAAGGAGGCCTATATCCGCGCGCAATTGGCGCAAGGAGTTTCCATTGGTCGCTTGGCGGATGAATTGCATGTGCACCGCAATACTTTGTC
>DEKS01000006.1:18503-33194 GCA_002354005.1 Bacteroidales bacterium UBA2716
TTTTAAAGTTTTAAATTATCACAAAAGTTTGCGATTTTTTCATAAATTATAACTATCTTGCCCCAGAGTTTAATCAAAAAAAGATTTAAAAACCGAAAAAGACTTAATTAATCGCAGTTAATGCACTTTTAATGGCATTTGCAAAATTGAAATTGTTTTTCAATCTTTGCAGCCAAGTATCCGTAATTGTATACGGACAAATTTTAGTGTATTGCTTACGAGAGACTATGAAAATCGTATCAATATTTATGTTTAATTAATCTATTGTGCTTATGAAAAAAATCCGCATTTTTTTCACGGCCATGGTATTACTGGCTCTGTCTGTAGCAGCCCAGGCACAGAACATCACTGTGAAGGGTACTGTGAAGAGCGCCTCCGGTGAGGCTATTGTGGGCGCCAACGTGCTCCTGCAGGGAAGCCGCACCGTCTATACCATGACGGACGTAAACGGTGCATTCACCCTTAACGTCCCCGCCAATGGTGTTCTGGATGTGAACTGCATGGGTTATCAGGACCTTCAGGTTCCGGTGAACAGCCGCGCTTCCATCGCCATTGTCCTCGAAGAAGACAGCCAACTTCTGGATGAAACCATTGTGGTTGCTTTCGGTACCTCCACCCGTGAGGCCTTTACCGGTTCCGCTAAGGTGGTGGACGAAGAAAAACTGCAGCGTTCCCAGGTTACGGCCGTTACCAACGCCCTGGCCGGTCAGGTAGCCGGTGTCCAGCTCACCTCCTCCAACGGTGCTCCTGGTGCCACCTCTACCATCCGCATCCGTGGTGTCGGTTCTATCTCTGCCGGTAATGACCCGCTCATTATCGTGGATGGCGCTCCTTACGGCGGCAACCTCAATAATATCAACCCTTCCGATATTGAGAGCATGACCGTTCTGAAGGATGCTGCTTCCAACGCCCTGTATGGTGCCCGTGGCGCCAACGGTGTTATCATGATTACCACCAAACGCGCCAAACGTGGCGACGCCCTGGTTACCTTCGACGCCAAGTGGGGTGGAAATACCAAGGCCCTGCAGAATTACAAGACCTTCGACACTCCTGCCGCTTACTATGAGCAGCACTACAAGTCCCTGTACAACTACTATGTGGATAAGAAAGGAGATTCTGCCATCCTTGCCAACCGCCACGCCAACGAGGTTCTCACCGGAACTTCCTCCAGCGGTGGCTTGGGTTACAATGTGTATACCATCCCCGATGGCCAGTATCTCATTGGTACCAACGGTAAGCTGAACCCCAATGCAACGCTCGGCAACATTATCAACTACAAGGGCGAAGATTATCTGGTGACTCCGGATAAGTGGGACGATTACGCTTATCGTACCGGTTTCCGTCAGGAATACAACCTCACGGTTTCCGCCGCCAACCAGAAGGGTTCCTTCTACGCCGCTATCGGTTATCTCGGCAACGAGGGTATCACCAAAGCTTCCGGCATGGAGCGTCTCACCGGTCGTTTGAAAGCCGACTACCAGGCAAAGAAATGGCTGAAAATTGGTGCCAATATTGGTCTCACCCACTTCAACTACAACTCCCTGGGAAACAATGGCTCCAGCAACTCCACCGGTAACATCTGGGCCTTCACTTCCAACCTGGCTCCTATCTATCCGCTGTGGATCCGCAACGGAGACGGCAGCATCAAGGTAGATTCCAACGGTTTCCAGATGATGGACTACGGTGCCAAGCACAATGCCGGTCTGTCCCGTTCTTATCTTGGAGATTCCAACGCCCTCATGGACAGCTATCTGAATACCCGTAACTCCGAGGGTAACTCCGTAAGCGCCAACGGTTTCATCGACATCGATATCATTGAAGGCCTCAAACTCACCATCAATGGTACCGGTTACCTGGACGAGACCCGTTTCAAGTATGTGTACAACCCTTACTATGGTCAGTTCGACTCCACCGGTGGTACCGTGGAAGTGGAACATCAGCGCTACATCACCTACAACCTCCAGCAAATCTTGAACTACAATCACACCTTTGCCGATGTTTGGACGCTGGGGGCCATGCTGGGTCACGAGTATTACAATGCAAAGACCTATGATTTGTGGGGCAGCAAGTCCAACATGTTCGACCAGACCAACACCGAACTCAGTGGCGCTGTGGTAGACGGCAAGAATGCCGGTTCCACCCTGTCCACCTACAACAACGAAGGTTACTTCGCCCGTGTGCAGGGTGACTGGAACAACACCGTGTTCCTTTCCGCTTCCGTCCGTCGTGATGCTTCTTCCCGTTTTGCTCCCGAGCACCGCTGGGGTACCTTCTGGTCCGTGGGCGGCGCCTGGATTATCAGCAAGCACAGTTGGTTCAACGCCCCTTGGGTAGACGAACTCAAAATCAAGGCTTCCATCGGTTCTCAAGGTAACGACAACATTGGTTCTTACCGCTATACGGACCTGTATGACATCACCAACTCCGCCGGTAGCGTTGCTACTTCCTTCTCCACGAAGGGTAACCGCAACATTACCTGGGAAACCAACACCAACTTCAATGCCGGTGTGGAATTCAGCCTGTTCCGCCGTTTGAGCGGTAGCATCGACTACTTCAACCGCTCCACGTCCGACATGCTGTTCTCCTTCCCTGTTGCCCCTTCCCTGGGTTATAGCGCATATTATGCCAACGTGGGTAACATGAGAAACCGCGGTGTGGAAATTGACCTGGGTGTGAATATCTTTAACACCAAGAATTTCCGTTGGGATATCAATGCCAACCTCACTTACTTCAAGAACAAGATTACCATGCTGCACGATGACAAGAAGACCACTACGGCCTACGATCTTCAGGGCAACAAGGTGATGGGTTACTCTTCAGGTTCCCAGTTTGTAGGTGAAGGCACTTCCCTGTACAGCTGGTATCTCAGAGAGTACGCCGGTGTAGATCCGGATACGGGTGAATCCCTGTGGT
The DNA here is from genome assembly GCA_002354005.1 of Bacteroidales bacterium UBA2716. Taxonomy (GTDB): domain Bacteria; phylum Bacteroidota; class Bacteroidia; order Bacteroidales; family UBA932; genus Cryptobacteroides. The sequence continues at coordinate 21,417 of DEKS01000006.1, forward strand.
ACAAGATTGAGTGGGAAAAGGACGAGGACGGTAAAGATATTGAAGATGAGAATGGTAACAAAACCTTCAAGGAAGTTACCACGACTAACAAATACGCTGAAGCTACCCAGTTCATCAATAACAAGAGCGGTATGGCTCCTGTATATGGTGGTTTCGGTACCAGCATCCAGGCTTACGGCTTCGACTTCTCCATCAACTTCAGCTATCAGCTTGGTGGATGGCGCTACGACAGCCAGTATGCTTCCTTCATGGGTTCCGCAACCGGTTCCAACATTGGTTACAACTACCACGTAGACCTCCTGAAGTCCTGGACCAAGGAAAATCCCAATACGGATGTTCCGCGTTTCCAATATGGTGACACCTATTCCAATGGTACTTCTACTCGCTTCCTGACCAAGGCAAGCTATCTGAACATCGAGAATGTGAACCTGGGTTACACCCTGCCTTCCAAGCTCACCCAGAAGATTAAAATCTCCTCCGTGCGCTTCTACGTAGCAGCCGAGAACCTTGGTTACTGGTCTCTGCGTACGGGCTTCGACCCTCGCCAAGGCTATACTGCAGCCGATGCTTCTTCCTATTCCCCGATGAGAACCATCTCCGGTGGTATTACTGTTAAATTCTAATACGGCATGAATATGAAAAATATAATTAAATTCGTTTCTGTCGCCGCTCTTGGTGCTGTTCTGCTCAGCAGCTGCATCAAGGAGACCTTCCCTATGAGCGCTACGGCTACTACCGAGCAGGTAGGTGCCTCTGCCTCTGCACTGGAAGCTTCCGTGAATGGTATTCCTGCCCAGATGGCCCAAGGTTATCTGGTGTATGGTGAGCAAACCTACGAAAACGATATGGCTTATCCGCTCTACATGATTACCTTTGCCGAGATGACAGGTGAAATGTATGCCGTGGGTGATGCCGGATACGACCACTATCAGAGCGCCAGTACCTGCCTGAACTATGGTCCTACTGACACTCGTCAGTCCTACGTGCCTTGGAGAACCATGTACATGTTCGTCAAGAGTGCCAACGATGTGATTGGTGCCATCAATGAAGAGACGGCTTCTGATGCCCAGCTCGCTTACAAGGGCATGGCCCATGTATACCGCGCTTTCTGCTACTTCATGCTCACCAGCATGTATGAGCCTGTTGAGAATCAGTACACGGATGTGTCCAAGGTACTTGGCCTCACCGTTCCTATCATTACTGAAAAGACCACTGAGGCAGAAGCCAAGAACAACCCGCGTGCTCCTCACGACGAAATGATTAAATTCATCCTGGAAGACCTGGACAAGGCAGAGGAATACCTTGCCGGGACCACGGTTTCCAGCAAGATGTTCCCTTCCCTGGCCGTTGCTTATGGTGTTCGCGCCAAAGTGCTGATGCTGGATGGCCAGTATGCTGAGGCTGAGGAATATGCCAACAAGGCTATTGCCGCTTCCGGTTGCCGTCCGCTCACGCAGGACGAATGGGAGAATCCTACCACTGGTTTCAACAAGGCAAACGATGCCTGGATGTGGTATACTACCTATTCTGCTGAAAACATGGGTAACCTGTGCAACTTCACCGGTTGGATGAGCGCAGAGGCCGACTGGGGTTATGCTTCCCTTACCATCCCCGGTATTGACAAGGCTTTGTATGACCGCATTCCTGAAACGGACTTCCGCAAGCATACCTGGGTGGATCCGGACAAGATGGACTACTACAAGTACAAGACTGTTCGCAATGCCGAATGGTTTGAGGAAATTCCCGCGTATACCTCTCTCAAATTCCGCTGTGTAGACGGCGATTTCGAGACCTACAGCGTAGGTGGCGTGTGCGACGTTCCCATGATGCGTGTAGAGGAAATGTACTACATTGCCGCAGAGGCTAAGGCCCACACGGACCTTGCCGCTGGCGTAAAGGCTCTGAACGACTTTGTGAAGACCTATCGTCAGCCGGACTACAACTTCAATGCTTCTACCCTGGACGCTTTCATTGACGAGTATGTGTTCCAGAAGAAGATTGAGTTCTGGGGCGAGGGTATCTCCTTCCATGACATCAAACGTCTGAAGACGGGTGTTATCCAGTACTACGAAGGCACCAATGCGCCGGGTACCAACTTCTACATCAACTGTGAGGGTATTAAACCCAACATGAACTTCTGCATCCCTACTTCCGAGATAGAGAATAACAAAGCTCTTGACGGATTCAACAATCCGAATCCTTCCGGTACTGTGGAAAAACTGGGTTAATCCGCTGTTAACTTGTAAATTAATTTGATATGAAATACTTAAAGACATATTTGTTCGCAATCGCGGTGGCCGCTCTGGCAGCGGTCTCCTGCGACAAGACAAAAGTTCCCGAGTATCAGGCCGCTCCCTCTATTTCCAACGAGCAGGTGTTCTTCCCGGCTTCTGTTGGCGACCAAATCAAGATGGCCGACGGTGAAACTTCTTTCATCGTTCCTCTGCAGCGCGGTACCGCCAACCTGGAGGCCATTGACGTGGAGATTGCCGCTTCCGGTGAAGGCATCGAATACTTTACCGTTCCCGGTACGGTATCTTTTGCCGCACAGTCCAAGACGGCAGAGTTGGAAATTACGGTGACCGATTTGGATGAACTTGGCAAGAACAATTTCTACGAACTCACCCTTACCATTGCCGACGAGTCTCTTACTACTCCCTATGGACGCAGTACTGTCACTTTCACGGCCGGTATCGAACTGCCTTGGATTAAGTTTGACGATGGTGTTATGTATGACTGGGCCGTAGATGAGGAGATTGAAGCTACGATGTATTATCAGCAGATTGGCGAACACATGCGCTATTGCCGTGTGCAGGATTATCCCGTTGATAAAAATACTTCTATGGACTACTTCTGGTATTGGGATACGGAAACCAACTACTGCTTCGTGCTTCCTATGTTCCTTTTCGCCAGCGATGGAACTACCAATGCAATGGTTTCCGACATGGCCAGCTTCTATACCAAGTACAACGGCTGGGAAAGCGAACCCACCGTAGGCCCTATCGGAAGTGAAACGTGGTTTGCATGGGCCGGTCCTTGGATGGCTAGCCGTGACGATGTCCCTTACTATGATGGTAACGGCACGTTCCATCTTGGTGACTGGTTCTATCTGGTGAATGCAGAAGACGGTGTTCCTACCGGCAGAGGTTACCAGTTCGGTGGCGACGGCGACTACTTCAAGGGAGCCAGCTTCGGCGACTACACGCTGGCCGTTACTTACGACGGCATGTATGTGAATCCCGACGGAGAAGCCGTGCCTATCCTCAGCTTTGCTTCCACCAAGGAAAGCGCCAAGTACTTTGATACGGTTAAATACATCGTTACCGATCAGGAAACGGATGCCACCGAGAGCCTTGCAGCCATTGTGGCCGGTGAATCCGAGGCCATTCAGAGCATCACCCTGACAGACGGTGCCGCAAGCGTCAAGATGGACATTGAACCCGGTCTGTACCGTATTGTCGCTGTTCCGTTCGTGGAAGGTGATAAGAACGACAAGGGCGAGTCCACCGAATGCAAGACCCTCTTTGCCCAGACCGTCGACTTCTACTTCCCCGGCATGAACGTGGCTCCGAAGGATGTTGAAGGTGACCTCAAGACATACGACATGGTAACCCTATTCGGTGAGGAAAAATGCGCCGCAAACGGATATACTCCTTACAACTCTTTTGGTTACGTCGTTTTTGGCAAAGAAATCAAGAGCGGCTTTATTTATCAGAACAAGACCGCCGTCATTGCTACCTGGACCGGCGAACTGGAAGAATTGGTTACCACCTACGGCACTGCCCTTACTGATGAAAGAATTGCTGCCATAAACGAAAAAGGTTATTATGCCGGTGGTTATATCAACCGGGATGCCGACACCGAGTATACGGTGCTTGTTATCCTGACCAATGTCTATGGAGGAAGCAAACTCTTTAGCGCCACTTATAAGACAGCCGCCATCCCGTATTCCGGAGAGCTGATACTCGGTGACTATGTTATGATGGACACTGAAGGTTACGAAAGCATCTTTACGCTTACTCCGGATGCGGAAGAAAACAAGTTCTTTGTAACCGACCTGGGTTGCGCCAATGGCACTTCCTGGCATGCCGTTTATGATCCGGATAAGCTCACGCTCACGCTGGACGGCACTATCAAGGATTATGAAAGCAATGGCAACCTCTTCGGTCAAGGCGCTTTCTACTGGAATGATGAGAAGACCCTGTATTACGCTACCTGCGTATTTGCCAATGCCGAGAGCAAAGGTAACGACGAACTCGTATTCTCTGTTGATACCGATACCAAACAGCTGAACAAGATTAACCAGACGCTTGACATCCAAATCTTCAAAACTGAGGATGATTCATATGTTGGATCCTATGCCGTTGTTGAGGCTGGTACTGAAGTGGCTCCTTATGCCGAGGCTGCCGAGGCTCCTGCCAAGCGCGCTCTGAAACCGCATTATGGCAACTTCAAGAAAGTTGCAGCCAGCGAAGAGGTTGTGGCCAATGCAAAATTGTCTATTGCAGAGAAGCCGGTATTTGCCACTTCTGCCAGCTCTACGCGTGTGTATGGAAGGAAGAGCCTTGAATTGAAGGAGTTCGACAGCAAAAATGTCAACTTCTAACAGACACTTCTGATTTACGTAAGGGCGGCCCCCCAAGGACCGCCCTTATTGTCCTTTTAATACTTCTTCTATGATAAAACAACAGTTTCTCAGAGTAGCATCCATACTCTTTATCTCTTTGACGGTATTTTCCTGCAAGGAAAAGGACAATCCCGGAGGGGGTGGATCAGACCAGCCTTCCGGAGAAATCACTACCCTGTCGGGCTTGCTGGGGCAGTCTACGTCCACATCGGCCGCTTTCGATTTTACCGTGAGCAACCTGGTGGTGACGGCAGTGTACGAAAACTATGCCCAGCTTGAGGACGGGACCTGCGGAGCACAGCTCAACAAATCCGGACACGGACTCACCGTGGGCCAGAAGATTGACGGACGCATTAGCGGAAAGGCCCGCAATACCTCCGGGGCCCTCTATTTGTCGGAGCTGAACACGGGCGCCGCAAAGATTACGACCGTCTCCTCCCTTCCGGAAACCAAGGTGTCCCTGCCCGAGGTACTTGCGGACAAAGGCAAGTATACCAACCGCCGTGTAAGGCTGGAAAATGTCACCTTTGTGAACGGATTCAACGGCAAGGCCGGCGGTTCCGGTTCCTTCTCCCAGCAGGGTGTCCAAACTCCCGCAACCTGCCGTCCTGCGAACATCACCATTCCCGACGGCTGGCAGGGGGACCTGATTTGCTATCCGTCGGCTGCCGCCTGCTATATTTTCAGTGCCGATGATTTCTCTGAGCATGAGATTAATACACCGCTGGCAACCATTTCTACGCTGGGCGTTTACAGCACAGCCGGAACCCGTCCGCAGGCCAAGCTGACTTATCGGCAGGGTGTGGACCAGTATGCCTTCAGCAAAGGCAGCGAGGAACGCGAATTCCGCCTGCAGAACTACAACGATGAATGGGTGCTTCAACTGTTTTTCCCTGTCAAGTTCAAGGTGGGGCAGGAACTTACCCTGACCACGGAGGCAATCGGCCTTACCAACTTTACCTCCGGCACCAGCAAAGTGTTTGTGGAAAAAGTGTCCGACGGCCTGATTTGGCTCATGGATTATACGGCAGACCAAGGTTATGTGTGTAAAATTGTGGAGAAATAGGTTATGAAGAAAGTACTTGCATTTTGCCTTTCGTTACTGTTTACGCTGAGCGCTTTTGCCGATGGACTTTCCCGCGAGGAAGCGCTGCAGTATGCCCGTCGGTTTTTCTCTGACACGCCCAATGCCCAACTCAATATTGTGTGGACGGGCGACGAGTCGGAAGTGCCCGCATTTTATGCGATTAACCGTACAGGAGGCGGTTTCCTCATCCTCTCGGGCGAGTCAGTGGTGAATCCAGTGATTGGCTATTCTTACGATGGCTCCTTCACCACGAAGGACATGCCCGAGCATGTGCAGTCCTGGTTCCGCGGGTTGGAGCGCGATATTTTTGCGGTCCGGGAGATGCACTTGGCGCCTGAAATGAAAGTGGTCCGCGCCTGGGAAGAACTGGGCGTTCGCACCAAGGGAGAAGGAACTTCCCTTGTGCTGGAATCGGCCCAGTGGGATCAGGGGGCGCCATACAACAAGTATTGTCCTACTTCCAACGGCCGAAAGGCTGTGACGGGCTGCGTGGCCACGGCCATGGCCATTACCATGCGCTACAACAAGTATCCCGCCCATGGTTACGGTTCGCTGAAATCCTATACCACCAGCTCCACCAAAACCTTTATCGAAGGATTTTCAATAGAGGATCACGAGTATAAGTGGGATCTGATGCCGCTTACCAATGTGAGCCGGGCCAGCGACGAAGCCAAGGACCAGATTGCCCAGCTCATGTATGACTGTGGCGTCATGGTTCAGATGGATTACTCCCCCAGTGGCTCCGGCGCCGTATCCATGTACATGCCGGCCATGCTGGCCGAGCACATGGGGTATAGCGCAGAGGCCATGCTGTTCCAGAAGAGCATGTATAAGCCCAAGGAGTGGATTGCGCTGGTGAAAAAAGAGCTGGACGCAAACCGGTTGGTGTTTTATTCTGCACAAGATGCTAATGGCAATGGCGGTCACGCCTTTGTCATTGACGGCTACGATGAGAATAATCTCCTACATGTAAACTGGGGCTGGAGTGGTAGCGGAAATGCCTTCTTCGACCTGGATATGGAGGTGGATGGTTATCGTTTTGCCAATTCCCACGGCGCAGTTCTGGGACTGGTTCCGGATCCGGATCACAGCAGGGAAGCCCTCACGTATCTGGCGCTTACCAATACCGGCCTCTCTCTGGCTTCCGGTAAAATCATGGAGGGCAAGACCTTCACAGTGAGTTTCTCCAATATCACCAACTATGGCAACGGCAAATTTAACGGCCCTGTCAAGGTGGTGCTTACCGATGAGAATGACAAGGTGAAAGCCGACCTGAGTAGTCCGCAAAACATTGAAGTGGATGCGCTGAGCGCGATTTCCGGCTCCATTTCCAATTGCAAACTGGAAACGGTTCCGGCCTTCAAGGACCGCGTCCAGATGGCCTACCGGAATCCGAAGACCGGCGAGTTTGAAGTGATGCGTGCCGACGTGGAAAACGAGTCCGTAGGCGGTCTGGCCACGGTGCCCAACTTTATTGCCGGCAAGAACTCCTACAGCGCAGGCGAGACCTTCGAATTCAAGCTGTTCAAGAGCGGCGAGCGCTTTACCAGTGCCACCTGGTATTTCGATGGGGAACTTGTCCCCGTGGAACAGGACGACGTGGTTCTTACGGCCGGTCTCCATGAGGTGAAGGTTGTATTGACCAAGGGCGGCGGAACAGAGACGCTGGTCCGTGAATTAAATGTTCGTTAGCAACCATGAAAAGACAACTTGCATATCTGGCGGCGGTGTTGGCCCTGCAGTCATGTATCTATAAGTATACACCGGATATAGACTTTGAGCAGGTGAATAAGACGCTGGTTGTGGACGGGAAAATTCTGGTTGGTGGCACAAGTACCATCCAGCTTACCTATCTGCAGCCTGTCTCCGGTACTGCCGCCAGCATGCCGGTTGGCAAGGTATGGGTAGAGGACAATCTGAATAACAAGTATTTACCGGACAAGGCAGCACAGAGGCAATCTAATGCATTTGTGATACCTACGCCATCAGGCGAAGCCACGCAGTATCGGGCTGTGATAGAGTGTGACGGAGAAACCTATTGTTCAGACTGGATTACGCCGGACCCGGCACCCGAAATCATGAATATTCGTTTTGAGGCGGACGCCGCGAGAATTCAAGTGCTGGCAGACATCCGGACAGAGGTGAGCGGCCTTGAGTATGTTGGTTTTACGTATGAGGAGACCTGGGAATTCCACTCCGACTTTTTCCCACAGGTATTCGTGAATCCTCAAACCTGGGAATATTATGTCCCGGTAGAGGATTACCAGTATTATTGGTGCTACAAAACCTATCGATATCCAGGGATATCTGCACTGGATGTCACCGGACTTGTCCCGGACCAGGGTATTATCCACAATGTGTACATAAAGGATTTCTCCAGGAGCGACAACCGCAATCACAAAAAGTATTCCATGCTTCTGAGCGCATTCGCACTCTCGAAAGAAGCCTTTGATTTTAACAGGCAGATGGAGGAAATGGCCTTGGTGGGCGGAGACCTTTTTACCCCGAATCCAGGTGCCCTTCCCAGTAATTTGCGCTGCGAGACCCATCCCGAACGTGGGGTAATGGGGATGGTGCTCGCCGGAGGGGTTTCACAGAAGCGCGTTTTCTTTGAAAGCACCTACTATATCCCCCGCACCCCCAATGTGAACTTTATGAACGTGAGTCAGGAGGAGATGCCTTTCTTTTATTATGACCTCAATTTCCGCCCGGTAAAAAGGGTGATGATAGAGGAAGAGATGGTTGTTGGCTGGGCGGAGCATCGTTGCATCAACTGCATAGAGGACGGTGGAACACAGGAAAAACCAAGTTTCTGGGAGTAGTATGAAAATCAATCGTTTCTTACAAGGGGCTTTCCTGGTGGTGGGGCTGATGGGGGCCGCCACATTGACCTATGCCCAAGAATATTTGGAACAGGCCCGTGAACTGTCCATCTTGTACCGGGGCAAGACACCAGCGGTATACCCGTACAAGTACAACGGTACCGTATACTGGGATACCAACCGCTTCTCAAGGGGCGATTTGCTGTACAACGGAAAAATCTATAAAGGTGTTTTGCTGAATGCCGATGCCTTTACCAGTGACCTGGTGACGCGGCCGTTTGAAGAGTCGGCGGCTATTGTCCTGAATCGCGAGCAGGTGGTTTGGTTCACCTTGAGCGGCCGAAAATTTGTGAATCTGCGTTATTTGGGCTATGCCGATGCCCCCGAGGGTTTCTTTGAGGTACTGCAGGACGGGAAGGAGCCGGTGTTGCTCCAACGAAAGAAATCCTTGCGGAATCAGGTGAACAAAACCAACGAAGACCCGGCCGACTGGGACGGCAATTACAATTCTGACGTCATCACTTTCTTCGTCCCGACAGACACCCATTATACCATTTCTGATGGCAAAGTAAAGAAATTGAGCCGGCGGGCTGTCCGCCGCAAATTGCGGGAGGCGGCCAACCCGGCGGAGAGTCCCCTTCCGGACGAGCACACGCTGGTCTGGCATCCCTCCCGGGAAGCGGAAGAAGGCATGGTTCCTGCCCGCACCGTGAATAAGGTGGGCCTGGGTCTGCCAGACGGCTATTTTGCCGAAATCAAGGAGGACACCGCCACGGTATCCTATGCCCAGAATGCCCTGACGGCCACCTACAGGAACAAAATCTACGAGATTGGCACGGAGAGCAAAGGCAGCACGGCCCGCGTAAGCGGAACAGTGTATGAGGCAGAAAGCGGATTGCCGCTTCCCGGTGTGGTCATCTTTGACGGAAACACCTCCACCTATGTGCGTTCCAATGCCAAGGGACAGTACAACATTACCCTTCCCGTTGGCGAAAACAAACTGAATTTCAATGCCGATAACAAAACGGACCTGGAACTGAGCGTGGTGGTGCACGGGCCCGGGGAACTGGACGTAGTGATGAGCGAGAAGGTGATTCTCCTTAAGGGAGCCATTGTGTCGGCAGAGAGTATGGCGCAGCACCGCAATACCGCCATGGGCGTGGAAAGCGTGAGCATGCGCACCATTGGAAAGATACCCTCCGCTTTTGGCGAGGGCGATATTATCAAGGCCGTGCTTACGCTGCCCGGCGTGAAGACGGTAGGCGAGGCCTCCGGCGGTTTCAACGTGCGCGGCGGATCGGCCGACCAAAACCTCATCCTGTACAACGACAACACCATTTACAACCCCAGCCACCTGTTTGGCATGTTCTCCAGCTTTAACCCGGACCTGGTGGACGAGGTGCAGCTGTACAAGAGCTCCATTCCGGCGGAATATGGCGGCCGCATCTCGTCGGTGCTTCAGGTGAGTACCAAGGAAGGCAGCACCGACCGCGTGCATGGCTCGGTGGGTATCGGCCTTTTGACCAGCCGTGCCCATGTGGAAGGGCCCATCGGAAAAAAGACCACCTTTGTGGCGGGCGGCCGCATCACGTACTCGGATTACCTGATGAAACTGCTGCCCAAAAACAGCGCCTACGCGGGCGGCAGCGCCATGTTCGGAGACGCCAACGCCTCCTTGACGCACCACTTCGACAGCGAAAATTCCATCCAGGCGTTCGGCTATTTTGCCAGCGACAAATTCGGGTTCAGCGGCGACACCACCTTCCGCTACACCAACATCAACGGTTCCATTGCCTACAAGCACAAGGGGGCCGATGGCAAAAACTGGAAAGTGAGCGCTGGCTATGACCATTATACCAACACCATTGGCGCACATGCCTGGGAGACGGGGGCTTACGACCTGCAAACATTTATCCGTCAGGCCTTTGTGAAGGCGGGCGGCAGCCTTCCGCTGGGGCGGCATACGCTGAACGCCGGCGTGGACCTGGTTGGGTATGCCCTGGATCCGGGCATTATGAATCCCTTTGGGGACCATTCCCAGGTGAGGGCGCGTAGGCTGAATCGCGAGTGGGGCGTTGAACCGGCCCTGTATGTGTCGGACGACTGGGCTATCACGGACATTTTCTCCGTGGATGCCGGCATCCGCCTGTCATCGTTCCTGGCCATGAATCCCAGCAAGTTCTACATCGGTCCGGAATTCCGTATTTCCACCAAGGTGTCGCCCATGGAGAACCTTTCCATCAAGGCGGGCTTCAACACCATGCGGCAGTACATCCACCTCATTTCCAATACGGCGGCGGTGTCGCCCATGGATACCTGGCGGTTGTCGTCGACCGATATTGCGCCTACCACGGGTTGGCAGGGGGCAGCCGGCGTATACTGGACGCTGCTGGGCTCCGGTATCGACCTGTCTTTGGAGGGCTATTACAAGCAGACCCGGAACGCCCTGGACTACAAGAGCGGCGCTACGCTGGCCATGAATCCCCAGCTGGCCAACGATTTGGTGCCGGTGTTCGGGCGTGCCTATGGCGTGGAAGTCATGGTAAAACGGCCCGTGGGCAAAGTTACGGGATGGCTGTCCTATAGCTATTCCCGCAGCCAACTGCGCGAGATGCAGGACCGTGGCGCAGAGACCATCAACGGAGGTGCCTGGTACAATGCCCCGTACGACAAACCGCATGAGGTGAAGTTGGCAATCAACTGGGCCATGACGCACCGGTTCAGCCTGTCAGTGAATATGGATTATTCCACCGGCCGTCCCACCACCATTCCCATCGGCCGATACCGTTACAACGGTGCCTGGCATCTGGCTTACAGCGAGCGTAACGGCTACCGTATTCCGGACTATTTCCGCATGGATGCGGCCCTGAACATAGACCCCGGCCATTTCAAGAGGGCGTGGGTGCATGCCTCTTTCACCATTGGTGTATATAACATTACCGGCCGGAAAAACCCATATTCCGTGTTCTTCAAGACCAGCCCTTCCGGTGAGTTACAGGGATACATCCTGTCAGTGTTTGCCAGCCAGATTCCTTACATCAACGTAAATCTCCTGTTCTGATGAGAAGATTGGTCAGTACTATGCTTTTGCTGCTGGCGGGCCTGGCGGGCCTGGCCGGCGAGCGCATATACATCGTCACGGACCGCAATGCCTACATTGCCGGTGACATGGTATATTGTTCCCTCTTTGTGGTGGACGATACCGGCGCGCAGAGCAACTTTAGCGCCGTGTCCTACCTGGA
>DEKS01000011.1:0-1836 GCA_002354005.1 Bacteroidales bacterium UBA2716
CATTATAAGTACGACGTCCCCCCCGACCTCTTCCCGGGCAAGCATTGACCCACCGCTTGTCGGAGGCAAGTTGAAAAAAAGGTTTAAGGGCGGCCTGCCATGGTGGGCCGCTCTCTGTTTTTAACTACATCCTGCCATCCCATGGACAATGCATCTGCACGGACGACACACCGAGCATGGCACACATTTGACTGACAGTCAGTGAGTTAAGCAAATGGACGGGTATCAATCCGATACCCGTCCATTATTGTAATTATTTGATATTCTGTTATTTACTTACCACGCTACTGGCGGTACTTGGCGGCCTGTGCCGCAATGAGGGCGGCATCGTCAAAGTAGTTGATTTGCATGGCGTCCTTCATCTCATGCAGCGTTTGGGCGGCAACCTCGCGGGCGGCTTCGGAGCCCTTGCGAAGAATCTCGTACACGCCGGGGATGTCCTGCTCATAGGTATGACGACGGGCGCGGATGGGTTCCAGGCGGTCGTTGAGCACATGGATGAGGAACTTCTTGCACTTCATATCACCCAGTCCGCCGCGGCGGTAGTGGTCTTTGAGTTCGTCCAGATTGGCATATTCCGGCCAGTATTTGGCAAAGTCTTCCGGCTCACAGAAGGCGTCCAGATAGGTGAACACCGTATTGCCTTCCACCTTGCCGGGGTCTTCCACGCGCAGGTGGCCGGGATCCGTGAACATGCCCTTCACCTTCTGCTCCATGGTCTTAGCATCGTCGCTCAGGTAGATGCAGTTGCCCAGGGACTTGCTCATCTTGGCTTTGCCATCCGTACCGGGAAGACGGCGGCAGGCCAGGTTGGAGGGAAGCAGGATTTCCGGCTCCACCAGCACCTCACACTTATAGGTGCTGTTGAAACTGCGGACAATCTCGCGGCACTGTTCAATCATGGGTTCCTGATCTTCTCCCACGGGAACAGTGGTGGCTTTGCAGAAGCAGATATCCGCCGCCTGGGAGATGGGATAGGAGAAGAAGCTCACGGGAAGACCGCGCACGTTGTTATCTTCAGTATCGGCGCCAAAACCACGGAGGGCCATCTCCGCCTTTACGGTAGGGTTGCGCTGGAGGCGCTGTACGGTGACCAGGTTGGAGAAAAACTGTGTCATCTCATGCAGTTCCGGGATCTGGCTTTGGATAAAGAGCGTCACCTTTTCCGGGTCAAGCCCGCAGGAAAGGTAGTCCAGGGCAACTTCTATGATGTTTTGACGCACCTTCTCCGGGTTGTCTGCGTTGTCTGTGAGGGCCTGCACATCTGCAATGAACACAAACATTTTATCGAAATTGCCCTCGTTCTGCAGCAGCACGCGGTTGCGCAGGGAGCCCACATAATGGCCCAGATGGAGTTTGCCGGTAGGACGGTCGCCGGTAAGGATGATTCTTCCCATAATTTTCAATTTAGCTTACAAAAGTACACAAAAAAAGCGACGCCCGCAAGCGTCGCTTTTTGTTTGCTTACTGCTCGTCCGGACCCTGGTCCTGGGGACCCTGCGGGCCGCCGCCAAACGGGCCTTGAGGACCACCCTGGAACGGACCCTGCGGACCGCCCTGAGGGCCGCCGGCCTGCTGACCGGCCTGGTACATCTTCTCGAAGGCTTTGTTCAGGGCCTCGGAGTACTTGTCAATATCGGCCAGGTTCTGGGCCTTCACGGCCTCCTTGAGGGCGTTGCAGTTGGTTTCTACCTCGCTCTTGACATCGGCAGGAACCTTGTCGCCGTTCTCCTTGAGGAACTTCTCCGCCTGGAAGGTGAGGGCATCGGCGGTGTTGATTTTGTCGATGCGCTCTTTCTCTGCCTTATCCGCAGCTTCGTTGGCCTTGGCCTCGTC
>DEKS01000011.1:1854-2873 GCA_002354005.1 Bacteroidales bacterium UBA2716
CGCTGGATTTCGGCGTCGGACAGTCCGCTGGAGGCTTCGATGCGGATGTGCTGCTCCTTGCCGGTAGCCTTATCCACAGCGCTCACGTTCAGGATGCCGTTGGCGTCAATGTCGAAGGTAACTTCAATCTGAGGTACGCCACGGGGTGCCGGAGCAATGCCGTCCAGGTGGAAGATGCCAATCTGCTTGTTGTCCTTGGCCATGGGGCGCTCGCCCTGCAGCACACGGATTTCTACACCGGGCTGATTGTCTGCGGCCGTGGAGAATACCTGGCTCTTCTTGGCCGGGATGGTGGTGTTGGACTCGATGAGTTTGGTCATCACGCCGCCGAGGGTTTCGATACCCAGGCTCAGCGGGGTGACATCCAGCAGAAGCACGTCCTTCACATCACCTGCGAGCACACCGCCCTGGATGGAAGCGCCGATAGCGACAACCTCGTCCGGGTTCACGCTCTTGTTGGGCTCCTTTCCAAAGAAGTTCTTCACCAGTTCCTGCACGTACGGGATACGGGTGGAGCCGCCGACCAGCAGCACTTCGTCAATATCCGAAGGATTCAGGTGTGCATCGGCAAGGGCCTGACGGCAAGGGGCGATGGAGCGCTGGAACAGGGCGTCCGACAGCTGCTCGAACTTGGCACGCGTGAGGGTCTTTGCCAGGTGCTTGGGCACGCCGTCCACCGGCATGATGTACGGCAGGTTGATCTCCGTGGAGGTCTGGCTGGAAAGTTCAATCTTGGCTTTCTCGGCAGCCTCTTTCAGGCGCTGGAGGGCCATAGGATCCTTCTTGAGGTCGATACCGCCGTTCTCTGCAGCGAACTCGCTGGCGAGCCAGTCAATGATGACCTGGTCAAAATCGTCACCGCCCAGGTGCGTGTCGCCGTTGGTGGACAGCACCTCGAACACGCCGTCACCGAGCTGGAGGATAGAGATATCGAAGGTACCGCCGCCGAGGTCGTACACGGCCACTTTCATGTCCTTGTCCTTCTTGTCCAGGCCGTATGCCAAAGCGGCAGCCGTGGG
>DEKS01000011.1:2979-3191 GCA_002354005.1 Bacteroidales bacterium UBA2716
GTGATAACCGCTTCTGTCACTTCCTGACGGAGGTATTCTTCCGCCGTCTTTTTCATCTTCTGCAGAATCATGGCGGAGATTTCCTGCGGCGTGTACAGCTTACCATTGATGTCTACGCGCGGAGTATTGTTCTCACCGCGGACCACTTTATAAGGTACGCGGCTCACTTCCGTATTCACCTGGTCATAGGTCTCACCCATGAAACGCTTGAT
>DEKS01000132.1:0-2810 GCA_002354005.1 Bacteroidales bacterium UBA2716
ATGGTCATCAAACCTTATGGCTACGCTATCTGGGAAAAGATGCAGCATATCTTGGACGGCATGTTCAAGGAAACCGGCGTGAAAAACGCCTACTTCCCCCTGTTCATCCCCAAAAGCTTCTTCAGCCGCGAGGCAGAGCACGTGGCCGGATTCGCCAAGGAATGCGCCGTGGTTACGCACCATCGTCTTATGAACGACCCTAACGGGAACGGCATTGTGGTGGATCCGGAGGCCAAGCTGGAGGAAGAACTCATTGTGCGCCCCACCTCGGAAACCATCATCTGGAACACCTATAAAAACTGGGTCCACAGCTGGAGAGACCTCCCCATCCTGTGCAATCAGTGGTGCAACGTCGTGCGCTGGGAAATGCGCACGCGCCTGTTCCTGAGAACCGCCGAATTCCTGTGGCAGGAAGGCCACACCGCCCATGCTACCGCCCAGGAGGCAGAGGCAGAGAAAACACAGATGGTGAATGTCTATGCCAAATTCGCCCGCGAGGTAATGGCCCTGCCCGTGGTGGTGGGTCACAAGAGCCCCGGGGAGCGTTTTGCAGGCGCCCTGGACACCATGACCATCGAGGCCCTCATGCAGGACGGCAAGGCCCTGCAGGCCGGCACCTCCCACTTCCTGGGCCAGAACTTCGCCAAGAGCTTCGACGTCACCTTCACCAACAAGGAAGGCAAGCAGGACTATGTCTGGGCCACTTCCTGGGGTGTGAGCACCCGCCTGATGGGCGCCCTCATCATGGCCCACGGAGACGACAACGGCCTGGTCCTCCCCCCTGCCCTGGCCCCCATCCAGGTAGTGATGGTACCCATCTACAAGAGCGAGGAAGAGCATAACGCCGTGCTGGACAAGATGTACGAGGTCAAAAAGGCGCTGGAAGCCAAAGGCCACAGCGTAGAAATTGACGACCGCGACACCCTGCGTCCCGGCTTCAAGTTTGCCGAATGGGAGCTCAAGGGCGTTCCGGTGCGTCTGGCCATGGGCCCGAGAGACCTCCAGAACGGCACCGTAGAGGTGGCCCGCCGGGACACCCTGGAGAAAATCTCCGAGCCGCTGGAAGGCCTGGAAGACCGTATCATCGGCCTGCTGGAAGATATCCAGAAGAACATTTACAACAAGGCCCTGGCCTTCCGCGACGCTTCTATCCGCAAGGTAGATACCTGGGATGAGTTCAAGGAAGAGATTGAAAAAGGCGGATTCCTGCTCTGCCACTGGGACGGCACCGCAGAAACGGAGGCCAAAATCCAGGAAGAAACCAAAGCCACCATCCGCTGCATCCCCGTGGACAGCGCCCTGTGCTTTGAAGAAGGAAAATGTATTTATACCGGCAAGCCCTCACACCAGAGAGTGCTCTTCGCCCGTTCCTATTAATAAAACTATGAAGAAAATTTTTGTATCGATTGCCCTGCTGGCCGCCACCGTGCTGGCTGCCCGGGCGCAGAACACCCAGGAAGCTGCGGCAGAAGCTGCGGCTGCCCTGAGCGCCGCAGACGATGTTCCGGAAAAAGTGGAGAAGCCCAAATACTGGACCAATTCCATCCTCACCAATATCAACTTTGGCCAAACCTACCTGAGCCAGTGGGCGGCCGGTGGTTACAACAACCTGTCGCTGGCCGGCAACGTGGATGCCAGTGCCAATTTCGCCAAGGACAAACTCACCGGAACCAACCGCATCCAGCTGGACTACGGTTTCCTGTGGAGCGCAGACAAACCCATTCTCCAGAAGAACAAGGACCGCATGTACATTGAATCCAAATGGGGTTACGAGACCCCCGTGCGGCACCTGTCCTACTCTGCCACCTTTGACTTCCTGAACCAGTTCGGGCGCAACTATGACTATAAAACGCCGGCCACCAAGTATGACGATGACGGAAAACAGCTGGATCCCACCACGGACGACTGGCTGGGTGCCCGCGTCCTGAAATCCGGCTTCATGGCTCCCGCCTACATCAATCTGGGTATCGGTGTGCTCTGGACCCCGGCACCGTGGGTGTCCGTGAACTTTGCCCCCCTCACCGGGAGTGCCGTCATTGTCACCATCCCGCAACTGCGCTACACCTACGGTATGGACCTCAGGGATGCAGACAAATACAAAAATTTAGCGGACGGCGAGGGAAAAGAGATTCGTAAATACAACCAGGACAACGGATATTATGACAACTTCCGCCCTGCCCGTATGGAATTCGGTGCCCAGCTCAAGGTAGATATGGGATGGGTCATCAACGACAACTTCTCCTACACCACCCAGTTCACCGCCTTCTATAACTACCTCAAGCCCAAGGTAGAGCCGCGTCTCACCTGGGACAACAAAGTGTACTGGAAACTGCGCAAGTTCTTTGCCCTTACCGTGTCCACCAACCTCATTTATGACCCGCTGGTGCACGTGCGCGATACGGACAAAGACGGCAAGGCCGATGCCAAGGGCGTCCAGTTCAAGGAATTCCTGGAGTTCGGCTTTACGTACAGCTTCTCTCATCAGCGCTAATGCTTCTGGTTGCAGTAAGCGGAGGCATTGATTCTATGTGCCTTATGGAAAAGGTCCGTCAGGAAGGCGGGCCTTTTGCCGTTGCCCACTGCAACTTTGGCCTGCGGGGCGCAGAAAGCGACGCAGACGAAGCCTTTGTCCGCGAGCAGGCAGCCCGCCACGGCATTCCCTGTCATGTGAAGCAATTTGATACAGAGGCATTTGCCTCGGCAGAGGGGATTTCCATCGAGATGGCCGCCCGGCGGCTGCGCTATCATTGGTTTGGCGAGCTATGCCGGGAGCATGGCTACACGGCCGTTGCGGTGGCGCACAATGCCAA
>DEKS01000132.1:2920-3117 GCA_002354005.1 Bacteroidales bacterium UBA2716
CTGGCGCGAGGACAGCACCAATGCCCTGAACGGGTACAAACGGAACAAAATCCGCAACCTGGTCTTTCCCATCTTTGCCACCATCAACCCCTCGTTCGTCCAAACCCTGAACCGGGATATGGAGCGATTCGCCGCAGAACTGAATCTCATCCTCAAAAACGGCCAAAATCAAGGACGAGCGGTGGCACATGCCTCCA
>DEKS01000132.1:3151-3294 GCA_002354005.1 Bacteroidales bacterium UBA2716
ACCCATGGCCACCCTCGGCCGTGCCCCGCAAGGGCAGTTATCCCCCGGGGGATTACAGGGGGAAACATTATCCCGGAACGGGAGGGGCCCGCAGGAAGTGCCCGGAGGGCACGACGTAACGGGAGGGACGAGGAGCGAAGCGA
>DEKS01000132.1:3356-4027 GCA_002354005.1 Bacteroidales bacterium UBA2716
GGGTTTGGAGGCATGTGCCACCGCTCGTGAATATGCCATTGTTGAAGAGGAGTGGGATGGAACGGAGGCGGTGAAGCAGCCGGAAGGGGTGCTCATCCTGGATGCGGAGAAGGTGGGAGCGTATGTGGAAGGGGCCTGGGAGAGCGGAGACTGGATAAAGCCGCTGGGGGCGCCGGGGCGCAAAAAACTGCAGGACTGGTTCACGGACCATCACATCCCGGCCGACGAAAAACCATTTGTACCGCTCCTGAAAAGCGTGGCAGAGCCGCACCATGTGCTGGCCGTTATCCCCTGCTGCATCGACCATAGCGTACGCGTCACTGCAACCACCCGCCGGATTCTTCGCATTTCCATAAAAAATGGTTAACTTTGCAGGCTTTGATTCCCGGTCGAGCCGGGAATGACGAAAAGAAGAAATAAACGTTATACAATATGAACAGAAAAGTACTTCTGATGATTCTGGACGGCTGGGGCGAAGGCCGTCACGACTACTCCAACGCTATTTGGACCCAGGGGACACCCAACATTGACGCCCTCCGCGCCAAATACCCGTCCTCTCACCTGCAGGCCTGCGGGGAATATGTAGGCCTTCCGGACGGTCAGATGGGCAACTCCGAGGTTGGCCACATGAACCTGGGCGCCGGCCGCGTGGTGTATCAGGACCTGGTGAA
>DEKS01000132.1:4153-11053 GCA_002354005.1 Bacteroidales bacterium UBA2716
CACAGCTCCCTGGACCACGTGTACGAATTCCTGCGCGTAGCCAAGGAGGAAGGACTGGACAAAGTGTATGTCCACGCCTTCATGGACGGCCGTGACACAGACCCGCACAGCGGCCTGGGATTCGTGAAGGAGCTGGAAGAGAAAATGGCCGAAACCACCGGTAAGGTAGCTTCCGTGTGCGGCCGCTTCTATGCCATGGACCGCGACAAACGCTGGGCCCGCGTGAAAGAAGCCTACGACCTGCTGGTAGAAGGCAAAGGTGCTGCATTCGAGAGCGCCCAGGAGGGTATCCAGGCCAGTTATGATGCAGACGTTACGGACGAATTCATCAAGCCCATCGTGGTAACGGAGAACGGCAAGCCCGTGGCCACCATCGAGGAAGGCGACGCCATCATCTTCTACAACTTCCGCAACGACCGCGCCCGCGAGCTCACCGCTGTCCTCACCCAGCAGGATATGCCGGAAGAAGGGATGCACACCCTTCCGCTGTACTACTGCTGCCTCACCCCGTACGACGCTTCCTTCAAGGGCGTGCACATCCTCTTTGACAAAGAGCTGGTGCAGGACACCCTGGGGGAAACCGTTTCCAAGGCCGGCAAACACCAGCTGCGCATTGCGGAAACCGAGAAATACGCCCACGTAACCTTCTTCTTCAACGGCGGCCGCGAGACCGTGTTCGAGAACGAGGAACGCATCCTGGTGAACAGCCCCAAGGTTCCCACCTATGACCTTCTGCCGGCCATGAGCGCCCCGGAAGTGGCCGAAAAACTCATCGGCCAAATCCGCACCGGGAAACAGGACATGATTATCCTGAACTTCGCCAACGGGGACATGGTGGGCCATACCGGCATATATACCTCCATCACACAGGCCGTCAGCTGCATCGACCGTCTGGTGAAAGAGGTGGTGGACGAGGCCATCGCCCAGGACTATGTGGTGCTGCTCACCGCGGACCATGGCAACGCAGACTTCGCCGTGAACCCGGACGGCACGCCCAATACCGCCCATTCCCTGAACACCGTTCAGTTTGTTGTAATCAATGCCGGAGAGGAAGTGAAAACCGTCAAGGACGGCGCCCTTTGCAACGTGGCCCCCACCATCCTTAAACTGATGGGCATCCCGCAGCCCGCCGCCATGACTGCGGAGCCGCTGATTTAATGACAGCTATGGAATTTACTGCCAAATCTTTAGCTCAGTTACTGAAAGGAACGGTTGAAGGAGACGAGAACGCCACAGCCACCAAGTTCGCCAAGATAGAACACGGCAAGCCGGGCACCCTCAGTTTCTTTGCCAATCCCAAGTACGAGCCCTTCGTATATACCAGCAAGGCTTCCATCCTCATCGTCAATAAAGACTTTGTGCCCAAGGAGCCTGTCACCCCTACCCTGGTGCGCGTGGAAAACGCCTATTCCGCCATCGCCGACCTCCTCAAGTACGTGGCCGACAAAAAGAAGAAAGCCAAATGCCACCGCAGCCTCAGGGCCCGCTGGTTCCTGAGCACCCACTTTGGGAAGCGCGTGTACCTGGGCGCCTTCTCCTATGTGGGGCGCCACACCACCGTGGGGGACAACACCATCATCCACGAGCAGGTGTACATTGGCGAGAACTGCACCATCGGCAGCAATTGCATCTTTTATCCCGGCGTACGCATCTATCCGGGCATGGTGATTGGCAACAACGTCATCCTGCATAGCGGCGTAGTGATTGGGGCCGATGGCTTTGGCAACGCCCCGCGTCCGGACGGCAGTTGGGAAAAGATTGAGCACCTAGGGAACGTGATTATCGGCAACGATGTAGAAATTGGCGCCAATACCACCGTAGACCGTGCACAGATGGAATCCACCATCATCGGCAACGGCGTACGCATTGACAACCTGTGCATGATTGCGCACAATGTGGTGATTGGCGACCATACCGCCATGGCGGCGCAAACGGGCATTGCCGGTTCCACCGAGGTGGGCAAATACTGCATCTTCGGCGGTCAGGTGGGCATTGCCGGCCACGTGAAGATTGCCGACCATACCACCATCATGGCGCAGGGCGGCGTTATCGGCAATATCAAGGAAGAGGGGCAGGTCCTGCTGGGCTCCCCCGCCATTGCGGCCCGTACTTTCATGAAGGCCTACGCCCTTTTCAAGCGCTCTGCAGAAAGCTGACATACGCCCGTTTGGGTATTCCATAGATTTTACTTATCTTTGTGCACTTTTACACGTGTAACAGAGATAAGTTTTTGCATGCACAGAAACCAGCATACAATCAAGAAAGCATACTATTTTCAGGGAAAAGGGCTGCACACAGGCACATACGCCCATATGAAGATTATGCCGGCGCCGGCAGATTCCGGCATCAACTTCCGCCGGACAGACCTCCGCAGCAAGCCCATCATCGAAGCCCTGGCAGAGAATGTGAGCAATACGGCGCGCAGCACCACCATCTCCCGCAAGGAAACACTGGTAGTGACCATTGAGCACATCATGAGCGCCCTCACCGGCCTGGGAATCGACAATGCCCTCATTGAGCTGGACAACATTGAGGTACCCATTCTGGACGGAAGCGCCAAGCCGTATATCGATGCCATTGTCAAAGACGGCCTTGAGGATCAAGGCGTTCCGCGCAAATACATTGACATTCCGCAGTCGCTGGAAATCCGGGACGATCGTTCCGGCTCCTGGGTCCGGATAGAGCCTTCCGCCTCCCCCAGCGCAGACATCACCGTAGACTTCGACTCCAAAATCCTGGGCATCCAGAGTGCCCACTGGGACGAGCACGTAGACTATGCCCATGAAATTGGCGTATGCCGTACATTCGTTTTCTTCCACGAGATTGAATACCTGTTCCGCAACAACCTCATCAAGGGCGGCGACGTAGACAACGCCATTGTCATTGTAGAGCATCCGGTTAACGAAGAGCAGCTGAGCAGCATCTCCAACCTGTTCAACCTGCCGGGCGTCAAAATCACGGACGAAGGCTATCTGAACAATCTGGAACTGCATTTCCCGGACGAATGCGGCCGCCACAAACTGCTGGACCTGATGGGAGACCTCCGCCTGGCCGGCGGCTATCTCAACGCCCGCATCACGGCCTACAAACCGGGCCATTCCATCAACACCAAAGCTGCAAAAGCCCTCCGGGCCTTGCTAAAATAAAAGAGTTATGAACAAAATCCATCCCATGGCCCATGTGGACCCGGCGGCCCAGCTGGGAGACAACGTAGAGATTGGCCCTTTCGCATATGTAGACGGGGGCACCATCATTGGTGACGGTTGCCATATCATGAATGGGGCCACCATCCTCAACCATGTTAAAATGGGTTCCCAGTGCACGGTATTCCCGGGCGCTGTGGTCGGTGCCATTCCGCAGGACCTCAAGTTTGAGGGCGAAGATTCCTGGGTGGAGATTGGCGACCGAGTAAACATTCGCGAATGCGCCACCATCAACCGCGGCACCAAGGCCAGCGGCAAGGGTGTCACCCGCATTGGCAGCGATACCTTAATCATGTCCTACGCGCACATCGCGCACGACTGCCAGATTGGCAACCACTGCATCATCGTGAGCTATGCCGGCCTGGCCGGAGAAACGGATGTGCACGACTGGGGCGTAATGGGCGGCAAGTCCGGTTCCCACCAGTTCACCAAAGTGGGTGCCCACGCCTTTGTCGGGGCCTACTCCAGACTCTCCAAGGACGTTCCGCCGTACGTGCTGGCCGGCCGTGAACCGGTTGTGTTTGAGGGCGTAAACCGCGTGGGACTGCTGCGTCGCGGCTTCACGGAGGAGCAGGTGAACGAGATCAAAGACATTTACGAGGCCCTCTACTTCAAGGGCATGAACGTGAGCCAGGCCGCAGAATACATCGAGGCCAACTTCCCTGCCACCGAGCAGCGGGATACCATCCTCCGCTTCATCAAAGAATCTACCCGCGGGCTCATCCCCAAACCGCGTCCTACCCGCTAGTGCTGCTTTCCAGCGCATATTTTCCGCCGCTGAGCTGGCTGGCGCTTGCAGCCCGCGATTTTACCCTGTCCCCGGACAGGGTTTTGCCTTCTGTAGTGCAGCTGGAAGCCTGCGAGAACTACCAGAAGCAAAGCTACCGCAACCGGTGCTACATCCTTGCCGGCGACGGCGTGCAAATGCTCCAGGTGCCGGTGCAGCATAGTAAGGGAGAGGTGCCCTTAAACATTCAAAACGTTCTGGTGGATTATTCCACGCCGTGGGTGGTGCGGACAGAACGGGCGCTGGACACGGCCTATGAGACGGCGGCGTATTACGAGTATTACAGGGACGATGTCTTTGCCGTCCTGGATGCCCGGCCGGAAACCCTCTGGGAGCTGAACCTTTCCACCATCCGCCTCCTGCTGGAGAAGACGGGTATTGCCTGCATGCTCTCCCCCACTTCCGCGTTTGCCGCACCCGGCAGCGAGCCGGACGATTACCGCTTCTCCATCCATCCCAAACAGCCGGACCCTATCCTGGAGTCGCTGGGCCTGGAGCGGCCTTACTATCAGGTATTTCAGGACCGCCTGGGCGGCTTTACCCCCCGGCTGAGCGCCCTGGACCTGCTGTTCAACGAAGGCCCGGACAGCATTTTGTGGCTCAAACGCCTGTAACGTTTGGAATTTAGGAATAAAATTCCTATCTTTGCACTTGTGAACGAGATAGAGGACGGCGGTCCCCTATCTTTTTTTTGGAGATTCTTCGCCCAAAAGGGCACAGAATGACAAGTATATGAACAAAGAACAGATCACACAGGCCGTGGAGCCGGCCGTGGCGCAAAGAGGTTGCTTCCTGGTGGATGTGACCGTAAGCGCGGAGAATGACATTGAGATTATCCTCGAGAAGGAGCAGGGAGAGGTGGACTGGGAAGACTGTGCAGCCATCGACCAGGTGGTGCACGAGGCCTTCGACCAGGACGTGGAAGACTACGCCCTCACGGTGTCATCGGCCGGCCTGGACCGTCCGTTCAAAGTTCTGAAGCAGTTCCTCAAGGCCGTGGGCAGCCAGGTGGACGTGAAGTTCAAAGGCGGAAAGCGCCTCATCGCCACCCTCCAGGAGGCCGATGAAGACTCCGTCACCCTGCAGTACACTGCCCTGGAAGCCGTGGAAGGGAAAAAGAAGAAGGAAAAAGTAACCCACGAAGACCGTTTCCCGCTGAGCGAAATCAACTCCGTGACGCCGTACATTGATTTTAAATAAAACAACATTATAACCAATGGCAAAAGAAAAAGAGAAAGAAGTAACCTTGATTGATGCCTTCAAGGACTTCAAGGAAGAAAAGAGCATTGACCGTCCGGTGATGCTCGGTGTACTAAAGGATGTATTCCTCACCCAGCTGGCCAAAACCTACGGCAGCGCCGACAATTTTGACGTCATTATCAACGTGGACAAAGGCGACTGCGAGATTTACCAGAACTTTGAGGTGGTGGAAGAAGTGGAAGACCCTGTGACCCAAATCACCGTAGAGGAAATTGCCGCAGAAACCGGTGACGACGACTACGAAATTGGCGACACCTTCACCCGCAAGCTCTCCCTGGCTTCCTTCGGCCGCCGCGGAATCCTGAACATCCGCCAGAACCTGCAGGGCCGCATCATGGACATTGAGAAAGCCAACGTGTTCAAGAAGTACTCCGAGCGCGTAGGTGAAATCTTCACCGGCGAGGTGTACCAGACCTGGAAGAACGAGGTCCTCATCCTGGACGAGGAAGGCAACGAGCTCCGCATGCCCAAGAGCGAACAAATCCCCGGCGAGCGCTTCAAGAAGAGCGACTCCGTGCGTGCCATCATCAAGAGCGTGGAAATGAAGAACAACACCACGCCCTACATTGTCCTTTCCCGCACTACCGACAGCTTCCTGGAGAAACTCTTCGAGATGGAAGTACCGGAAATCTACGACGGCCTCATCACCGTGAAAAAGGTGGTCCGCATCCCCGGCGAGCGTGCCAAGGTGGCTGTAGAGTCCTACGACGACCGTATCGACCCCATTGGCGCCTGCATCGGCGTTAAGGGTTCCCGCATCATGGGTATCGTGCGTGAGCTTCGCAACGAGAACATTGACGTCATCCAGTGGAGCTCCAACCCGCAGCTGATGATCCAGCGTGCCCTGAACCCGGCCCGCATCTCCCGTATCGACCTGGGCAGCAGCCCCGAAGAAAAGATCAAGGTGTACATGCAGGCGGACGAGGTGAAAAAAGGTATCGGCAAGGGCGGCGTGAACATCAAACTGGCCGGCATGCTGGTGGGCCGCGAGATTGAAGTCTGGCGCGAACTCCCGCAAAACGAAGAGGAGGAAGACGACGTGCTGCTGAGCGAATTCACGGACGTGATCGACCCTTGGGTAATCGAGCGCCTGCAGAGCATCGGCTGCGACACCGCACGCAGCGTCATGGCACTCTCCCCCGCCGATATCGCCTCCCGGGCCGATCTGGAAGACGAGACCGTGGAAGAAGTGCTCCGCATCCTGCACGAGGAATTTGAAGATTAATTTAGAAAACATAGGGGGTTATTTATGGCAGAAATCAGATTATCGAAACTTATCAAACAATTCAACATCGGGCTGGACACCCTGGTGGATTTCCTCAACTCCAAAGGCGCCGGCATTGAAGACGCCAATCCCAACCTGAAGATTTCCGACGAATACATGCCGGAACTGCACAAGAAGTTCGGAAAAGACCTGGAGCTCAAGGAACAGGCCGAGAAGGTGGACGTCAAGCTCACCGAAATCCTGGACAAGGCATCGAGGAAACAGGACGACGAAGAAGACGAGTTTGAGCCCGAACGGGTAACCGTTATCAAGAACAACAACCTGTCCCGCACCGTTGTTGCAGAGCCCGAGCCCGTGGCAGAGCCGGAGCCGGAACCGGAACCGGTAGTGGAACCGGAACCCGAGCCGGTTGTAGAGCCGGAGCC
>DEKS01000132.1:11071-13022 GCA_002354005.1 Bacteroidales bacterium UBA2716
CGGAACCGGAGCCCGAACCGATAGCAGAACCCGACCCCATTGTGGAGCCGGAGCCCGAACCCGAACCGGTCGCAGAACCTGAGCCCGAAGCAGAGCCGGAATCCGCCCCGACCCCCGCGGAAGCCCCTGCAGCCCAGGAAGGCGCGGCACCCTTCAAGGTGCTGGGCAAGATTGACCTGTCCCAGTTCGACCCCAAGCGCACCAAAAAACGCGAGCGCATCAAGAGCAGCGGCTCCCAGAAGGTAGACGTTACCAAGGTACAGGCAGAAAAAGCCCCCAAGAAGAAAGAGGACAACAAAAAAACAAAGCCTTCCAAGAAGGGCGAGCGCTTTAAACCGGCTATGACGGAGGCCGAGCAGGAAGAACTGCAGAAGGAAATCCAGAAGCAGGTGAAGGAAACCTACGCCCGCATGAACGAGAGCAAGAACAATTTTGGCGCCAAGCACCGCAAGGAGAAACGCGAAATTGCCGCCATCCGTTCGCAGGAAGAAATGGAAGCCGCCGCTGCAGAGAACAAGATCCTGAAGGTAACCGAGTTTGTGACCGTGAACGACCTGGCCACCCTGATGAACAACACCCCGGTGGTGAAGGTGATTGGCGCCTGCATGTCCCTGGGCATGATGGTGTCCATCAACCAGCGCCTGGATGCAGAAACCCTGGTCCTTGTGGCCGAAGAATTCGGCTACAAGGTGGAATTCGTCACGGCAGAACTCACCGAAGAAGTGCAGCAGCAGGAGCCCGACAAGGAGGAAGACCTGGTGGAACGCCCGCCGGTAATCACCGTGATGGGTCATGTGGACCATGGTAAGACCTCCCTGCTGGACAACATCCGCAACTCCAACGTGATTGCCGGTGAGGCCGGTGGCATTACCCAGCACATTGGCGCCTACAGCGTAAAACTGGAAAACGGCCGCCGCATCACCTTCCTGGATACCCCCGGCCACGAGGCCTTTACGGCCATGCGTGCCCGCGGTGCCCAGATGACGGACCTGGCCATTATCATTGTTGCGGCCGATGACGCCGTGATGCCCCAGACCAAGGAAGCCATCGCCCACGCCCAGGCAGCCGGCGTGCCCATGGTCTTTGCCATCAACAAGATTGATAAGCCGGGCGCCAATCCGGACACCATCCGCCGCCAGCTGTCAGAGATGAACATCCTGGTGGAAGACTGGGGCGGTAAGTACCAGTGCCAGGAAATATCGGCCAAGAAGGGCCTGAACGTAGATAAGCTCCTGGAGAAGGTGCTCTTCGAGACCGACCTGCTGGAGCTCAAGGCCAACCCCAACAAAATGGGCAGCGGCGCCGTGATTGAAAGTTCCCTGGACAAGGGCCGCGGTTATCTGGCCACCGTCCTGGTGCAGGACGGCACGGTGAACGTGGGCGACGTCATTATTTCCGGCGCCTATTACGGCCGCGTCAAAGCCATGTACAACGAACGTGGACAGAAGGTAGAAAGCGCCGGTCCGTCCACGCCGGTTTCCCTGCTGGGCCTCAACGGTGCCCCGGCCGCCGGTGAAAAGTTCAACATCATGGCCGACGAAAAAGAGGCCAAGTCCATTGCCCAGAAGCGCGAGCAGCTCATCCGCATCCAGGGCATCAAGACCCAGAAGCACCTCACCCTGGAGGAGATTGGCCGCCGAATTGCCATTGGTAACTTCAAGGAACTCAACGTGATTGTGAAAGGTGACGTGGACGGTTCCGTGGAAGCCCTGTCGGATTCCCTCATCAAGCTTTCCACCGAGGAAGTGCGCGTGAACGTGATCCACAAGGCCGTGGGTGCCATCAGTGAATCCGATGTCCTCCTGGCAGAGGCCTCCGACGCCGTGATCATCGGCTTCCAGGTGCGTCCTTCCGCCGAGGCACGCCGCGCCGCAGAGAAGGAAGGCATCGAAATTCGCCTGTACTCCGTGATTTACGACTGTATCAATGAGGTGAAGGAAGGTATCGAGGG
>DEKS01000132.1:13108-13340 GCA_002354005.1 Bacteroidales bacterium UBA2716
AGACCTTCAAGATTTCCAAGGTGGGCACCATTGCCGGCTGCCTGGTGAAGGAAGGCAAGCTCACCAGCAAGGCCGATGTCCGCCTCATCCGCGACGGCATCGTGGTCTACACCGGTACGCTTTCCTCCCTGCAGAGAGGAAAAGACCAGGCCAAGGAAGTACCCGCCGGCATGGAATGCGGCTGCGGTCTGGAGCGTTACAACGACATCCACCCCGGCGACATCATCGAGGC
>DEKS01000132.1:13428-16006 GCA_002354005.1 Bacteroidales bacterium UBA2716
CAAACGGACGGGATCCATTATGGACCCCGTCCGTTGTTATAAAGCATTAGTTGTCAACTACTTCTGTCCCACGGATTAGATCAGCAGCAGCAGTGCCGCCAGATAGACGCAAAAGCCCTGCGTGCGTAGGCGGCGGCGGATGATGTAGTGGGTGGAAAGGTCCACCGGGTCTGCGGCAAAGTCTGCCTGCAGGTTTTCCGGCAGATGACGGACATCCCATTTGTTCACCAGCTCTCCTTCGTTGAAATAGGAGCCGCCGCCATTGGAGCGGTTAAGGGTAATAAGCGTCTTATAGTCTGCGTAATACAGCGGAAGATCTTGGGGGAGACGGGCATCTCCGGGGACAGCCGACACCAGTACAAGCGGCATTCCACCGGCATTCAGTACAGCATGATAGTGTTCCCGGACGCGCTCCCAGGGGGCCTTGGCGACATCGTACACGGAAAGCACCACCACATTCCCTTCTGCGGCCATGCGGTCATGGTACACGCCGTCTGCGTCCGAGAAGCTCAGGATGGGATAGTCTTCCGACACGGCCGTAGTTTTGCGGAACACGGTGTCTACCCGCACAAAGGTCCAGGTAGAATCCGGCAGGTCCGTAAGGTCAAAAACGCCCTCCTTTCCGTCTTTTTGGTACACGTACGCCGCCTTGTAATGGTTATCTGCCGCCACTTCATCGTCCAGGGAGGCATAGAGCTCCGCGCCCCAGTCGAAGGCGGTAAAATCCATGATGGGAAGGTGCCGATTACTGTAAATAACCACAACCAGGAGCGAAAGACCCGCCAGGACTGCCGCCACAATGCGGTTGCGCTTGGGACGCCCAAAGTCATGGAAGGGCGTGAACGCAATGACGCTCAGCAGGAGCAGAATCACATTTTTCCAGAAACTCTGCGCATGCGACAGGTGGACGGCCTCCCCGAAACAGCCGCAGTCCATGGTGGGATTGAGCACCCACAGCACAAACGTGACGATGGTGAAAAAACCAAGCATCATGTACGTCAGGACCGCCGCCATCTTCCGGAGCACGCCGGTAATGAGCGATACGCCCACGGCAGCCTCTGCCACCGACAGCGCGATGCCCAGCCCCTTGGCCGCAGGCATGAGCCCCGGCACCTGGAAATAACGGAAATACTCCTGCAGGATGAGCATAGTGCCCACCGGGTCTATCATCTTTAGCAGGCCGGACACCAGGAAGACAATGCCCACCAGGACAGCCGCGAAGCGGCGGAAACGTTGATACGAAGTATTCATCTCAGGTACGGGTCTATCACGCCGCGGACCTTGGCGAAGATAGCGCCCGGAGGCAGCATTTCGCCATTAGCGTTGGCACAGTCTATACGAAGGAACTGGCGGTCCAGCTGCGTTTGCGCCAGATACATGGATCGGACCTCCCGCTGGAAAGCGATAGATGCCTCATGGATGTCCCGGGCGCCTTCCAGGTAGTTCCGGTCTTCGCCGGAGCGCTCCCGGGAAAGGCTCTGCTCCACAAAGCCGATGGGAACGTCCAGGAAAAGGTTCAGGTCCGGTACCGGAAGCTGGAACTCCTCATATTCCGTCCGGAAAATCCAGTTCCTGAGTTCCTTACGCTGCAACGGATCCTGGAGCTTGGCACATTGGTAGGCAATGTTGGAATACACATAGCGGTCCAAAAGGACGGTTTTCCCCTCCTCCAGGGCCTTCCGGATCATGGGACCTGCGCCGTGGCGGTCCTCCGCAAAAAGAAGCGCCACCAGCTGCGGATGCACGCTCTCGTTGGAGCCGAAGTCTCCCCGGAGGAAGCGGCTGATGAGCTCCCCGTATACAGGAGCATCGTAGCGCGGGAAATGGATGTACTCCAGTGCGCCGCACCGCCCTTGCAGATATTCTTTCAGTTTCTTGACCTGCGTGGACTTCCCTGCCCCATCCAGGCCTTCTAATACGATAAGCATGCACAAAGATAAGAAAAAAAGAGCCGGTCTCAAAGACCGGCCCCCAGGAGTTTCAGTTTTTAGAACACGTCGGGTTCGTTCTGCTTGGGCTCTTCTTCCTCGAAGCGGGGCTTGCGGGGTTTGTCGTGACGGTCGTCATGACGCGGGCCACGCTCTCCACGGCGCTCGTTGCCGCCCTTGCGGTCGCCTTCGCGACGCGGGCCACGGTCACCGCGGTCTCCACGGGGAGCGCGCTTGGGCTCCACGTAGCCTTCCGGCTTCTCGGTGAGGGCGCGCATGGACAGGCGCATCTTGCCGGTCTTGGCGTCAATCTCCAGGAGCTTGACATCCACCTCGTCGCCCACCTTGAGCACATCTTCCACTTTCTCGGTCTTGTTCCAGGCAATCTCGGACACGTGCAGGAGACCTTCCTTACCGGGCAGGATCTCGATGAAGGCGCCGAATTCCAGGATGCTCACCACCTTGCCGTGGTATACCTGACCGGCCTCGGGCACGGCGCAGATGCCTTTGATACGCTCCAGCGTAGCATCCATGGCCGCTTTGTCCGTGCCGAAGATATCGACCACACCCTTGGTGGTGCCGTCACCGTTGTCCACCTCGTCGATGGTGATGGTGGTGCCGAATTCCTTCTGCATGCCCTGGATGGTTTC
>DEKS01000027.1:0-1640 GCA_002354005.1 Bacteroidales bacterium UBA2716
GTGAAGTGGTTCCAGGAGTCCAAGGACGTGAACCGTCCGGAATGGATGATCATGAAGGTGATTCCCGTCACTCCTCCGGACCTGCGCCCGCTGGTTCCGCTGGATGGCGGCCGCTTCGCTACCAGTGACCTGAACGACCTCTATCGTCGCGTCATCATCCGTAACAACCGCCTCAAGAAGCTCATCCAGATTCAGGCTCCGGAGGTGATTCTGCGCAACGAGAAACGTATGCTGCAGGAAGCCGTGGACAGCCTGTTCGACAACTCCAAGAAGAGTTCCGCCGTCAAGAGCGAGAGCAACCGTGCCCTCAAATCCCTGTCCGATTCCCTCAAGGGTAAGCAGGGCCGCTTCCGTCAGAACCTCCTGGGTAAGCGTGTAGACTACTCCGCCCGTTCGGTTATCGTCGTGGGTCCGGAACTCAACATGCACGAGTGCGGTCTCCCGAAATTCATGGCTGCAGAGCTTTACAAGCCGTTTGTAATCCGTAAGCTCATCGAGCGCGGCATCGTCAAAACCGTGAAGAGCGCCAAGAAGATTGTAGACCGCCGTGATCCCGTTATCTGGGACATCCTGGAGAACGTGATGAAGGGCCATCCGGTGCTCCTGAACCGTGCACCTACCCTGCACCGTCTGGGTATCCAGGCCTTCCAGCCCCGCATGATCGAGGGCAAGGCCATCCAGCTGCACCCGCTCGCCTGTACCGCTTTCAACGCAGACTTCGACGGTGACCAGATGGCTATCCACCTGCCGCTGGGCAATGCCGCCATCATGGAGGCACAGCTCCTGATGCTGGGCTCGCAAAACATCCTGAATCCGGCCAACGGTTCTCCTATCACCGTGCCTTCCCAGGATATGGTGCTGGGTCTGTACTACATCACCAAGGAGCGTCCCGGTGCCAAGGGCGACGGCCTCAAGTTCTACGGTCCCGAGGAAGTGATTATTGCCTACAATGAAAAGGTAATCGACATGCACGCCCCCATCTACGTCCGCCTGCCCAAGGACAAGCAGGACCTGAGTAAGGGCACCGAGATGGTGAAAACCACCGCCGGCCGCATCATCGTGAACCAGTATATGCCGGATGAGGTCCCGTACGTGAACGAGGTGCTGGGCAAGAAGTCCCTGCGTACCGTCATCACCAACGTGATCAAGCACACCGGCGTAACCCGTACCGCCCAGTTCCTGGACGATATCAAGAACCTGGGTTACGACCAGGCGTTCCGTGCCGGTATTTCCTTCAATCTGGGCGATGTCCTCATCCCCGAGGAGAAGGTGGCCCTCATCGAGAAAGGCTACGGCGAGGTGGAATCCATCAAGGCCAACTACGCCATGGGCTTCATCACCAACAACGAGCGTTACAACAAGGTTATTGACCTGTGGACCTCCATCGACAACCAGCTCACCGGTATTGTGAAGAAGCAAATCTCTGCCGACCAGCAGGGCTTCAACCCGGTGTACATGATGCTGGATTCCGGTGCCCGTGGTTCAACCCAGCAGATCAAGCAGCTCTGCGGCATGCGTGGCCTGATGGCCAAGCCCCAGAAGAGCGGTGCTGCCGGCGCAGAGATTATCGAGAACCCCATCGTCTCCAACCTGAAGGAAGGCATGACGGTGCTGGAGTACTTCATCTCCACGCACGGTGC
>DEKS01000027.1:1779-5033 GCA_002354005.1 Bacteroidales bacterium UBA2716
TCCCTGGGTGAGAGAATCCTCGGCCGCACCTCCGTGCACGATATCTTCAACCCGCTTACCGGTGAACTGATCATCGCCGCAGGTGAAGAAATCCGCGAGGATACCGCAGAACTTATCGACTCCCTGCCCATCGAACAGGTGGAAATCCGGAGCGTTCTTACCTGCGAATCCCGCAAGGGCGTGTGCGCCAAGTGCTATGGCCGTAACCTGGCTACCTCCCGTATGGTGGAAACCGGTGAAGTGGTGGGCGTTATCGCCGCCCAGTCCATCGGTGAGCCCGGTACCCAGCTTACCCTGCGTACCTTCCACGTGGGTGGTACCGCTTCCGGTTCCGTGGCCGACAACTCCATCGAGTCCAAGTATGAAGGTAAACTCGCCTTCGAGGAACTCCGTACCATCGACCGCGTGGACGAGGACGGCAGCGTGAAGCAGGTGGTTGTGTCCCGCATGACGGAACTCCGCATTGTGGACGAGCGCACCGGCATGACGTACTCCCAGTACGACATCCCTTACGGTTCCACGCTGTACTTCAAGGATGGTGACAAGGTGAAGAAGGGGGATCTCATCTGCGAATGGGACGCCTACAACGCCACCACCATCGTGGAAGCCGACGGTACCATCCGCTTCGAGAACATGGTAGAGGGTGTCACTTACCGTGAGGAGAGTGCCGATGAATTCGCCACCAACACGGACAAGGTCATCATCGAAAGCAAGGACAAGACCAAGAGTCCTTCCATGCTCATCGTGGACGAGGGTGGCACCATCCTCCGTCAGTACAACCTGCCTGTAGGTGCACACATTATGATGAACGACGGCGACACCGTGAAGGTGGGCGATGTCATCATCAAGATCCCGCGTGCCATTGGCAAGGCTTCCGATATCACCGGCGGTCTGCCGCGTGTGACGGAACTCTTCGAGGCCCGTACCCCGTCCAACCCGGCTATCCTCTCCGAAATCAACGGTGAGGTCATCATGGGCAAGGTCAAGCGCGGTAAGCGTGAAATCATCGTCAAGAACCGCAGCGGCAAGGAATGCCACTATGAGGTTCCCATGACCAAGCAGATCCTGGTGCAGGAGAACGACTATGTGAAGGCCGGTACCCGTCTGTCCGACGGCGGCACTTCGCCTACCGACATCCTGAACATTCTGGGTCCGGTGAAGGCACAGGAATACATTGTGAACGAGATTCAGGCGGTGTACCGTCTGCAGGGCGTAAAGATCAACGACAAACACTTCGAGATCATCGTCCGCCAGATGATGCGCAAGGTCCAGATCGACGATCCCGGCGACACCGAATTCCTCACCGAGGAACTGGTGGACAAGTGGGATTTCATGGACAGGAACGACGCCATCTTCGGTAAGTTCTACGTGGAAGATGGTGGTGACAGCACCAAGTTCGAGGAAGGCGATATTATCAGCGCACGCGACCTTCGCAGCGAGAACGCCTCTCTGGAACGTCAGGGTGCCAAGCTGGTGGTGGCCCGTCCGGCCAAGCCCGCTACCGCATCCCAGGTGCTGCAGGGTATTACACGCGCCGCCCTCAAGACCGGTTCCTTCATCAGCGCCGCTTCCTTCCAGGAAACCACCAAGGTGCTGTCCGAGGCCGCTATCCGCGCCCGTGTGGACCACCTGGAGGGCCTGAAGGAGAACGTAATCTGCGGTCACCTCATTCCCGCCGGCACCGGTCTGGCCCGCTACCAGGACATTGTGGTAGGGTCCAAGACAGACGCCATGGAAATGATGAATGAGCTTTAATGAAAAATCCCGAGGTTGAGGCCTCGGGATTTTTTTATATTTTTTGCCGATTTACAGCTGCACGGCCACGCGGAAGTATTTGGGACCGGGCTTTTCTCCGGCATACAGGTCCGTGGTGGTCACGAAAACGTTCACCTGGCCCTTCTGGTATTCAAAGTCGGTGAAGGTGGTGTAATTGAACGGATTGCCATCCACGGTGGCTCTTTCTGTGCGCTGGGCGGGAAGGGGAGTCCAGATACCCTCTTCCAGGCGCTCATATACCAGAACCAGTCCTTTCTTAATCACCTCGTCGGTGATTTCGGGTACCTGCAGGATGGCCTCATAGTAGCCTTCGTCGTCGTTGAGGTTGTCCATGTGACGCTGGGTCCAGTGTTCACTTTTCACCTCAAAATCGATCAGGGACATATCCATGCCCTGGATAATCTTTTGCTCCGTGACGTACTGCTTGGTTACGTACTCTTTGGTGCATCCGGATGCCATGAGGAGCACGGCGGCAAGCGGAAGAAGAAATTTTTTCATGTCTATCGTTTGTTTTGTTTATTCAGGAAGCATTGTACGGTGTTTTCCATCAGGCAGGCAATGGTCATGGGGCCTACGCCGCCGGGAACGGGGGTAATGGCCGCCGCCTTGGGTGCAACGGAGTCAAAGTCCACGTCGCCGCAGAGTTTCCCCGTTGCCGGGTCCCGGTCCATTCCCACATCAATGACCACGCATCCGGGTGAAACCATGTCTCCTGTAACCATTTTTGCGCGTCCGGCGGCTACGACCAGGATTTCTGCCTGGCGGGTGACGGACGGCAGGTCCACCGTGCGGGTATGGCACAGGGTAACGGTAGCGTTGGCATCCAGCAGCATTTTGGCAACCGGGAGGCCTACAATATTGCTCCTCCCAATCACAACGGCGCGTTTGCCCTTGGGATCCACCCCTTCTGCGGCCAGGAGCTTCATGATGCCCTGCGGCGTGCAGGGGCTCATGTGCGGCGTCTTCTGCCACAGGCCCGCTACGTTGTAGGGGTGAAAACCGTCTACGTCTTTGCTTTGGTCGATGGTCTCAATGACCTTGGCCTCTGAGATGTGCCGGGGGAGGGGAAGCTGCACCAGCAGGCCGTCCACGCTGTCATCGGCATTGAGCGCCCGGATTTTTTCCAGGAGCGCCTCTTCCGAGGTTTCTTCCGGCAGTACCAGGGTGGTGTTCCGGATGCCGCACGCCTCGCAGGCCTTGGCCTTGTTGCGCACGTACACCACGCTGGCGGGGTCTTCGCCCACACGCACAACCACCAGATGCGGCACGCGCCCGTATTTTTCTGGGAACGTAGCCACCTGCTCCGCCAGCCCCTCTTTAATGGAGGCCGAAACTTGTTTTCCGTCGATGAGTTTCATAGGTGCAAATTTAGTCAAAAAATGCGTATATTTGTATGTTTGAGACGAAAGTATTATGAGAGCTTTATACCTTACCAATACGCTTACCCGGAACAAAGAACTGTTCAAGCCCATCCATGA
>DEKS01000158.1 GCA_002354005.1 Bacteroidales bacterium UBA2716
TATCGGCCATACTGGAAATACAGGGCTTCCAGTTCCGGATTGGCTTCCCCTTCCGCGTAGCGCAGGAGCTGCCGGTCCGTGGGAAGCGCGCGGATGCTGTCCGGCGTGGCGCCCAGGTTCAGCTGCACGCGGTCAAAAAGGGCCTTGTAGTCTTTTGTGTGGGCGTTTTCGAGCTGGCTCCAGCCTTTGGCGGCGGCCTGTTGCGCCAGGCGGAGTGAAGCCTGCTTGTACTCCCGGCCTTCCAGCACGGGGTCTTTGTCAAAGCCGTTGAAACTGGTGCGGTTGGCTATTATTACCAGCGCCTGCTTGGGACCGTCAATCACCAGGGCGTCGCCGCTGGCCCGTGCTTCCTCGCACAGGAGGGTGGTGCGGAAGTGGATGCCGTGCTCCGCGCTGTAGGTGTAACCATCGGCAAGAAGGGCATGGCCGTCTGCCAGCAGGGTATGCGGCTGCGGGGAATGCAGGCGGAGGGTGGCCCGGATGGGGGCTTCGCTGCGCAGGTGGAGTACAATGACGGAATCCGGAGCGCTCACCAGGTACTGGCAGGTGAAGGTTTTCCCGTCTCGGCGGTAGGAAACTTGTGCCTGCGCCCGGGAAAGGTCCAGAGCGCGCTGGTAGTCTGTTATTTGCGCGCCTTCCGGGTAGCCGATTTCCAGGGAACCCAGCGGCTGGTAGCTGCTACTGTTCCGGCCTTGCAGGTGCCGTTGCAGTTCATCGGCCCTGCGATAGTCCTCCTGCTCCAGGGCCTCGCGCACCAGGGGTAGCCAGGCGGCCGGGGCGGCGGTGTCCCGGAAGGGCTCGCCGGTCCATAAAGTAATGTCGTTCAGGGAAATACGGTCTGTTTGCGTGCCGCCGTATACCATGGCACCCAGCTGCCCGTTTCCCAGCGGAAGAGCCTCTTCAAAAAAAGCCGCCGGCTCTCCGTAATGCAACGAGAGCGACGGCCGGGGGGAGCAGGCCAGGGCCAGCATGCCTCCCAGAAGAAGCAGCCTATGGGCGTTCATGTTTACTTGGTGCCGAAGATGCGGTCGCCGGCGTCTCCCAGGCCCGGAACAATGTAGGCGTTCTCGTTCAGGCGCTCATCTACCGCGGCAACGTAAATATCCACATCCGGATGCTCCTGCTGGACTTTGGCGATACCTTCCGGTGCGGCCACCAGGCACATCAGGCGGATGTTCTTGCAGCCGCGCTCCTTGAGCATGGCAATGCCGTCGCAGGCGCTGCCGCCGGTTGCCAGCATGGGATCCGTGAGGATAACCAGGCGGTCTTCGATGTCCTTGGGCAGTTTGCAGAAGTAAACCACCGGTTTGTGCGTTTCCTCGTCCCGGTAAAGGCCAATGTGACCCACCTTGGCCACGGGCAGCAGGCTCAGCAGGCCGTCCACCATGCCCATACCGGCGCGCAGGATGGGGACGATGGCCAGCTTGCGGCCGCTCACGCGCTTGGCGACCATGGGGCAGATGGGCGTTTCGATGGTCACATCTTCCAGGGCGATGTCCCGGGTGAGCTCATATCCCATGAGCAGGGCAATTTCTTTCAGAAGTTCGCGGAAATCCTTGGAGCCGGTTTCCTTCATTCGCATGATCGTGAGCTTGTGCTGGACCATGGGGTGGTCGATAACGTGGAGTTGACTCATAGCAATTATAATGGTTCAAACGTTCAAAGTTACGGATTTGGGCCGACTTTCGCAAAAGAAATGCTAACTTTGCGCCCATGAAAAAACTTGTGATTCTGGATTTCGACGGCACCCTGGCCGACACCCGTGAACTGATTATCCGTACCAACGAGGAAGCCATGCGCCGCATGGGGTACCCTATAAAAGACGAGGAAACCATCGCCGCTACCATTGGCCTTATCCTGGAGGAGGGCCTGCTGCAGATGTATCCGGACCTGCCCAGGGAGACGCTGCCCGTTTGGGTGAAGACCTACCGGGAAATCTTTGAGGAACTGCGCACGCAGATTGTGCCGGCTGTCTTTCCCCAGGTGCGGGAAACGCTGGCGGCGCTGTCTGCGAAGGGTGTCACGCTCAGCGTGGCATCGTCCCGCAAATCCAACTCCCTGCACGGATTCCTGGAGAGCATGGGCCTGAGCCAATATATTACGTATGTGCTTGGTGCCGATGATGTTATGCGTGCCAAACCGCATCCGGAACCGGTGCTCAAAACCCTTGAAGAACTGAACGTGCCGGCCACGGAGGCGCTGGTGGTGGGCGACATGCCCGTGGACATCCAAATGGGGCTGGGCGCGGGCGCCTGGACCTGCGGGGTTACGTACGGCAACTCCAACCGCGAGGCGCTGTTTGCCGCGGGTGCGCACCATGTCATCGACACGTTTGCCGAAATATTGCCGCTGGTTTAGCGGAGGTCGCCCAAATCCGGGTTGGAGAACCAATCCTGCAGTTTGAGCTGGGCCCGGGCCTTGATGTCCGGGGTGATGGCCGTGGCTACGTAGGTGACGGCGGCCACCAGGGCGGCCCAGTCGTCCACCATGCCGGTGAAAGGGAAGAAATCCGGAATCAGGTCTACCGGCAGGATAAAGTAGCCCAGGGCTCCGGCGATGATGGCCTTGTACCGGGCGGGCGTATTCTCGTCCGTGAAGGTATAATACAGCACCAGGGCGTAGTAAATCATCTTGGAACCCACTTTGTAGGCCATCCGGCGCAGCTTTTTCCAAAAGTCCTTCTCGTTGAAGTTCTTCTTGTACTGCGTAAGTTCCTGGGTCGTGAATTCCTTATTTTCCATCGTCAATGGTGTCGATTATGTCCTTGAGCAGGGCGTTGAAGTCTATGCAGTGTTTGGGTGAGTAGCCCAGGACCACCACCACCAGGTCCTTGGACGGAATCATGTAAATCTGCTGGCCGTCGTGGCCGTTGCAGGAGAACATGTCTTCCGGTACGTCCGGGCACACGTTGCAGCGGTTGAGCCAGAAGAATGCGCCGTAGCGGCCCGCGCTGGCGGAGGCGGGCGTTACCGTGTAGTCCACCCAGCCTTCCGGCAGGATGCGGTGGCCGCCAGCGCAGCCGTCGTCCAGGTACATCTGGCCAAAACGGGCGAAGTCCCGGGCGGTGGCGTACAGGTAGGAGGAGCCCACCGGGGTGCCGCTCATGTCCGGTTCAAAGATGGGGTTGTCGATGCGCAGCGGGCCAAAGAGGCGTTCCCGCTGGTAGGTGAGAAACGCCTGGTCGCTGGGGAACTTACTGCGGAGGTAGCGCATCACAATGTTGGTGGTGCCGCTGGAATAGTACCAGAAGGTGCCGGGGGCGTGCTCCAGCGGTTTGTTCAGGGCGTAGAGGCCCATGTCTTCCTCCCGGTGCAGCATGAGGTTCACGTCCGAGCGGTTGCCGTAGTCCTCGTTCCACCCCAGGCCGCTTTGCATCTGCAGGAGGTCGTTGATGGTGATGTTTTTGCGATCATCGCCCTGCCATTCGGGGATGTCCATGGGGGCGTACACGTTCACCAGGGAGTCGCCGGCCATGATGCCCACGAGGGCGCTGGTGAAGCTCTTGCCCATGCTCCAGCTCAGGAGCTTGGTCTCCGGTGTAATGCCTTTCCCGTAGCGTTCGGCCACGATTTTCCCCTTGTGCAGGACCACGAAGGCGAAGGGGTTGCCGTTGTAGGATTTGTCGTCCACAAAGGCCTTGGCAAGGGGCTCCAGGCGAGCGATTTCTGCCGAATCCCCTAGCTGGAGGGTTTCCTCATAGTCCGGTTCCTTGGGCAGCGGATAAGCCTGGGCCAGGAAGGCTTCCTTGTCCTTTCCCCGGAGCAGGGTGACGCCGTACCCTTCCCGGAAGGCGGCGGTGGAGCTGGCCCACAGGAAACGGCTCCTCACGGTCTTGTGCTCATAGTCCACCTTGTTTCGGGTGTACTTGATGAAGGAGAAATTCAGGTCCAACTGCTCTACGTCCTGCGGGTTGCGTCCGGATACGAACACGGCCGACGCCAGGTTCTTGGCGGCATAGCCCGTAATGATGGGCATGAGGGTGTTCAAATAAAGGCATCCGCCCAAAAGGGCCAGGACGACGACGCACAGGAGCAGGCGTCCGACATTTCTTTTCTTCATATTCTTGCGTCAGGGTTTTTGTTTTTTGGTTTGGTAGACTTTGCCGCCGGGGAGCAGGGTGTGGAGCATGCCGGTGGTAAGGCCCTGGACCAGGTAGGCCGGGTAGGGCTGCTTGGGGTTGCGCTCAAAAGTGGTCTGCACCCGTTTGGGCTCTTTTCCGGGTACGGCGGGATTGGCTTTGGGCAGCATCAGGTTGGCCAGAAACGTGGCCAGGCCGCTGTTTTTCGCTACAAACTTGATGGGGGCGTTGGCATCGTCCCAGGCCTTCACTTTCAGGTTGTCGTATATCATGCAGAAGTTGGAGTTCATCCGTTCCTTGTCGCCTTTGAACGAGCAGTCTATCTGCCGGAAATTGGCCTCGACGGTGGCCCCGAAGAGCGGCCGGGTGAAGGAATCCAGCTTGGAGGCTTTCAGCCCCAGGATTTTCATAGCTCCTTTGGTGGTCTCCCGTTTGTCGTTCTTGATGGAAACGTTCATGTTCACGCGGCTCTGGTTGGAACGCCCCACTTGCATGGCCAGCTCCATTACGTTGTCGGGCATGTTGCTCACGGACGCGATATCCAGGCATACCTCCTGCATGGGGAAGGCACCGCGGTTGATGTGGGTGGTTTCCCAAATGAAGGTGAACGTGTCCAGGCGGGCGTCCACATGCTTGATTTGCAGGGGCCAGCTCACCGCGTTGATGCCCTCCTGCATGGTGGCGTAGGGGACTGCCGGCGGGTAACGGTCGTCCTGGAAAATGGTGGCTTCCGTTCCGGCAATGTGGATGTTGTCTATGTCCACGCGCTTGCCGTTGAGCATGCGGGGGATGTTGATGGCGCTGGTGGAGAGGGTGTCCAGCTTGACGTCGAACCACATGGCCGCCACCTTGCCCATGCGCTCCGCCACCTCTTCCTGCCGGACGCAGTTATACAGGTGCATGTCCTGTGCTTCAATGGGGCCGGCGTCGTAGGTGGCCAGATGACCCACCCGATAACGGGTAAGGCCCTGCGCGTCCGTGAAATCCAAGCTGTCCAGCGCCACGCGGTAGGTGCTGTCGTTGAATTCAAAAATGTTCTCCGGCAGGTTCATGGCAATCTCGCTCACGGAGAAGTTGATTTTCTGTGCCGAGACCCGGGTGGAATCCGCCTTACTGCGCAGCTGGACATTTCCGCCTTCAACTTTAAGCTCTCCAAGGGAGACTTTTTTTAGGAAGGATTCTTGTGGCCGGGTGGTGTCCGGTTCCTCTTTTTTGGGGGCTTTGAGGAGGATGCGAGCTACGGGCTCCCGGATGAGCAGGCGCTTGGCCCGGGCCTCGCCTTTGAATAGGCGGAACCAGCGCACGTGCTGCAGTTTGAGGGATTGGATGTTTCCCTCAATGTCCGGCCCGGCGTCCGTGGTGTCCCGGAGGGTGAACGCCACGTCCCGGAGATGCACGTTGCCGGCCAGCAAGGAAAGATGGACCCTGCTCACCTGCACCTCCGCACCAGGGATGGCGTTCAGGGCGCTCTTGAGCTGCTGCCTGGCCACCATATTAATGAGGAAGCCCACCCCCGCAAGGATGACGGCGGTCCAAAGGAGTACCTTTCTTGTTTTCTTGTTAACCTTTTGCATGGTCGTTCGTTTTAACATGCGAAGTTAATAAAAAACCGCCTTGTTTCATATATTATGTCCCCAAAGATTGTCCTGAGGGTCCAGTGAATGGACCTTGGCGCAAAGATGTCCGGTCGGGGCCGGACATGACGGGTTGCATTGTTGTAAACCTTGTCGTGATTGTGGCACCGCTGTCATCGTCCCACTTCTTGGACCCATGACAGCACTTTCACATTGATCCTTAGGGTGCCGATGGTATTACGGACTTCGATATTACCAAGACTACTTCTTATTTGCTGAGGAAAGCCCCGTTTTTGAGGATGATGGCAGTCTAGCTGGTATTCAATACCTCAGCGAAATCCC
>DEKS01000004.1:0-2756 GCA_002354005.1 Bacteroidales bacterium UBA2716
GATGCGGTCGGGGTCGATACCCTTCTCCACCAGGTAATTCTTCACCTTCTCCACGCGCTTTTCTGTCATGCGCAGGTTGTAGTTCTCTTCACCGGTCTTGGAGGCATAGCCATACAGGGCCACGGTAGTGTTGGGGTACTGTTCCAGAATGCGGGCGACCTCGTCCAGCTTGGCCGTTTCCGGTCCCAGCTTGATGCTGTTGTCGGCAAAATAGACGTTCTGGAAGGTGCCGTGGTAGTACTTGGCGGCCTCCGCGGCGGCAGCGGCTTCCGCGGCCTCGCGGGCAGCCTGCTCCTGGGCGGCCTTGGCGGCGGCTTCCTGGGCGGCCTTCTCCTGCGCCGCTTTCTGGGCAGCCTCACGGGCAGCCTTTTCCTTGGCGGCCTGCTCCGCGGCTAAGCGGGCGGCTTCCGCTGCTGCGGCAGCCTCCGCGGCGGCAAGGGCGGCAGCTTCCTTCTTCTTGTTCTTCCCGAAGGAGAACGTGAGCTTAAGGCCCGCATCCCAGATAAGGTTGGTCTTGTGCACCTTGTTGGGAATCATATCAAAGCGCTTGCCGGTGAGGGCGGTAACGCCGCCGTAGAGGCCCAGCTTCACCAGGTCGTTGAAGGCATACGCAAAGCCCAGCTGGCCGCCAAGGCCCAGGTGCCAGTTGGCCGCCTGCACCTCTTCATGATACCCCTGGCCATGGGAAAGGTTGCCCTGCCAGGTGGACTTGGTGTTCACCGCAGAGATTTGCGGGGACAGGTCCAGGAACCAGTGGTCGTTGCTTTTGATGAACGAGAGCAGGTTGAAGTTGGCCTGAAGACCAATCTTGAACCAGCGGGTAGGGACCGTGAGGTCCTCAAAGTACCAGCCGTCCTTGTCCAGGACCTGCGTGGCTTTCCATGTGCCGTCCGTAGCGAGCCAGTAAGGGCAGCAGGTCAGGTTGTACTGCTTTTGCTGGCCGTACTGGAAGCCCGCTTCAAGGGAAACGAGGCGGCTGAACTTGTACCCGCCGAAGAGACCGCCTTGCAGGCCCCAGCTGCGCACGCCGGCTTCTGTGATGCTGGAGAAGGTGGCCTGCCCGAAGGACGTGCCGCCGCCCAGCCCCACGTACCAGGGATTCTCCTGGCCGCGGGCACCCCATACCAGCCCCAAAAGGGCCACAAGGGAAAGGAAGAGTTTGCGTTTTGACATATGGTTTTAATTAAAGTTATGCATTGATACTTCGCAATTTACACAAATGTATTAAAAAATAACCCGCCCAGGCAAGTCGCCCGGGCAGATTTTTACGCAGAATGTCTTTTTTGGCGTAATTTTTTACGCAGGATTACATTTTTTAACTTACAGCCCCTTGCGGACCGCCACCAACTGGGCGCGGATGTCCTTGAGTTTCTCGATGGCCTTCACACGCCGGTCCACGCTGCGGTGGTCCTCCGTGAGGCGCTGCCGGGCACCCTCCAGCGTGAGTCCCTGGTTTTTCACCAGGAACTGAACCTGCTTCAGGACCTCAATATCTTCCGGATGATACAGCCGGTTCCCCTTGGCGTTCCGCTGGGGATGGATGAATTTCTCGAAATAATTGCTCCAGTAGCGCACGGCCGAGGCATTTTCCCCCAGCGTCTGCGCCACTTCGCCCATTGTGTAAACCAACTTTGCCATAACGTACAAATATAACAAAAAAAACTCACCCTTTTTTGTTCGGTTGATGCGAGAAACTGCGCCGCGGTCCCTCGGCCTCCAGCCAGTAATCATGGTCAAAAGCCTCCCCCGGGAAGGCATACGGCCCTTCATGGTCGATACAGAACGCCAAATACGTAATAGGCAGCCCCATCTCCAGGAACATCTTCTCATAGAACGTCTGCACCTCAAAGACAACGGCAACGTCCA
Source organism: Bacteroidales bacterium UBA2716 (assembly GCA_002354005.1). Lineage (GTDB taxonomy): Bacteria > Bacteroidota > Bacteroidia > Bacteroidales > UBA932 > Cryptobacteroides. The sequence continues at coordinate 1,867 of DEKS01000004.1, forward strand.
AAGCAGGAGATTTCTCGACTCCGCCTTCGGCTTCGCTCGAAATGACAGGAGAAGAGTTCATGACATCAGAACTGTCAGGCAGGCTATTGCCTGCCTGCAGACCCTCATGATAAATATCGGAACCGTAGGCAAGTACCTGTAAGCCATTGACTTTCACAACCGAAAAGGTGTATTCGTACAGATAGCGGGAGTCCGTTTTAAGGTGGACGATGCCGCCGGGCTTGAGGAAGCGGCGGTAGCGCTCCAAAAAGAGCGGAGAGCTGAGCCGTGCATTCTCGCTGCCGCGCAGCTGCGGGTCACTGAACGTGAGCCAAATCTCGGCCACCTCCCCCGGCCCAAAGAACGCGTCAATGAACTCGATCCGTGTCCGGAGGAACGCCACATTCGGGAGCGCCTGCTCCGTGGCATACTTGGCCCCCTTCCACAGGCGCGCGCCTTTGATATCGACCCCTATGTAATTGATTTCCGGATGCCTGAGCGCCAGGGCAATGGTGTAGTCCCCCTTTCCGCACCCCAGCTCCAGCACAATGGGATGGTCGTTGCCGAACATCTCCCGGCCCCAGTTCCCCTTGATGGCATGGTCCCGGAGGCGCAGCTCCTTGCTGCCGGGCACCTTGTCCAGCACCTGGGAAGCGTCCGGCTGCAACAGGCAGCGGAAAGTCGCGTTCTCCGCGAATTTCTTTAATTTACCGTGTCCCATTAGTCCTTTTTCGCAGGCTTTTTGCTGCGGTTCTTGCGGCGGCGCTTTTTCTTTTCCGGGTCGAAGCGGTTGATGGCATCGTCCCCCACCGCAGATACAAACTCCGGCGCCACCACCTCTTCCTCGTGCAGGGTGGCCGGTTTTTCGCCCCGGCGGTTCATGGCCTGGATTTCACGCACCTGACTGGCCG
>DEKS01000004.1:2778-7107 GCA_002354005.1 Bacteroidales bacterium UBA2716
ATGTCCGTCTTTACCAGCCATGCCTGGCCGTCCTGGAACTCCAGCGGCTCCTGCACCCGCGGGATGCGGGAATGCGCGTCCATGTAGGCCGCCACCTCGTAGTTCAGGCAGCACTTGAGCTTGCCGCACTGCCCCGCCAGCTTTTGCGGGTTCAGCGACAGGTCCTGCACACGGGCAGCAGAAGTGGTAATGGACTTGAACTCCGTGATATAATTGGCGCAGCAAAGTTCGCGGCCGCAGATACCCAGACCGCCGATGAGCCCCGCCTCCTGACGGGCGCCGATCTGCTTCATCTCCACGCGGATGTGGAACTCTTCTGCGAAGTCCTTGATGAGCTGGCGGAAGTCCACACGGCCGTCGGCAATGTAATAGAAGATGGCCTTGGTGCCGTCTCCCTGGAATTCCACATCGCCAATCTTCATCTCCAGGCCCAGGTTAGCAGCCAGCACGCGGGCCCGGATCATGGTTTCCTGCTCGCGGGCGATAGCCTCCTGCCAGCGCTGGATGTCGAAGGGGCGCGCCTTGCGGTAAATTTTCTTGAGCTCCGTCTTGGCGGGGTCTATGCCCTTACACTTCATCTGTCGGCCCACGATGGCCCCTTCCAGCGTCACTATGCCCAGGTCGTGCCCCGTGGCAGCCTCTACCACCACCAGGTCTCCGGTTTTGACGCTCTGGCCCGATGCATTCACGTAAATCCCCTTGCGGGTATTCTTGAACCGGACCTCGTAAAAGTCGTCAAACTGCTCCTGGGCAATCCCCTTGAGTGTATCGTATACCTCCAACTTGCAGCATCCCTGCCTGTATTTGATGTCTGTCTCGCCCGTGGACTCGTCCGACACCACCATACAGCCACGAAAGCAGTCAAACTGAATGGTTTCGTTGGTTAAATCGTTCATAAACTATATAGTTGATTCACCAAATCGGTGAACAGGATTTTCTGGTTCACATTCCGCTCTATCAGGAGCAGGGCACGGTCCAGGGCGGCCATTCCCCTGCGCGGGAAAGTGGGTTTCAGGGCCCCGGCCATGCGCTTGTAAAAGTCTTCTTCGCCCTCCGGCACGCGGGCCAGGGCTGGCATTTTTTGCAGGAAAAAGAGCCGCCTGAGGTCCTCCGAGGCCAGGCGGCAGAAGCTTTTCTGCTGCTCCCGCACCTTGAGTTCCGCTACGGCCTCGCCGGTTTCCAGCGCCTTGAGCCTGTCGCGCGAGACAATGGCCTCCAGCAGGTCATGGAACAAGTCCGTAAGTGCCTGATTGGACGCATTTTCCCGGGCATGCACCTCCCGCTCCGCCTCCGGCGACAAGGGTTGCACGCGCATGTGCAGGCAGCGGGACGATATGGTCACGAGCACCTTCTCCGGCGCATGGGTGATGAGCACAAACAGCGTCTTTGCCGGCGGTTCCTCCACCATCTTCAGGAGCGCATTGGCCGCCTGGGCATTCATCTTCTCCGGCAAATACACCACCACCGTCCGGTAGCCGCCCTCCACGGCGCTCAGCGACAGGCGGTCCAGGATGCTCCGGGCCTCATTCACGGAAATATTGCCCTGCTTCCCCTCTATGCCGATGGCCGTATACAGCTCATTCTCAAAGAAATACGGATTCTCCAGCGCCAGTTCCCGGAACTTGCCCAGGAACTGCATGGACACGGGCTTGTCCGAGCCCGCCACCGGAAACACAAAATGGATGTCCGGGTGGATGAGCTTTTGTACGCGCGGCGACCCGCCATACAGCTCCTCCAGGAAGTTGATGACCAGCGGGAAAGCCCCGCCGCCGTCATCTTCGTGCAGCAGGAGAGCATGCGGCACATGTCCGCTCTCCACCATCAGGTGCAGGGCGGCCACTACTTCCGTATTCCCGTAAACGGTCATGCCTTCCGGTCTCCTACGAATTGGGCCAGGTCCTGCAAATATTGCCTATCGGGACTCTCCGGCAGCACTTCCAGGCAACGGATGGCGTCGACGATAAAGTCGTCCATCACCTGCCCGGCCTTGGCGACGCCGTCCTGCGCGTGCACAAAATGCACAATGGCGTCAATGTGCTCCGGATGATCCGCCGCCTGCGCCACACGGGCACGCCAGCGGGCGCTTTCGTCGGCCGGCACCGCCTCCAGTGCACACAGCAGCGGCTGGGTAATCTTCTGTTCCTTGAGGTCCAGCCCCACCGGTTTTCCCAGCGCGGCCGATGACTCGCTGTAGTCCAGGATATCGTCCTTGATTTGGAACGCCGTGCCCAGCAGGCGGGCGAACTGCCCCATGGCCTTCACCTGTTCCTCGCTCGCCCGGGCCGATATGGCCGCCGCCGTGGCCGTAGCCTCAAACAGCGACGCCGTTTTGCCGTAGATGATGCGCAGGTAATCGGCCTGGGAAGTATCTCCCTTTCCGGCCTTTTCCATTTGCAGGAGCTCCCCTTCCGTAAGGTGATGCAGCGTCCGGGCAAAGATGCGGAGCACCCGTTCCGGCTCATGCGAGGCGTCCAGCACCTCCTGCATGCAGTTCACCAGCCAGTAGTCCCCCACCAGCACCGCCGGACCGCCGCCCAGCAGCTTGGCCGCCGTGGGAACGCCGCGGCGCTCCACCGCCCCGTCCACCACGTCGTCGTGCAGGAGGGTGGCATTGTGCAGGAGCTCCGCCGCTGCGGCGAAGCGGAGGGTATCTTCCGTAACGCCGCCGCAGGCACCCGCCACCAGCAGCGCCAGCATCGGACGCAGCATTTTGCCGGGATGCTCCCGCAGACGGCGGTTAATGCCGTCCAGCAGGGCAATATCCGAGCGCAGAGACGTGTCTATCCGCGCCTCTACGCGGTCCAGATTGGGCCGCAGATAGGTATAAAGGGCTTGAATGTCCATTAAAAGTTTTCCAGCAGCTGCTCCACCGTTTCCGGGAAGGCGACCAGGTCGATGTCTGCCTGGGCCGTCATGCCCGTTGCTACGAAATGGGCAAACAGCGATTTCAGGGGCTCATAATAGCCGTCCAGATTGAGGGCGTAAATGGGGCCCTCATATTTATGCAGCTTGCGCAGCGTATGGGTTTCCATGAGCTCATCCAAGGTGCCGATGCCGCCGGGCAGGGCGATGGCCGCCACGGTGTTTTCCCGCATGCGGTCCTTGCGCTGGGACATGGTATCGGTCCAAACCACCTCCGACACGCCCTTCCGCTCCAGGCCGGCCATGAAACGCGGCAAAACGGCCACATGCCGACCGCCTACGCGGATGGATTCGTCCGTAATGGCGCCCATGGTGCCACGGTCTCCGCCGCCGGAAACGATATCGTAGCCTTTGGCGTGCAGGCCGCGGACCAGCTTCCGCGCCGCCTCGTTGTACTTCGGGTCTATGAGGTTACTCGAAGCACAAAAAATCACCACCTGCTTTCCCATAGCCTAAAAGAACAGCCCCAATGAAATCTTGACACCCTGGAAGTTTCTGAGGTCCTTCAGTTTACTATACTCGATGGAGAGTTTGTTGCCGTCGTACAGGTTCCCGATGTTCATGAACCACTGTACGGAAATCTGGATGTGGCTCACCAGTTCAATACCGGCGCCCACGCCAAATCCATACTCAAACTTGTTCCGGGCGTCGTTCAGCGCTTGCTCCACGTTACCGTTGAGCTTGTTCAATGCGCCCAGGTCGTAGCCGATGAAAGGCTCGAAGAGGAAATACGGACGCAGAGCCAGCAGGTCGATACCCACCTGGGCGCCCACTTCCAGTTCCAGGAAATTGCCACGCGTGTACAGGGAGGCAGCCGGCTGCGCTTCGTTCACAAACGTGGTCTTGCCCTGATATACCAGCGCCGGCTGCAACGTGAACACAGGGCCCAGCTCAATTTTGTAAGCCACGCCCGCATGGAACATGTTGCCGTTCTGGGGCTTCAGGTCCGCAATGCTCGAAGGGGTCTTAGCGGTGGTCCAGCCACCGACAATGCCGAACTGGGCGTTCGCGGCGGTCAGCGTCCCGAACACCAGGGCCAGGGTAAGGAGCAGCTTTTTCATGACGATTAGAGGTTTGCGTTGATTTTTTCCACCAGGGCCGGCTTGGGCATGGCGCCCACGGACTTGTCCACCTGCTGGCCGTTCTTGAAGAACAGCAGCGTGGGGATGCTCATGATGCGGTACTGGGCGGCAATTTCGTCGGCGTCGTCCACGTTTACCTTTACCACGGAGATTTTGTCCGACATCTCTTCCTCAACCTCGTCCAGGATGGGGGAAAGCATGCGGCAGGGGCCGCACCAGGTGGCCCAGAAGTCTACGATAACCAGCTTGCTGTCCTGCAGCAGCTCGGTAAAATTGCTATTGGTTGCTACTTTTGCCATAATACTAACTGTTTTAATTCTACAAA
>DEKS01000168.1 GCA_002354005.1 Bacteroidales bacterium UBA2716
CGTCAGCTCCTGGCTCGTTCCAAGCGGTTGCTGCTTATCCATTCCAGCAAGTGGACGGATACCCAGAAAGCTCGTGCCGAGGTACTCTTCCGGTACTATCCGGACATCAAGACTGCATATGACAGGTATCTGGAGCTAGTGCAGATATACAACACCGTGGATGCGTCACGGCCCAAACTGCTCACGAGACTTGCACGGTGGTATGAGCGAGTAAGAAAGATGCAGATGAAGAGCTTCAACACTGTTCTGGAGACCTTCATGAACAACTACGATACAATCTTGAACTACTTCGATAACCGCTCAACCAATGCCTCAGCAGAGTCTTTCAACGCAAAAGTCAAAGCATTCAGGCTACAGTTCCGTGGAGTGAGGGACATTCCGTTCTTCATCTTCAGGCTTGCTACAATCTTTGCCTAAAAAAATGCAAAACAACCGGGTTTTTGCATTGAGCCCTAACTTGTGCGATATACAGATCCCTCCAAATGTAGCAATTTTAGGCCGTAATACCAAAAAAAGAGACCTTGGAGGAAGGTCTCTTGGGGGAGTAGGGACGATCGGATTCGAACCGATGACCTCTTCAATGTGACTGAAGCGCTCTAAACCAGCTGAGCTACGCCCCTGTTGGGGAATGCAAAGGTAGTATCTTTTCCGGAAATAGCAAAATTTATTTTAATTTTCTTTGCCATCGCCTTCCGGGAGCGGGTCGTAGCAGTAGGGTCCCAGGGTGACGCTGCTCACGGCGCCCACCACGCCCAGGCCGCCCTTGACATTGCTCCAGGTAAAGTTGGCGGGAATGAGCCCCATGTTGGACAGGAAGTCAAAATTGCTTTGGAACAGGGCTTTGGCAAAGAGGAAGAATTCCTCCGAGAGCCGGTAGAAGGTAAAGGTGTATTCCGTGTGGGTTTCCACGGGCGTTATCTCTTCTTTCTTGTCCTTCTGCCTGCCCACTTCTCCGCTGGCAATGTCGCCGCCGGCAGCGCCCGTATCGCCTTCCGGCATGCGGCCCCGGATAGCATCCAGCAGCTGCGCGTCAAAGGAGCCCAGGTAGAACGTATATTCATTCTCCCGGAACTGCTTCCGGCTAACCAGGGTGAGCGGCTGGTACTCGGGACCGCCCATAAATTGGCCGTCAAAGCTCACCTGCATAAAGTCCTCCAGATTAAAGCTGCCACTTTCAATTAAAGTAAGAATGTAGCCGGGCGTGGCATAGGAGGTGGTGTCTTTTTCGGTGCCGTCTTCAAAAATCAGGTGCTGGTCCCGCTGGATGCGGATGCCATAATATTCGCCCTCTGCAGGCGCGTGGTTCAGTTTAAAGGTGACCTGCGTAACGGTGAGCGTGTCGATAGGGAAGGTCCTGGCGGTAACGGCCTCCAGGTCCGGCGTGGGCGGCACCGTGGTGCTTCCCGTTGCCGTTTCAAGACCATCGGCCGTGACTTCCAGCGAGAAACGATCCCCGTCCAGGGAAGTGCGTACGTCTATGGGCACATCCGCCATTTGCCGGCCACTCACGGGATTGGCTACCTGCTTGGTGACAAAGACCTCGCCGTTGTGGACGATGCCCTGCACATAGATGCGCGCCTTCCCGTTCTGCTCCAGTTGGAACGGAATTTCGCAGGAGGCAGCCAGAAGCAGCATCGACAGAATATAGAATACTTTTTTCATCAAAATTTGTACGTGACGGTGAAGGTGGGAATGATGGGGATGAGGCCGTAGGCCATGCCGCTGAAATTGCCGTCCTTGTCTGTGCGCAGGAAGGCCAGCGAGGCGTTGAGGTGGTTGTAGGTGTTGTAGATGCTCAGGTTCACCTTGAGCCCGTGCCCGTTGCGGAAGGTGGTGGTAAAGTCTACGCCGATATCCAGGCGGTGGTAATCCGGAAGCTGCATGTTGTACGGAGCGTCGTACAGGTAGCGTCGCTTGCCGCCCACCTCAATGTAGTGCGAGGGGAAGGTGATGCGGTTGCCGCTGTGGTAGTTCCAGTTGGCAAAGGCCTCCCAGTGCTTGGCAAAGTGCCAGGATGCAATGAGGTTAATCTTGTGCCGGTTGTCGTTGCGGTCCGGATACCAGCCGGGGAAAATGGCCTCGAAGTACCGTCGTGACCAGGAGAGGGTATAGTAGGCGGTGAGGGTGAGCGGTCCTTTGCTGTAGGTGGCTTCCAGTTCCATGCCATACGAGCGGCCCCGGCCCTCCGTAAAGGATTTTTCCCATTCGGTGATGGGCGGTACAAAAGTGTTGCTTCCGTTGTACACCAGTACGTTCTCCATGGTCTTGTACCAGCCTTCCAGGTTGAAGGTAAACGGGCCGAAGCTGGTGTAGATGCCCCCGGCCACCTGATCGCTGACCATGGGTTTGGCATGGGCCGTGGAAGGCATCCAGCTGTTGGACGGCAAATCCATGTACACGGCCGACACCAGGTGCGCGAACTGGCTCATCCGCGTATAGGAGAGTTTGGCCGATATGGAATTGTTGATGAGCCATTTGAACGCCACGCGCGGCTCCAGCGACGGGTAGGTTTTGCCTGGTGTGGCAAAGAGGGCGAAGCGGAGGCCCGCATTGAGCGTGAGGTTGTACCGGAGGAAAATTTCGTCCTCGGCATATACGGCCGGCTCAAAAGCCCGGTAGCCCTGCGACACGTCGTCTCCGTTTTTGGACGTGGGCACGCCGTCTTCCTCGGCGGACGATGCATATGTGCGTCCGGAATGGTACCAGTGGTATTGTGCGCTGAGCCCGTAGCGCACATGGTTGTACTGATTAGGATACCAGTCCCAGTTGGAAGTAAGGCCTACTTCACGCACGGAGGCAATGTCTTTGTCGTCCATGGTGTTGCGCGTGACCACGCCTTCTTTCTCGCTGCGGAACCCGAAGTTGTAGCCGGTGTCCGAGGTGCTCTGCGTATAGTATAGCGCCGTTTTGGCTTTGAGTTTTTTTGAGAACTCGTAAAAATGCGATACCGAGCCGGTTAAACTTCCCCATTTGACCCCCAGCTTCATGTTGGAGGCGTCCTTGGTCTCCATGGAGGCGCGGAGGTCATCGGCACCGGTATAGAAGCAGGCATTGAGGACGTTGCCGGGCGCGAAGCGGTGCGTGACGCGGGCATTGATGTCCCACATGGCATAGCTGCCGCCCACGGTCTGGTCCGGGCCGTTGCGCCGGTTGGCGTACCAGATGGCCGGAATGGTGACCACATCCATCCACGTGCGCCTGAGGCCCACATTGAAGGAAGTCTTTTCCTTGACGATGGGCCCCTCCACCTGCACACGCCCGTCAATGAGGCCCAGCGATGCGCTGCCGTGGTATTCCTTCATGTTGCCCTCGCGCGTCTCCACATCTACCACCGACGACATGCGGCCGCCGTACCGGGCCGGAAAACCGCTCTTGTAAAAGTCCAGGTTGTCGATGATATCCGTGTTAAAGCTGGAGAACAGGCCGCCGAAGTGGCTGATGTTGTACAGCGGGACGCCGTCCAGCAGGAAAAGGTTGTCGTTGCCGTCCCCGCCGTGCACGTACAGGCCGCTCATGAGCTCGTTCCCGGCGGCTACGCCCGGCAGCAGCTGGAGTTTCTTGATGACGTCCGGCGTGCCAAAAACGGCGATGCCGGAGGTGAGCTGCTTGCTCTCGATATGCATAAGGCCGGTCTGGGTGGTGTTGCGGGTCTTCTCCCGGATGGCCGATATGCGCGAGGCATCCAGCGTATCCGCCAGCTCCTGCGCATGCAGGACGCCTGTCACCGCCAGCAGCAGCCATGTGATGAGTACCTTCTTCTTCATAGAGAGTGCAAAGGTACAACTATTTTATTCACCTGCAATGATTTGGCGGGCTTCTTCACCGGTGGGGACGCCAAAATGCCCATCCACGCGGGAACGCAGGGCTTCCAGCCGGGCGCGGTGCTCCGTCACCTTGTTCTCCACAAACACGGCGGCGCAGGACAGGAAGTAATACACCACCGTCTGGATGGTCATGGCCCGGATCTCCGGAGCAATGCCCTGCAGGGTGCAGCCGGCGGTGTTCAGGTTGATGAAGGCCCGGCAGCCAAAGGTGGAAGGGAAGAGGAGCGCCACCTTTTGCCAGAAGGCCGGAATGGCGGTCATCGGCCAGGAAAAGCCGGTGAGGAACAGGCACATGGGCGATACGGACAGGAACAGCACAAACACCGTTTCCCGCTTCCAGATGAGGGTGGACCAGGTGAAGGTGAAGAAGATGCAGTCCAGGATGTAGAACACCAGGAGCACCATCACATCGCCCCAGAAGGCATGTTGCGGCAGGCGGAACAGCCAGGGAATAAGCAGGGCGATGAGGGTCCCCGTGACCAGGTACACGGACAGGTACGCGGCGCCGCGGCCCAGCACCACACGGCCGACGCCCAGCCCCTGCAACTGCTTGGGCAGGGAGGCAAAGCTCCGGTTCTGTTCGCGCAGCGTGCCGGCAAGGAGCGACCCGCCGTAGAACATGGTCTGCTGGATTACCAGGAGGAGCGCCGCGGAAATGAAGAAGATGGTGTAGGAGAAGGGCCGGTTATAAGGCATCTGTTCATCTGAGAGTACGGGCTGCACCAGCTGGTAGGCGCTCTGCCCGTCCAATCCGGCGGCCGTATAACGCTCGGTCTGGATGGTATGCATCTCGTCCAGCATGGTGAGGCTGGTACCCATGGTGAGGCACTTGTAGTACAGGAAGCTGGACATGTCGGCATAGGTGGAAATGACGCCCTGCTCGCCGCGGACAATCTTGTGGTCGAAGTCGGAAGGAATATAAATGACGCCGTGCACCACCTGTCGCTGCATCAGTTGTTTGGCCTCTTCCAGCGAGGCGCAGTAGGTGAGAACCTCGCACTCGCGCGTGGCGTCCACCTTCTGGATATAGCGGCGGCTGTAGGAACCGCCGGAGAGGTCCACCACCGCTACGGGCATCTCGTCCACCGT
>DEKS01000095.1 GCA_002354005.1 Bacteroidales bacterium UBA2716
GTGTGGTCCGACCATCGGCCATACAAGTGGTCGAAATACGTCTGGAAGCGGCTGTCCAGCGACAACTTCTCCAGATTCCGACTACTGGTCACGCACAGCCGGACGCCCGCCTCCCCTTCCACGCGGAACTTCCAGGCGCCGGCCCGGAAAGCGGCACTGCCCGTAGCGGAAGCCTGCGCATAATGGAAAGCCATGCCCGCTCCCGGCTGCACATTTTGCCAGCTGGAACCGCTGTAAGCCAGGCGCGGCAGCAGCGTCCAGGTGCCCCGCTCCCCTTTCCAGCTCCGGAATCCGCTCACGGAGGCCTTCCAGGACAGGACTTGAAGCATATCCAGACCGGAGAGCACATTGAAGGCGCTGGTCTGGTCCACAATGTTCTCCGTGCCGTTTTTTACGCGCAATTGGGCATCGGCCCGGATATAGGCCTGCGACCATTTGTGCCCGCCCCAGAGGGCGAACTCCTGGTTAAGTAACTGTGTTATAGGTGTTTCGTTGTTTCCGGGAAGATGCCTTGCCACCTGGAGCCAGGCGTAGGAGGCGCCGCCTATCCAGCCCAGGCCGTTTACGGGCTCCAGGACCAGGCGGGCGTTAAAACCATTGCCGTTAAAACGCACCGCCATGTTCTTCTTGGCGCCGGAGAAACGGGTGGAATAGCGCCCGAAACCCAGGTAATGCAGCACGGAAGTGTTGTTGCCCTTCGGGTCCATGAATTCCACATCCTCACTCTGGTGGTAACGCCGGTAGCCCGCCTCCAGGGAAAGCGCATACGCTCCCATCTGAAGGCCTCCCAGGGCCGATACCTGTAAATCGGCCGTAATATTACGCGGACGCGGGTCCACGTTGCGGTACTCGTGCAAGGCGCGATAGTCCGCCCAAATACTGTAGAAGAAACGGCCCGGGCGCGAGGCGAAACGGGCGGCAAAGCGGTACTGCTCTTTTTGCAGGTCGCCGCCCACGGTGTCCAGGGTAATGTACGGGGCCAGCAGGTCCCAGTCCGAGGAGGTGTTCCAGTTAACGGCCCGCTTGACGCCCCGCTCGTAAGAGACGCGTCCTTCCACCCGGTGGATGGAGTCCAGGCTGTGGCGGGAACGGGCGCGGAACTCCCCTTGCATCAGGCCTTTGCCTTCTGCCGGAAGGTATGCATCGTCCTCTTCCCGCATCCGGAAGCCCACCTGCGCCTGCGTCCGGTTGTCCACCGGCTGGAAAAGCAAGGTCTGGCCTTCCGAGCGCACCTGGCCGACAAGCGGCAGGCTTACGCCCGTTAACAAAGCAAGTATGAGCCAGCACTTCCTCATTGCAGTTCCAGCAGTTTAAGCGTTACCGTGGCGTCATCGGCCGTAAGCGTTACGGCATCCAGCATGGTGGCATACTGGGCCGAGCGCACCCGCCGGGCCGTTCCGTCCGCGCCGGCGGCCACTCCGTCGAACGCCAGCACATATACGCCTTTTAATACCTGCAGCTCGCACTTGCCGTTCACGAATACGGGGAACGAATAGGTTTCCCCGGTGTTCAGGTTCCGGAAATAATTGCCTTCCAGGCTGTTATCCACCGTAAGCGCCACAATGGGCTGTGCGGAATCTACCTGGAGCGTTACCCGGCAGAACAGGTTTTGCTTGGTGCAGGAAACCAGCACCAGCAAAGACCATATGAGGGCAAGCTTTTTCATAGTTTAAAGTCGATTTCCATGCCGAAGTACGGCGTTGAGGAACGCCGCACAAAGGCGCCGTTCATGTAATAATCCGGCGCAATGGCCAGCAGGCGGTTCACAAAGAGCGAAATCCCCATTCTCCCGTCCAGGAACTTTTTGGTGGCCTTCAGGTTGAAGTACGTAGCAAAGGGCACCAGGTAATTGTAGTTCATGGAACTCTCCTCCAGTATCAGGTAGCGGAGTACCGGATCCTGCGCATCGGCCTCCGTATAGGGGTGTTCCACCAGGTTTTTGTCCAGGTAGGACAGCGGCATGGTGGAGCGTGCAATGGGATAGTGGTTGCTGAACCAGGAGGTTTGGCAGGATACGGACAGGATGAGCCCCAGACGCGGAATCTGGGTATCCAGCATGATGTTGGTGTTCAGCTGGGTGAAGGTGCTGCCGTCGTTCACCTCATAATACCCCACATAATTGTACCGGCTGCCGTTGACGATGGCCGACGGAACATAGTACAGCGGCGCGCTGTTGGTGTTTTTGGTGACAAACCAGGCGCCGTTGGCCGTAATGCGCGTATTGATGGCCCGGATGCGGGGCGAGGAAAACGTAAATTCCACGCCCTGCTTGAGGGTCTGGGAACCGTTGGTGGTAATGCCGTGCGCCTGCAGGAGGGTATCGGCCTTCCAGGGCAGAGAAGCCACGTCCGGCGGGCCTGTAAGGGTGTTCTTGTCGATTCCGCCGCCGTCGTAGCGCTTGACAATGTAGCGCCCGTAACGGGAGCTGTCGCGGAAGCCGGAGATCATGTTCTCGCAGAAATAGTCCACGGACAGATGGAAGCCGTTCCAGGATAGATCGGCCCCCACCTCCCATTTGAAGTTGCGGGCCGGCGCCAGTTCATAATTGGTGGGGTCTACCTTGTACACGTACATGTAGGAACGGCGAAGCTGTGCCTCTACGGGCCAGTAGTTGAACACTTGGATGTCGCCGTACACCGGCTCCGGGTACAGCATGTCCATGGTAGGGAATTTGGTATGAAGGCCTGCGCCGGCATAAATGCCCGCGTCCAGGCGGTGCCCCTTAACGATGGCGGTTGGGAAATTGTACCGGAGGTTGGCGCGCGGGTCCACATACGGCCGGGCATTCACCCGGAACGCTTTTCCGGCGCCCAAAAGTAGGCTCATGCGCACGCCGGCGGCCCATTCCAGCGCTCCGCTGCCCAGCTTGGCGCTGCCATTTTCCTCTGCGTACAGCGAAAGCTGGTGATTGGCCGGAATGGCATAATACGGCCGCGGACGGGCGCTGGTGACGGAGGAGAAGGGACGGGTAATGTCAAAGACCGTCCCCTCGCCCAGGTTCTTGTCCAGGGTCCACTGGAG
>DEKS01000003.1 GCA_002354005.1 Bacteroidales bacterium UBA2716
CGCGCGGGCTCCCATGCCGCCGCTCAGAACCTCAAGGGAATAGAAACCTACGGCCCCGCCCGCAAGGAGTTCGAGGCCTGGAAAGCAGTAATGAACAAATAATTATTAATTTTTATAGGTATGAAAACCAAGTTAACAATCTTGAGCGCACTTTCCATAGTGGCTCTCATGGCTTGCCAAAGGGAAGCCGTAGAGGTTGCTCCTAACAACCCCACCTACAATCCCGACGACAATACCGTGCTCACCAAACTGGTGCTGAACGTGTCTTCCGCTGCGTCGGAAACCAAGCAAACGGCAACGGCTGTCCAGGCGGGCGGTGGCAATTTCCGTGGTATGCAGGATGTACACCTGCTCACTTACAGTATCGATAAAGTGGGCCCCGATAACCAGCCTTTCCTTTTCGATGTGACCGGTTACAAAGCCACCAAGGATTTTGATCTGGGTGATATGATGCTGGAAGGGGATGCTACCACCACCAGTGGTATTCGCGTTCTTCAGCTGGCTCTTCCTCTGGAAACCAATACGGTCCTGTTGTACGGCCGGGCTACACGTACCGGTAATGATACGGATGAAAAGCTGGGCAACGTGGATGCCGCCGGTAGCGCAACCGATGTTACGCTGGATAATGTGACATTCTCCTTAAAAGACCGAATGAATGGAAAGAATGATGCATTTAAACTTTTTGGAGATTTGATGGGCCGTATCCTTACCGGTATTATGAATACGGGTCTGGAGGTGCAGACGGCGGCCCGTGGATATAAGATTAAGTCGGGAGCAGAGACGGTGGACGGTCGTTACCATTTCTGGTGGCCGGACGATGCCACGGGACGGGCCCTTGCGCAGAAGGATGTTACCGATGGTGCTGAGCACTACGACAAAAATACTGGTATTAACTATACTTTCCATATTGGAAGTATAACTTGGCGGCAACTTGGAGACCAGTTTGGCGCCGGTACGTCCATGGCTCCTTTGGCAGCTGTGGTGGGTGAAACGTATCATAACATTATGACCATCCAGTCTAAAACGGTTGGTGGAGAAGTATTAAAGGAACTTCGCTCCGCATCGTCTGGCTCCGTTCTGCGTCTGACGGAGGACCTTTACAGTATTCTGTCCCGTGTTGTGTTGGCTACGCCTACTACGGCCGATGAAAGAATAGCCCAACTGCTTGCGACTGAGATAATTACCCGCGCGGCGAATTTCTTTTCCGTAGATGAAAACGGAAAAACTTCTTATAAGCCCTTCGAGACCATTATGGCCAGTGTTGATGCCATGATTCCGGATAGAAGCAAAAACACCTATACTTCCGGGACTGCCGATCTGGGAGGTGGCGTTGTATTAAATGCTACACTGGATGATACGTTCTTCTACAGAGTAGATGGGACCACTATACAAGTGGGCTTCCCTCAAAATTTGGGTTTGCCGTTAGGTTCTGCCATTATGACATTCATTAATCCCCATGATAAAAGTGAGATGGCGCCGGATTATAATGTGGTCACTTATCTTGACGAGGTCCCCGCATACGGCGTGGGTGGCGGCGCTTTCCCTATCACCAACTACCGTTATCCGGCAGAGCTGATGTACTATACCAATTCCAACATCCGTACCGCCAATGAACTCAAGCAGAATGGCGATTTCCCTGGTACTACGGGCGTCTGGTGGAACGATACTTATTGGGGAGGATGGACCGGTGGTAATATCATCAAGTCTACCACCCAGAGCGTGGGCGTAGCCAAGACCATTAACTATGGCACTGCCCTTTTGGCTACTAAGGTAGGTTATAGCGCCAGCGTTATTTACGACAATAATAAAGGTATCAAGGGACATGAGACGGAAGAAAATAACTCCATCAACGTGGGAGAAGCTTCCAACATGTTCGAGGTAACGGGTATTATGATTGGTGGCGTTTGTGACCAGGTGGGCTGGAACTTCCTCCCCAAAACCAGCGATTTTACCAAAATGATTTACGACGATCTTTCCTTTGATGGAGACGATGATACTCCTGGGGCTATTGCAATACCCAAATATACCGCTACGGCTGCAGACCGTTACACCAAGGATATCTATACCCTTACTTTTGACAATTACGACAAGTCCAAGGACCCCGACAAGCAGAGTATTGTTTACATTGCACTGGAACTCAAGAACAAAACAGGACAGGACCTTTGGGGTGAGCTGAACATTATCAGAAGAGACGGTACCTTCTACCTGGTAGGTGCTTTGGATCCCACTAATGCAGCCGCCGTCGAAAAGTTCAAGGATGCAACGGGAAATATTAATCTGGCTCGAAAAGATTTCTATTATCCTCCTTTCGATGCAAACGGTAAGACCATCAACGCTCCGCGCGTATTCATGCAGGACTACGTTACAACGGTGAAGATGAACTTTACCCCGGAATCCCTCGCACACGCTTATGTGACCATGCCGGACCTCCGCGCCGGCCAGGTCTCCCTGGGCCTTTCCGTGGACGTGAATTGGCAAGGCGGTTACGACTTTGATGTCAATTTGGGGGGGGCAACTAATTAATTAGCCAATTCCAACAGTTATGACCATGTCTTTAAAACGGTGGATTCTTCTTATCCCCGGACTTGTAGCCCTCACTGGCTGCAGCCTGGTGGATCAGGATTTGACTGCCTGTGAGTCGGAGTACCAGCTGGCGTATGAGCTCCAGCTGGTAACCAACATCACCACCGAGTTGGAGACGGAACTTAGTTTGGATACCGAAGCCGCCGTAGCTACATCCCTGAAGGCCTACCTGAACAATGTCTTCACAGATCGCGCCCACGATGTAGACCTGTCATTCTACGCCGTAGAAGGCGAGAAAAACCGCCTGCATCACGAGCATCACATCATGGATGCCACCCAAACCAGCTATACGCTTCGCATTCCGGTGAACCGCTACTTGCATCTGGGCCTGGCCAACCTGGAGAACAATGCTTCCCTGGCACTGGTTGGTGACCAGACCAGCACCGGAAGCCGCCTCCAGCAGGAGATTGCAGATACGCTCCGGCCCCATCGGGAGGGCGTATTCACAGCTCGTTCCTACATGGATGTGCAGGAGGGGAAAGACCAGCAGTTCAAGGTGAACCTGTATATGGCCAACAGTGCAACTGCCCTGGTTCTGGACACGCTGGGAAGCGGCGTAAAGGATATTCGGGTATATGCCCTCGGTTTTGCCACCGCCTTTGACGTGGCAGACAGCGTGTACCGCTTTCAGCACACGCCGGTTATTGCGGCCGACCCGGTGAAGGTGGCCACTCCCGGTTCGGAGCTTTGCTTTGCCACGGTGAATTTCCCTTCCCGTGTGCCTCAGACCAAGGCCGGGGAAGAAGAAGAGGTTACCTATTGGGAGTATCACGTGTATTCCACCCTCCCCGGTGGCAGCATTACGGAAACCCGGCTGTCGGTCCGGCGCCCCCTGCTTCCGGCGCAGCTGGAAATCCTGAAGGCCAAAGTGTACGGGAACGGTGCCCTGGAGCCCGGAGACCACACGGTGGGGGTGGATGTGAATGTAGACTGGAGACCCGGGATGGATCACGAAATTAGCATGTAAGAATGGCAAGACGTTTTTCTTATGGCATGATGTTTTGTCTGCTGGCGGCCCTGTCGCTGGCAGGGGTAACTGCGTGCCAGCGGAAAGACGCCCTGCCGGAAGACAAGACCGGAATCCTGAAATCGGTGCGCCTGTCCTTGTCAGTAGGGGGCGCTCCTCAGACCAAGATGGATACCGGTGTCCTCACAGAGCTGGCGGAAACCTCTCCTGCGTTCACCGGACTTACGGATATCAAGATGGTTGCCTTCGACAGGGAAGGAGAGGTCCTGGGGACCGATCATGCCTTGAATCTCCCCATTCAGGTTCCGTCCTTCAATGAACTCAATTACGGCAATGCTTCGGCCTATTTCTATCCCAGCGGCATAGACACCTTCCTGCCCATCGGGACTGCTTCCGTTCTTCTGTACGGAAGGGCTCCCGGGAACGACAAGCGTGTTTCCGGTTCCCTGATTCCCCAAGGGTTCGACACGCAGAATACCACGGCGCAGGCTTCTTCGTTGGCCTTTGTCCCGGATGTGATGTGTCCCGGTGACGATACCCCCTCGGAGGCCACCGTGATTGCCCATGTGGTGAACAGTATCATGCTGGGCGCTCCCGTCCGTATCAATGGCCGTTACCAGCGGGGCGCAGAGCTTGTCAATACGCAGGTGGTGGTGAACTGGAACGAGAGCGTGGAGGATGTGAACCTTAGCAAGGCCTACACGGACATCACCAATGACGGCGCCATCATTCCGGGTTCCGGCCCCATGGTAGAATCCATGCTGTCCTCCTTGTATTCCTTCTTCATGGGGTACGAGAGCCACAACGAGAACCCGTACGAGATTACAGAAAACGGGGAGCACTATCCGGTGCAAAAGCTAACCGGGGAGCCTCTTCTGTACAGGGACATCTTCAATGAGCTCAGGGCAGAAGTCCTGAACCGTTTCACGGCAAATACGGCCTATGCCTCGCAATACCTTACGGTAGACCGCCAAGAGCTCACCGTCCGTTTTAACCAGCAAACCTGGCAGCATCTGAGCACCTATCCGGAGAGCATGGGCCTTCCTGCAGGCTGTGCCATCCTCCGCTGGACGCCCACAGGCTTTGTGGTGCCCCGGATCAGCGGCGTAGAGGGCATGGCGCCCATCAACCGCTACTGTTTCCCTACCGGGTTGTACTATTATGTGAACACCACCATCAAAACGTCCCAGGACAAGAATATTGCGCAGTCTTACAGTTCGCATAACACCTGGCAGGATGTTTTGGACGACTATACGCTGGGTACATCCATTACCAGCAATACCACGTCCGTGGCGCTGGTAAAGCCTCTCCAGTTTGCGGTAGGCATGCTTTCCGCCACCGTGCAAAGCGACCGCGACTGGCTGCAGGACAACGACGGCCTTCCGGAAACCACGGTATTTGCCACCGGCGAGAACCTTCCCGTCACCGGCATTATCCTGAGCGGACAGTACGCCCAGAACTTTGACTTTACACCGGTCGCCCAGGCGGTCGAAAACGGAGAGGAGTATTTCTCCTACGACAACCTCACGCCGGGTGTGTATATGACCAAAGTCAAATCGGCCCCCATCCGGACGCTTTCCCTTCCCACCCCGGAAGGAAAAGATATCTACTTCACGCTGGAGTTCCTTAACAACAGCGGAAAAACCTTCTTCGGGGCCGATGGCCGTGTCCTCCCCGGCCGCAAATTCTATATGGTGGGAAAGATGGAACTGCCCACGGACCCTGTGAAACGGAAGTTCGAGCAGGTGTTTATCCCGGACCACATCACCACGCTGACGTGCACCATTTATTCGCTCGCCGGCGCATACAACGCCGTTCCGGACCTGGGCATCCCGCAACTGGTGATTGGCGTCCAAACGCAGGTAAACTGGGAAATGTCTTCTCCCGCTACGTTATTGTTTGAGTAATGAGAAAGTGTTTGTTCATAGCGTTTCTGCTGCCGGTGGTTCTTGTAGCCGCCTGCAGCCGCAGTGCCTATGAGCAGGGGGAATTCCCGGAACTGAGCATCGCCATCGAGTTCCCGGACAGCTATGTGCCCCAGACGCGTGCCACGGTAGGGGAAATCCCCGCAGAGGCCGATGAAAACGCCATCCATGACCTGGCCATCTGGGTGTTCTATTCTACCGGAGAGCACGCCCACCAGAAGGTGGGGAGCCTCCTGGTGAACAACACCGCCGATCTTCCTGTGGCGGGCGGCGTCCGTAAGTATGCCCTTCGCGTGGACCAGGCGTTTATGCTGGAACGTCCCAAGGTAGATGTATTTGTGCTGGTGAACCGCGCTTCCATTGGCAGCAATTTAACGGAAAATGCCACCTGGGACGAGGTAAACGACGCCCTGTTTGGCGGGAATCCCTATTTCAGTCCCAACCAGCCGGTGTCGGCTGTGCCTTCCGGCGGCCTTCCCATGAGCGGTGTGGGCAAGGGACTTACCGTGGGCGGAGAAGAACCTTTCCTGAAGGTGCCCACCATCTCGCTGGGCCGTGCCGTCTCCAAACTCCGTTTTGTGTTCTGCCAGATGCTCACGGAGAACAATACGGAGGAGTCATATGCGATTGAGCGGGTGGTCCTGAATGGGAACCAGATCCCCATGTACCAATATGTGTTCTCCACCGCCTCCTACAGAATCCAGCCGAACAACTATGTGTCGGCCGCGATGGAGATTCCTTGGCCCAATACGTTGGAGCTGAAGTCCTCCGAGGCTCCGGAAATCTATTCCTATGCCGGTCAGGACGGTCCCAGCTATGAACAGCTTATCAAGGACGGCATTACCGGAAACCACCTCTCGCACCTGGGAACCTATTACCTCCGGGAAACCGACAAAGCCTTAAGGGGAACCGTGTATTATTCCATTACCAAGAGTGGGGTAACCCAGCATAAAGAGATGGATTTCTACATGGCCGCCTCCGGCGACTTTGCGCGTAACCACATCTGGACCGTGTATGGTTACTTTATCTCTAACCGCACCCTCCAGCTGGCGGTGAGCGCCCTGCCCTGGGACAAGAACAACTACACCATCGAATTCTCTACCGCCTCCCTTCAGGTTACCCAGAAGTTCATCGTGGAGGAAAATTCGGCCACCATCGTTCCCGCCGGACCCAAGGACCACTACAACGTGTTCCTGGATGCCAACCGGGCGGCGCACGGCTATTTGTATGTCACCACGCCCCAGGGCGGGAAACTGGAGATTATCAAGGAGGGTGCCGTCACGGACGTGGAAGCATATACCGTTACTCCCGGTGAAGCCACCATCAACCCTTCCAAGAACGGCGGCCGCATAGACATCACCATCGACCGCAACCAGGACTATTCCGGGGACCCTTCCGGAAAAACCATTACCTTGTCATTTAAAGCGTATACGCCGGACGGAGACCGTGAGATTTCCGGTGCGTCCGAGTGTATCGACCAAGTATATCATTTCTATCTGTGATAAAGAGACTCTCATACGGATTGTTATGTGCGGTATTGCTGCTTCCCGGTTGTGCAAAGGAGGCAGAGGAGCAGTCGCAATGGGAGGGCCCCGTGATTGAACTGAACGTAGCCTGCCTGGAACCCACCGGTCTCACGAAGGCGGGTATCAGCGGCACGGAGGCCGGTGAGAACAACTATCACGAGAACGTGATTTCCTCCGTAGACTTCTTCTTCTATCCTGGAGATGCTACTTCCGAGCCTGCTACCTACCATATCCGCTACGACAATCTGGGCAAGCGCGGCAATGCGGTTTTCCGTGTGGAACTCACCACCAACCAGGTAAACTACCAGATTTTCCCGGCCCAGGCAGCCATTACGGAGGCAACGGTGTTTGCCATTGCCAATGTCCCATCCAGCCTGCTGAGCGGTCTGGAAGACACCTCCCTGGACAATATCGGCCGCCAGATGGTTACCACGGACTTTGTGAATTCGGCCTACACCAACCATCGGCAGGAACAGTTCATCATGAGCGGCACCTCTACCATTACGCTTACGGGCCGGACCCAGAAGGTGGTTGCCCAGGGCATGGTGGGCATGGCCCGTTATGCCAGCAAAATTACCGTGGGCATCAAGATGGACGACCCCATGGCCGTGGATACGGGCCGGAAAGACAACGAGGACAATCCCATTTACGAATACTGGACGCCCCGTCCCCATGAAATGCAGATTTACCTGGTGGATGGAATGAGCAAGGTGGCCCTGAGCGGCGCTCCCGCCGGAAAGGGACTGCAATGGGAACCCGTGGATGCAGATTATCTGAATTACCGGAACAATTCCATGCATTTTTATAACGGCGCGGGGGAACTGTACCTGGACAAGGATGGAGACTACTACCAGACCTTCCCCATGTACACCTATCCTTATCACTGGCAGTCCGGCTCCATTGAAGACGGAAGCCGTGAGCCCTACCTCAAGCTGGTTCTTCCCTGGGACCGCCAGCCGGACCCGGAGCATAACATAACCGCCTTCCAGCGGGAATTCTACTACAAGATCCTGATTCCGCAGGACACCCGCGGCGGCGAGTACGAGAACAGCTTTGTGCGCAACAACTGGTATCACTACAACATTGGCGTGGGCGTTCTGGGCTCCGAGACCGACGAAGCCGCCGTGCCGCTGGAGGCCAGCATGTTCATTGTGTACTGGCAGGACAAGGATGTGGTGATTAAGCAGGTGAGCATTGGCAATGCCCGCTATCTGTCCGTAGAGAAAGAGGAATATATCCTGAATAACCAGGACGGCGTAGATGTGCGTTACACCACCAGTAATCCCATTACCATCAAGGATATCCATGTCACCCGTCCCTATTACGGGGAAAACCCTTCCGCCGGCCAGATAAAGTACGGCGCTACGGTGAGGCAAGTGAGTCATACGGACGAGATTGCGTATGACGATATTTATCCCGACGGAAGCTGGTATCTGGAGTATTCGGAGGCCCAGCGTAAGGCCCTGGATCCTGATGGAAAAGACTGGCTGCAGGATGAAGGCGGGGTGGTCCGCTATACCCATAAGCTGAACAACGACTACCAGACGGACGATTTTGACTATTCGCCCTATACCATTACTTTTGCGGTGGGCCACGCCGACAACA
This sequence comes from Bacteroidales bacterium UBA2716, assembly GCA_002354005.1. Classification (GTDB taxonomy): domain Bacteria; phylum Bacteroidota; class Bacteroidia; order Bacteroidales; family UBA932; genus Cryptobacteroides. Next base: position 8,607 of record DEKS01000003.1, read on the forward strand.
AGGAGGGCTGGATGATGAAGTACGACAAGCACGTAACCATTGTCCAGAAGCCCGGCCTGTTTATTGAGGCCCTGCCCAATCCGGATACCTGGACGGGCGTCACCGGTGCCACTACGCCGGACCATTGGGGCTATGTGTATGTGAATAACGACCAGTTCACCCGTGCCCGCTTCGAGGCCGACCCGAATAAAAATAACAGCGCCTGGAGACTGGACCACATTTGGCGCGTGGTTCACTATTCCAGTGGCGGTACGGATATGTACAAGATTGACGTATCGGTCCTTCCGGATATTTCCGATGTGTCCGGCACCTTTGAGTTTGTGCTGGGAGACCCGCGCCAAAGCACGGAGGCTCATCTTCGGGATGGGCTTGAAGCGCCTTATAATGAACCCTTTGCCACAGCTCCGGCCATTGAAGGCGGAGAGCGCTCCCTGCAGCATTACTATCCCACGGAAAACTCCGAACGCACCCGGCACATGCTGGCCCCGTCCTACCGCATCTCTACCAAGCTGAGTGGTAGTGAGTACAATGGAACGCCCATGGAGCAGGCCCAGATGCGCTGCGCCGCCCTGCAGGAAAGCGGATTTCCCGCCGGTCGCTGGCGCATCCCCACGGAAGCGGAGATTCGCTTTATCTCCAACCTTTCTGCCCACGGCGTGTTTGAGTGGCAGTTCGGTGGTACCTACTGGTCGGCCAACGGGGCGGTGGAAGTGAATAAGACTACCAAGAAGATTACGCTGAAGCCCGACGTTACCGTAGCCCTGCTTCGCTGCGTATACGACACTTGGTACTGGGGCGACGACCGTGTACTGGACGGCAGCAACGGCCTGCCCAGTATATTTACCTGGGGAGATAGAGCACGATGAGAAAGTGGATTGTCATAGCAGCGGCTGCGCTTGCCGCCCTGTCCTGTTCCCGTGAGAAGGAGCAGGAGCTCCTGGTGGAGCCGGAAGGCAAGGTGGAGGTAACCTTCACCGTTACCGGAGACCAGGTGGCCACCAAGACTTTAGGGGAGGCCCACCAGCTGGAGACCATGCATATTGCCGTCTTTGGCGGTTCGGGCTATTTGAAAGAATATGTGCCTGCTACGCTCCTGAGTACCGGCACCTATGAGTATCATTATTACGACGCGTCCCATCATGAGCAGGTCCGGCGGGTGCCGGAGTTTACCTATAGCGTTTACATCACCCTTTCCAACTCTTCCCGTCGCGTCCATTTTATCGGGAACGGTCCCGCCAGCATTCCTTTTGGCAGGGACTACGAAGTCCTTCCCGCCTTGCTGGGAGAAAAGGAAACCGGCTACTGGCAAGTGATTACCCTGGATCATATCACGGCCCTGCAAGATGCCGAAGGCAACTATCTGACGCCGGACGGTAACGGGGGAACCAGAGTCCGTCAGCAGGGAGAGGCGTATATTCCCAGCGTGGAGCTCCAGCAGGCCTTTAGCCGCGTCCCCCTTATCCGTAACTGGGCCAAGATCGAGCTTCGGGCCAAACCTGCGGAGCAATCCAACTTTACGCCCATCAGTTTTGCCGTCTCCAATGTCCCCAAACAAGGTACCCTTGTTCCTTATGGCGGTGTAAAGGGCTTCATCACCAATTACAAAGACCTGAGCTTCGAGGATTTACGCAGCGACGAATACAATTACGGCGGCAACCTGCCGGCATCCGTAGAGTTTGATTCGTACCTTCCTTCCGCGTCGGATTTTGTGCACTTTACCGGTGGGGCAAAGCGTTATGCGGAGAATTCCCCCGCAGACGACGAAAACTACGCCGTCTACCTGTATGAACGGCCCATCCCGGATGCCAATATCCCGCCTTCCTATGTCATTGTGTACGGCAAGTACTACAATCCGGACGACCTGTCTTCCCTCACGCCGGAAGAAATTGAGGACGGGGGCGCCCTATGCTTCTATAAGGTGGACCTGATGACCGGAAACGAATACTATCCGGTCCTCCGTAACTTCAAGTACCTGGTCAAGATAGACAAGATTTCGGCCCGGGGCCACGCTACTCCCGAAGAAGCAGCGGCTGCCGCCGGCAGTGCCGACGTATCGGCCGATATCAACGCCTCTGCGTTGCCGGATATCTCCGACGGAACCCGCCGGATGGCCATTCAGCCCTGGATGGCCAAGACCTTCATCCATCAGCAGTCCAAGCAGGAGCAGCTTTACGTTACCTTCTATAACGACATCAACGGGGACAATCCTGCCCCGAACCTGTCCCTGGCCGCAGATGGCTGTGTCACGTATGAACTCATTCCGGCCAGCGCCGGTATCGTGAAGGATGTGGAAATAGGGGAGGCAGAGGCCGATCCCACCCACTCGAACTATGGCTGGAGGCCCGTCTCTTTTGCCATCGCCAGCCCGGACGAGGCCGCCGGCCGTACCCAGACCCTGCGCATCAAGTGCAAAGTGAATCCCAACGACGAAGACGAGAGTCCCCTGTACCGCGATGTGGTGATTTCGCTGCTTCCCACGCAGCCCATGCGCGTCAGATGCGAGAACTCCCGCGTCCTGCTGGTAACAGGAGAAAAGCAACGGGTAGACATAGACATTCCGGACGGTCTGGTGGAATCCATGTTCCCCCTCCATTTTATGATTGAGGCGCAGAACCTGACCCTCACTCCGGACACTTCCGTGGACGATAACGACCTTCCGGTGATTTCCGAGACCTCCATCATCGGCGACTATCCGTCCTTCCATTTCCAGCGCACGCTGGAGTGGAGTGAGTACAAGGCGCTCACCGCCTGGCTGGATTACGAGGACGATTCCCGCTGGCGTACCTTCTCCAGCTATTTCAAGACCAATTGCGAGCACAGTGCCACCGTTGTTTATGTGGCCAACGAGTACTTCTTCACCCAAAGTACGTCCTTCAGCAATTATTCCTCCTTCCGTGAGCCCAAGTTCACCACGCCCATTGCCCGCACCCTGTATGCCCCGGTGAATGTATCGGCCCAGCTGATGGTAACGCCGGATACCTATGTGCCGGTGTATCTGATGCTGCAGGGCCTGGAACCGGCCGCCGGCTCCAATATTACCTGGGACGACGCCAAGGGAATGTATAAGTACATGCCCACGGCCGACGAGATGACGTTCCTTCTCCGGACCCGGGTAACTAGCGGCGATGTCTGTGTGACGCTGCTCTCGGAGGATCCCTCCTACGAGCCTGCGGTGCTTACGCCCTGGCATTTCCGGGAGGCCAAGGTGATGGATATGGCTACGCCGAATGGCGGCAGCCACACGGGAGGCTCCCATGCCAATGTGGTGGCGGGGCATGTCAACAGCGTGGCAGACAAGTTACTGCTTGTGGGCTATTTTACAGATTCGGCGGCTCCCAGGCCCGAAACAACCATAAAGGACCTGCAGGGTGTTGTGAGCGAGGGTAATACCACCTGGAAAGACAGCGGCCCGCTTTCCGCCACTGCTCAGGAACTGTACCGGGAGAAATGGATGAAAACCCTGGCGGGTATGGAGCCCATTTCCCTTACTCTGTCGGCCGTGGGCTATGTGGAAGAGACCATCTCGGCTCCCCGTTTCAAGGGCCATATCTATACGTATGATTTCAAGAGCGCCAACGATTGGAACGGCCTGGTAAACAATCTGGACTCGCAGGACGACGACTTGTATGACTATCGTCTCCAGAAAACCTCAAAGGTAGATGACCATTTGGAAACCTGCACGTTTACGCTTGAGGTAACCGGTAACAAACCCATTGTGGCACATCCCGGCGCCAATAATACCACCGACGGCATTGTGCTCCCCGCGGGCGGCCATTATGAGATAGAAGTGAACATCGGGTCCGACCACCACGATTTTTACCTGTTCTACAACCAGTTGTTCTATTTTGTGGAGAGTGATGGCTCCGTAATGAAACCGCGTTCCGTGGATCCGCACCCGGATGGCAGTATTTATTACGGATACCAGGGGAACAACCGGGAGTATATCTGGAGCCTTCCTTACGGAGAAACCGGCGGCAGGCTGGTGATTGATGCCGCTTCCGGCAGGGATATTGTAATTAACCGGCTCTTAGCCAAGGGCTTCCACGGAATCCTGAATACAACGGGAGACACCGGTGGCGGAGATGTTGACCTGGGTGGCGGCCTTAACGACGGAGGTAGCTTATGATGCAGAAATCTTCATACATATACATCCTTTGGGCGGCAATGCTTCTGCTCTTTGGTGCCTGCACTAAGGAGAAGGAGCTTCCTGTCCCTGCTCCTTCCCCGGAAACCAAGACCATCCATTACGCCCTTACCATTGAGGGAATGGATACCCGCTCCACCCTGGGCGAGGACTTCAAGCACCTGTTTGAGGCCGGTGACCGGATTTATGTAGAGAGCACCGGAGACGATGCCGGCAAACTGTATGGCTTCCTGTCCATGCCCTACACGGAATGGGTTGGAAAAACAAGGGCCGTTTTTGAAGGGGACCTGACCAGTGCCGCCGATTTTACCCCTACGGCCGAAACCCCCATCAGCCTTACTCTTGTGGGTCCTGCAGATGACCTGCATACCATTGTAGACGGCAAGGTGACCGGGGTGGACTATGCAGACAAATCGGCCTCCACCCTTGCAGAAGCTGTTCATAAGTACGCGCATTTTACTGGTTCCGGCACATTTGGGGACATTTCCTATACGCTTCAGCAGCAATCCTCCTTCCTGGTTTGCTCCCTGAGTTTTGACGGGGAAAATACGCCGGCAGGCACTTCCGTGACGGCCCGCATCGTGAACAACGCCTCTACTATCCAGGCCGAGGTCGTCCATACCCATACGGCTCCCGCCACGGATGTGGACGGGGCCATTGAGGTGTCCTGGGTGATTCCTTTTGCCCCCGGTAGGTCTTTCACAAATGCGCAAATGACTGTGAGCCAGGAAGGCAAGGACGATGTGAACCTGAGAATGGCGGACCAAACCATGGCGCTGAACAGCTTCTATACGTTCCAGCGCACAACCTACCTGCAGAACTATTTCACCATCGAGGCCATACAGGCCGGCACGCAGGTTACGTTCAATTACGCGGAGGCTGCCGACGGTGTCCAGTATAGCCGGGACGGCTTTGAGTGGACCAATTACAAGACCACGGATGGCGCCATTTCTTTGCCCGAGGAGGGAAGTTTTGTCTATTTCCGTAGTAAACGCACCAGTTACCAGAATACCGGATCGAAGCCGCTTATTACGGTGACTGGGAACAAGCCTTGCTATGTGTACGGAGACCTCATGTTCCTTACCTGCGACAGCAAGTTCAAGCCCAAGACCGGTATGGCTGAGTTCGCATTCCAGGGGCTCTTCAAGGGCTGCACCTGGCTACGAATCGATGACCGGCCGCTAAAACATAAGCCGCTGACGTTGTCGGCTACCACCCTTTCCAGGGGCTGTTATGCCGAGATGTTCTCCGGCTGTACGGGACTGGAGTCACTTGGCGGGATTCAGCTCCCTCCGGTGACAACGGCGCTCGCTCCCCGTTGCTTCGATTCCATGTTTTTGGGCTGTTCGAACAACAAATTTACAACCATTCCGGAGGGCTTCCTTCCCTGGACCCAGCTGGCCTTTGCCTGCTACCGGAAAATGTTTGAGGGTTGCTCTAAGCTGGCTACAATCCCGTCCGACCTTCTTCCTGCGCTCACGCTGGCCAAGGCTTGTTACCTCCGTATGTTCTTTGGATGCTCCAGCTTAACGGTAGCTCCGGATTTGCTGGCAACCACGCCTGCTCCGGCCTGCTACTTTGCCATATTCAGGAACTGCACGAATATTAGCTATGTCAAGTGCCTGATGCTGCTCACAGCGGAGCAAATGAGTTCGTATCTGAATCCCGACAAGAATAAGTACAGTGACGAGGGCGATCCTCCTGCTGATAATCTGGAAACCTGGGATATGATCAGCGCCTGGAGTGTGTTTAACAAGTGGCTGGTCACTACAAGTAATTCGCCCTTGAATAACAAATCCACGAGTCAGTTTGTCAAGCATCCCGATATGGTCTATGTCAGGAATGGCAACAACTACATGGGTTTGATTCCTAACCTGTGGAATGTTTCCAACTATAAGGGAACCATCAATTGGTAGCGGCTACTCCGCTACGGTAAATCTTACAAATGCTGTATTACCCTCGCCGTCCACCACGGTGAGGGTATGTTTTCCCGGGGCGGGTGCCAGCTTGCGCTCGTGCAGAAAGCGGGTTTCCCCAATGTATTCGTTGTCCAGGTGCCACCAGAGGGTGGCGTCGCTCCGGTGGTGCGCTGCGCGGAACACCACGCCTTCCACCTGGCCGTTTAACTGCCGGGGGAGGGTGAGGGTGCTGCCGGAGGCCGGATAAATGAATTCCACGGCTCTCTCCTGGCGTGTTTTTCGTGCGCCCGTATACTCCGGATGATGGGGCTTGTAGTACCATTCCATGGCGGGTGGAAGCACAAATTCCCCGTTCTTGTGGTAAGGGCAGGGGGCGGTTTCCAGCCCCGCCGCCGGAATGAGCACTTCCTCGTTCTCAGGGCACTCCGGCCCCGCCAGCATCCCGGACTGCTTGCACACCGCAACCCAGGCAGCCCCCCGGTCGGGGCCGGGGGTGACGCCTCCGTCATGCCCGGTTTGCGCTCCGTCATGCCCGGCTAGACCGGGCATCTCAAACCACTGCGTATCCTCCGGCAGCAGGTTCAGGATATCGAACATCACCGGCCCGGCGGCGCGGGCGCCCGTGAGCCCCGGCACGCCCTGCCCCTGCGCATTGCCCGCCCATACGCCAATGGTATAGGCCGGGGTCATCCCCACGGCCCAGGCATCGCGGAAACCGTAGCTGGTGCCCGTTTTCCACGCGGCCTTCCGCACCGAGCGGATGAGCCGCCAGTCCAGCTCGTCGGGCCGATTCACCTCCTTGAGCGCCTCCAGCGTGTACCAAAGTGAGATACGCTCGCCACTTTCAGTGGCTCGGTATGACAGGCAAGGGTGGTTGTCCTCCCGAGGCCCTTCCTTTTTGTCCTCCCGAGGCCCTTCCTTTTTGTCATACCGAGGCCCGAAGGGCCGAGTGTATCTCCTCACCATCCGCGCATATGCGGCCGTCACCTCGTCCAGGCGCGCCTCCGCACCGCCCAGGATGAGCGAGAGCCCATAGTGCTCCGGCGCCTCCGTGAGGGTGCTCAGCCCCGCCTCCTTGAGCAGGGCATGGAACTTGGGAACGCCATAGGCCCGGAGGAGATACACCGCCGGGATATTCAGCGAGCGGGCCAGCGCCTCATGTGCCGGCACTGCCCCATAGAACTGCCGGTCAAAGTTTTGCGGCGCAAAGCCCCCGAGGTTCATGGGTATGTCCGGCAGCAGCGTCCGGGGCAGAATCACCCCCTCCTCCAGCGCCGCCGCATACAAAAACGGCTTCAAAATGCTCCCCGTACTCCGTGCCGATGCCGCCACGTCCACCTGCATCCCCGGCCGTTCCCGGTCCATGCAGGCATTGCCGATGTACGCCACCACAGCCCCGCTGGCATTGTCTATCACTACCGCCGCCATGTCGGCCACGCCCTCTGCCGCCAGGTCGCCGGAGCGCCGGTCCACGGCCTCCGATACGGCCTTTTGCAGGCCCACGCGCAAACTTGTGCGCGTCCGCTGTCCCGCCGGGCACCGGTTCACATAATGCGGCGCCAGAGCCGGCAGGGGAAGGGGAGCCCCCGGTAGCGGCTCTTCCAGGGCCGCTTCATAGGTGTCCCGGTCAATATCCCCATGCTCCAGGAGTCGTTCCAGGAGACGGTTCCGTTTGGCAAGGAGCTGCTCCCGGCCCCGGCTCAGGTGCAGGGTCCCGGGCGCATTGGGCAGGATGGCCAGCGTAGCGGCCTCTGCCCAGGAAAGCTCTGCGGCCGGACGCCCAAAATAGCGCCAGGCCGCCGCCTCCAGCCCTACCACGTTACCACCGTAGGGGGCGTGGGCGGCATACAGGGCCAGTATCTGTTTCTTGGAATAGCGGAGTTCCAGGCGGGTGGCCTGCACTGCCTCAATGGTCTTCTGCCACAGCGTGCGCTCCTTTTGCCGGGACAGGCGGATAACCTGCATGGTAAGCGTAGAGCCCCCGCTCACCACGTGCCCGGCCCGGAGGTTGGCCACGGCCGCCCGCACCAGCGCGGCCGGATTCACGCCCGGATGCCAGCGGAAGGCCCGGTCTTCAAACTGGATCAGTGCGGCAGCGTAGCGCGCCGGCACGGTGTCTGCGGGCGGAAACCGCCACTGCTCGTCGGCGGCAATTCGTGCGCCCAGCAGCTCTCCCTCCGCGCTCTCCACCACCGTGGAGTAACTCACGTCCTTGAACAGATCCCGCGGCAGGCAGCACAGCCAGGCCACCCCCAGCCCCGCTACAATCCCCCATATGACGCTTTTCGTCCTCAAATTCGCCCGTTTTCAAGGATGAAAACTAGGGCTGGACTTCGGCCACCCCAGCGGCGGTGGCGGCCTGGACCGCGGGCTCGTACATGGCCTCTACCGTGGTGGCGGGCAGCGCAAAGCGGCCCTCGTAGGCAGCCCGCAGCTGCACGCTGAAGGTCTTGAATCGCCCGGCGGGAAGGGCAAAGTACCAGCGCACGGCGTTGTCGCGAATGTCCTTGTGGTCGTAGCCGTCATCGGCACCGCCGGCCATGCGGTCGTTCACAATCTCCCAGCCGGAAGGCACGTTCAGGCTCAGGGCCAGGTTCTGGAGATCACGGCCGACCTGCTTGGACTGCACCTTGATGCGGGCGGTGAAGCGCGTGCCCTGCTTGAGGGACGAGGGATTCACCGGAGTGCCATCGGCATCCACGTAGCGTATCTCGAGGTCCAGGCCATTACTGCTCGCCGGCCGGGCCTCGCGCGTGAGTGTAGCTACCGTGACGTACACCGTGCCTTCGCTGTTGTTGGTGAGTACGCCATTTTCCAGCACCGTCCGGGCTTCCCGGGTGGGCGCCTTCTGGAACAGACGGGCCAGGGCCACGGCGGCAAAGGCCGTTTCCTGCGTAGAAAACCGGGTATCCGCCGTAAGATCCTGCGCCAGGGACATGGCCTCTCCCATGCGGTCGCACAGCACCAGGGCCTCCAGCGCGGCAAAGCGGTCGCGCGTGGCACTGCCGTAGGTAAGGTTGTACGGGCTGTATTCCGGGAAATCGCGTCCTACGCCATTGAGGAGGGTATTTGCCGTGGAAGCCTTGCCGCTCAGGGCATAGGCGCTGGCCAGGAGCCACTGGGCCTGCGGCGTGAGCCCCGCCCCTTCGCGGAGGCGGTTCATGCCGGCCTGTGACGATGCTCCCGCCACGGCCAGGCTATACAGACGATAGGCTTCATCGGCCTGCGAGAACAGGGAATTCCCGGCTATGCGGTACGCCTGCGAGAGTTTTTCCTGATAAGCCTTCCATGCCTTGACAACACCGTCGTTTACCTCGAATCCGGCCTTCTGCGCCTGCACCAGCAGTACGCCGGCCATGGACGATACCCAGCTGTCGGACTTGCCGCCGCCCCAGTAACTGAAGCCGCCGTCGGCGTTCTGCCGGGCGTAGAGGCGGGCGATGAGCTGAGGCACCAGGGCGCGGGCCTCGGCGGCATCGGCCTCACTGAGCTGCGGCAGCAGGTTCACCAGCGTGAGACCGCGGGCGCTGAGCTGCTCGGTGCAGTCGTACGGGTAGTCCCGCATGGTGGCATACAGGCCGTGGGCGTCCGGAACGGGGAATGCGCTCACCTGGAGCTCTCCTTCAGGGACGGGCCGGCTCACCCCGGCGGCCAGGGAGAAGCGTTCCACGCGCGTTACCCGGGCCTGCGGGTTCACAATGGGCAGGGCTATCTCTTCGCCGGCCTTGTGGCCTGCGCCGGAAGCGCTTACCCGCACATGTGCAACGCCTTCTTCTCCCAGCGCGCGTAGTTTAAAGCGCACCAGCTGGTCACCGGCGCCCGTGAAATGCAGCCGCTGCACGCGCTCTGCGAGCTCCACGGGGCCATCGGCCTCCAGGGTAACGGTGACGTCCTTGACGCCCTCTTCCAGGGCGAAGACATTCACCGGCACGGCAACCTCTTCCCCGCAGCCCAGCTGGCGCGGAAGGGTGCTAATGACCATGAGCGGACTCTGCACGGGAACGGTCTTCTGGGCACTGCCGAAGGCGCCGTCGTGGGCCGCCACCACCATCACGCGGACGCTTCCCACGTACTGCGGCAGCTTCACCTTGACCACATCCGTGCCCTTGGCCGCCACCGTGCGGGGTGCAAAGCACAGCACCACCGGGTTAAAGCGGTTGTCCTTGCGGGCGCTGCGGACGGCATCTTCGTCACCGCCAATGGCAGAGAGGGGCGTGAGCCGCCCGTTCCGGGCACCCACTACGTCGTCGTACAGGTCCCAGGTAGCGACGCCCAGGGCTTCCACCTTGTTCATGCGGGCCCAGGGGTCCGGTGTCTTGAAGGCCGTTAAATCCAGCAGGCCTTCGTCCACAATGGCCAGCGTATAGGTCATGGGCCGGCCGTCTTTTTCCGACACCTTGATGGTGAAGGCTTCCTCCGGATGCAGTTTGTCCGGCATCTGGATGTGCGGAACCAGCTTGGAACCGGGATTCTCCACCCGCACGCGCTGCACGCCGTACAGGCGCAGCGGGAGGTCGTTGAGCGTGTGGGCGTAGGGCTGCACCAGGGTAATGTGTACGTAGATATTCGGCGCCATTTCCTGCGTGACGGCAAAGCGCCAGGGCGTGTCTTTCTCCGAGAGGGTCACCCACTCACGGCTGAGCACCCCTCCTGCGTTCTCCAGCGACACCAGCGCCCGGGCACCCGGGGCGGCCGGAATGTACACGGTAGCCTGCTCGCCTACGGCGTAGGAGGTCTTGTCCGTAGAGAAACTGAGCATGGTGAGGGTCTCCGGATCCTGCCGTCCGGCGCGGCCTTCGTAGTCCGGCCAGTCCACCAGGAAGTCTGCTCCGCTAGTGTGACCGGAGGCGGTGTCACGCACCAGGAGAAGGTATTTGCCCCAATCGTCCTTGGGAATATTCACATGCAGCACAACGTCCTGGACGGCCGATGTCAGGGTTCCCTGCATCACCACCTTCACGGAGTTGCCGCTTACATAGGTGTCCAGGCCCTCTCCGCGGATGTCCCACCACCAGTTCCAGCCCACCTTATACAGGACATATTCCAGCGAATGGCCTTTCACGGGACGGCCTTTGGCATCGACCACGGCCAGGCCGATTGCCTGGTCCCGGTCCGTTTCCAGGTACTCGCCTTTAGGCAGTTTGATGCCCACATAGGCGCTGTACGGGGAGAAGGGGAGGGTTTGGGTGGTGAAGCTCTCGTCGCCGCCCTTTTCTTCTACGGAGGTGACCACAAAGGCTTCCAGCATGCCGGGGGCGTCGGCAGCCTCCGGGAGACGGAGCTCCGCGGTGGCACTGCCGTTACCGTCCAGCCAGGTGGTGAAGAGTTCCGCCTGGGCCTCCTGGAACTTGGAGGCGGGGTTGTCGAAGGTATAGGCCTCAAAGCCCTGGAACGGGGCGCCTTTCCTCCGCCTGAGGGTGAGCTGGGCGTGGGCCTTGGCCCCGCCGGCTGCCCCGCCGGTGAGCCACTCGGCCGCTATGCGGGCCTCTCTCTTGAGGCCGGCTTCCAGCACGGAGGGATAATCGACATGGATTTTGAGCCGGTTGGGCTTGATGGTCTC
>DEKS01000069.1:0-4344 GCA_002354005.1 Bacteroidales bacterium UBA2716
GAGAGCCGTGCCGCCCTTCTGTACTCGGCATTCTTTTATTCCGTTGTCAGCTGGATCGGCATCCGTATCTTTAAAACCTATTCCGGCGTTCTGCGTTATTCCAGCTTTGTAGACCTCCTTAAGCTGGTGTATGCCAATGCGGTTTCCCTGGCCATTTCCCTGGGCTGCTGCTGGCTCTTCAGTTACTTCCATGTCCGGCCCCTGTCCGCCTTCTCCTATCTGGATTTAATCGTAGCCTTTGCGATGGCCACGTTTGTCATGTGGATCATGCGCGTGCTGGTCAAGCTGCTATTCGACGGCGTCAACGAGAATGCCCAGGCCCAGCGCGCCCTCATTTACGGCGCCATCACCGGCGGTGTGGCCCTGGCCAAGAGCGTGCGTTCGCAAAGCCCGCGCCAGTTCGAGGTCTGCGGTTTCATCTCCCATGAGCACCGCATCAAGGACATGAAACTGCTGGGTATCACGGTATATTCCCAGAACGATGACCTGGCTGCCGTCATCAGGAAGGAACGCATTCAGGCCATGCTGGTGAGCCCGCTCCGGGTGAACGAGTTCCGGAACAACCAGAAAGTGCAGGATATCTGCATTGCCAACGGCGTAAAAATTTACATGGCCCACGAGGCCACGGAAGCCAGCGTAAAAGACGGAGAAATCCAGGACGACAATGTCCAGCTCAAAGAGGTGAGCGTAGAGGACCTGCTGCCCCGCTCGGAAATCCGCGTGGACTTGAAGTCGGTGGAGGAACAGCTTACCGGCAAACGGGTCCTCATCACCGGTTCGGCCGGCTCCATCGGCATGGAAATCGTGCGCCAGGTGGCCAGCTTCAAGCCCGCCGAAATGATGCTCATCGACCAGGCGGAAACCCCGCAGCACGATGTCCGCCTCATGATGGCCCGGGATTTCCCGAACGTCTCCTGCCAGGTGGTGGTCACCAGCATCAGCCGCCGTACGCGCATGGAAAGCGTGTTCGGCACCTTCCGTCCGGACTATGTTTTCCATGCCGCGGCGTACAAGCATGTGCCCATGATGGAGGACAACCCCTCCGAGGCGGTCATGAACAACATCTACGGCACCAAGGTCATTGCCGATATGTCCGTGAAGTACGGCGCCAAGAAGTTCGTGATGATATCCACGGACAAGGCGGTGAATCCCACCAACGTCATGGGATGCAGCAAGCGTATCTGCGAAATCTACGTCCAGAGCCTGGACCGCAAGCTCAAGCTGGAAGCCATGGAGGCCTCCAAGGGCCGCAACGGCAAGCTCCCTGAGCGCACCCAGTTTGTCACCACCCGCTTTGGCAACGTGCTGGGTTCCAACGGTTCCGTCATTCCGCTCTTCAAGGAGCAAATCCGCCGCGGCGGTCCTGTCACCGTCACGGACGAGCGCATCGTGCGTTTCTTCATGCTCATCCCGGAAGCCTGCAAGCTGGTGCTGGAAGCCGGAACCAAGGGCAACGGCGGAGAAATCTTCGTCTTCGACATGGGCAAGCCGGTCAAGATTGCGGATCTGGCCAAACGCATGATTGCCATGTCCGGGGCCAAGAACGTGGAAATCAAGTACACCGGCCTGCGGGACGGAGAGAAACTCTATGAAGAGGTGCTCAACGAACTGGAAGGCACCAAGCCCACCTTCCATGAGAAAATCCGTATCGCCCAGGTGCGCGAGTATGACTATGACCAGGTGAACCAGGAAATCGAGGAGCTGGTGGACATCTCCAAGCAGTTCGACGACATGGCCACTGTTCGCAAAATGAAACTCATCGTCCCCGAATACAAGAGCAACAACTCCGTATACGAGGTCCTGGACAAGGAACTCGAAGAGAATCGGGGGGGGGTATAATAATACAGAAGACTAAATGAATTTCTCTATGAAGTGGAAATGGATTATTCTCTCGCTGGTAATGGGCCTGCTCTTTTTTGCGCTGGGTTGCGCTGCCGGTGCGGACATGATACAGTACTTTGGTACCATCATCCTCATTCCGGGACTGCTGGGCCTCCTGTATAAGATTTGGCCGGAAGGAGAAAAAGCGTAAGTTTTTATGCAACTACATATTACATCGGAAACAGGGCGGCTGCGGGCTGTAGTGCTGGGCTGGCCCTATTCACCCGGAAAAACGCCCTCGCTGGAAGAAACCTTCGACAGCAAATCCTATGAGTCGGTGCTCCATGGCGTGTACCCGGTAGAGGAAGACATCATCCGCGAGATGACCGCCTTCGAGAAAGTCCTTAAAAAATACGATGTGGACGTCTTTCGTCCCTCGCCGGTAGCCAATTGCAACCAGGTGTTCTCCCGGGATGTGGGCTTTGTCATTGACGACAAAATCATTGTCTCCAACATTATCCCGGACCGCCAGGAAGAGATTGACGCCTATGAGGAAATCTACAGGCAAATCCATTACAAACAGATTTACAACCTGCCGGAAGCGGTCCACGTGGAAGGGGGAGATGTTATCCTGTACAAGAACTACATCTTCCTGGGACAGTACAACTTCCCGGACTACAGCCAGGTAAAGACGGCCCGTACCAACCGACTGGCGGTGGACTACCTCAAAATGATTTTCCCGGAGCGCACCATTATGCCGCTGAACCTCCTCAAGAGCGATACAGACCCTTACCAGGGCATCCTGCACCTGGACTGCACCTTTATGCCTGTGGGGCACGACAAAGCCATCATCTACAGGCGCGGGTTCATGAATCCGCGGGATGCGCAGCATCTGATTGATATCTTCGGCGAGGAGAATGTATTTGAAATCACCACCGAGGAAATGTACGCCATGAACTCCAACGTCTTCTCCATCTCGGAGAACGTAGTGGTGGTAGAGGAGCATTTTTACCGGCTCATCAAGCACCTCCGGGACAAATGGGGCATGACTGTGGAAACGGTGCCCTACAGGGAAATTTCCAAGATGGGCGGCCTGCTTCGCTGCTCCACCTTACCGCTCAGAAGAGACTGATATGGCCGCTAAACTTGCTATGGTTGCCTTTGGGGGCAACGCCCTGCTCCGTGCCGGGCAAAAAGGGACCTTCCCCGAACAGTTGGAAAATGTGGAGCGCACCTGCGAGAACCTGGTGCCGCTCCTGGAAAAGGGCTATAACGTGGTCATCGGCCATGGCAATGGGCCGCAGGTGGGGAACGGCCTCCTGCGGCACCAGGCCGGCGAAAAGGAATATGGACTCCCCGCCCAGCCCATGGATTTTTGCGGCGCGGAAACGCAAGGTTCCATTGCCTACCTCATAGAAAGCGGCATGGACCGCGTGCTGGCAAGGCACCAGCTAAACCGCAAGGTGGTCTCGCTGGTCACCCGTGTAGAGGTGAAGGCCGATGATCCTGCGTTCCGGAACCCCACCAAGCCGGTTGGGCCGTATTATAAGGAGAAACCTGCCGAAGGCAGCTTCCGCGAGGACCCCAAGGGCCGCGGGTGGCGCAAGGTGGTGGCATCGCCGGTCCCTGTCGGCATCCGGAACGTGGAGCTGGTAGGCCGCCTGGCCCGCGAAGGTTACATTGTGGTCACCGTGGGCGGCGGCGGCATTCCCGTCGTCAAAGGACAGGGCGTAGAGGCCGTCATCGACAAAGACCTGGCATCGGCCCTGTGCGCCAACAGCATCGGTGCGGACGAGTTTTATATTCTTACGGACGTGCCCAAGGTGTACATCCATTTCCGGAAAGAGAACGAACAGGCCCTGGACACTCTCACGGTGGCCCAGGCGCAGCAGTACCTCGCAGAAGGCCAGTTCGCGGAGGGCTCCATGGCCCCCAAGGTTAGAGCCGCCATCCTGTTTGTACAAAACGGCGGCAAAGCGTGCATTATTACTGAAGCAGGAGAACTGGGTAACCCTGCCTGCGGAACCAGAATCGTTAAATAATTATGGAACAGAGCCTTAAAAATCGCAATTTCCTCAAACTGCTGGACTATACCCCCGCCGAAATCCGTTATCTGCTGGATCTGGCCCGTGACTTAAAAGCCGCCAAAAAGGCCGGCAAGGAAGAGCAGCATCTCAAGGGCAAGAACATCGCCCTTATCTTTGAAAAGACCAGCACCCGCACGCGCTGCGCCTTTGAGGTGGCCGCGCACGACCAAGGCGCCCATGTGACCTACCTGGGCCCCACCGGTTCGCAGATCGGCATCAAGGAAACCATGAAAGACACCGCCCGTGTGCTGGGGCGCATGTACGACGGTATCGAGTACCGCGGCTTTGGCCAGGCCATTGTGGAAGAGCTGGCCAAGTACGCCGGCGTTCCCGTCTGGAACGGCCTCACCAACGAGTTCCATCCCACGCAAATCCTGGCGGACCTTCTTACCATGGAGGAGCACAGCACCAAACCGCTGAGCCAGATTAAGTTTGC
>DEKS01000069.1:4391-9862 GCA_002354005.1 Bacteroidales bacterium UBA2716
GCCAAAATGGGCATGGACGTACGTATCGTCGCACCTAAAGCCTTGCAGCCCAGCGCGGAACTCCAGGCCCAGTGCTTTGCCGTAGCCAGGGAAACCGGCGCCCGCATCACCGTTACGGACAACGTGGACGAGGGCGTCAAAGGCTGCGATTTTGTGTACACGGACATTTGGGTGTCCATGGGCGAGCCGGACAGCGTCTGGAAAGAGCGTATCGCCCTCCTGATGCCGTATCAGGTGAACGCCAAGCTGATGGAACGCACCGGCAACCCCGCCTGCAAGTTCATGCACTGCCTGCCCTCCTACCACAACCGGGACACCAAGGCAGGGGAGGACGTGTACCAAAAATTCGGCCTGGACGGCGTGGAGGTTACGGAAGAAGTGTTCGAGAGTCCCGCCAGCATTGTCTTTGACGAGGCCGAGAACCGCATGCACACCATCAAGGCCGTGATGGTGGCCACACTTGGAGATTAGCGAAATAATGCGTAACTTGCAAGACCCGATAACGAACTAATAGCCATGAGTGAGTTACAATTAACCATCAAGTACCAAGAATTCTCCTCCGCGTCGGAGATGTCTGCAGAAGATCAGGAACTGGTCGCCATGGCCCTGGAGGCCCAGAAAGGCTCCTATTCACCCTATTCGCATTTCCAGGTGGGCGCTGCGCTCAAGCTGGCCAACGGCGTCATTGTCAAGGGTGCCAATCAGGAGAATGCCGCCTATCCGTCCGGACTTTGCGCAGAGCGTACAGCCATGTTCTGGGCCGGTGCCAACTACCCGGATGTTCCGCTGGATACCCTGGCCATCGCCGGGAGCGACCACGGCGTGCTGTGTGAAAGCCCGGCCTCGCCCTGCGGCGGTTGTCGGCAGGTAATGGCGGAATATCAGAAAAAACACAAGCGTCCGCTCAAGGTAATTCTGGTAGGGAGCCAGCGCATTCGCAAGTTCAGTTGTGTGGACGACCTCCTTCCGTTCATCTTCGACAGCCTGCACATGGAATAAACAAAAAAAGGGAAAGCCCCTTACATCGCACCGCTACAACCTCCTACCCTTGCTACATTCCTGTCCTGGGGGAATTCAGAGGGAGCTGGTCGTGTAAGACTTTCCCGGCACAAAGGTAGGAAATTTTTTTTATGATTGCAATTTATACGCTCACTTCCAGCTTGCATAATGAGCAGGCTGTGGCTAAAATCAGCGACGAATTCCTTTCGGCCATTTTCCCCAAAGGAAAATATAGCTTTAAGGGGGACGATTATTCGG
The DNA here is from genome assembly GCA_002354005.1 of Bacteroidales bacterium UBA2716. Taxonomy (GTDB): domain Bacteria; phylum Bacteroidota; class Bacteroidia; order Bacteroidales; family UBA932; genus Cryptobacteroides. The sequence continues at coordinate 5,649 of DEKS01000069.1, forward strand.
AGTTCGGGACCACCGGCAGCATGGATGTCATTTACGTGCGCACCGGCGGTGCAGAGGGTATCTTCAAGAAACTGCTCCCGGATATGCTGTCAAGGGGCGTAACCCGTTATTACTTACTTACTTCCGGGAAGAGCAATTCGCTGGCCGCCTCGCTGGAAATTCTCTCCTACTTGCAGCAGCAGGGCCTCAAGGGGGAGGTGCTCCATGGTAGCACGGAGTACCTGAAAAAGCGGCTGCAAATCCTGGAAAAACTGGCCACGGCCCGCAAGAAACTCTTTGGCGCGCGCATCGGCGTTATTGGCCAGCCGTCGGACTGGCTCATCGCCAGCCACGCGGACAGCACCGCCATCAGCGAAAAGTTGGGCGCCCGCCTGGTGGAAATTCCCATGGAGGAGCTGCTGCAGGAGGTGGCCAAGGCCCCGCAGGACCCGGCTCCGGAGGACCCGATGACCGATGCTGTCCGTGCAGCGTATCCCGGTGCTTCGCAAATCTATCACGCACTGGGGGTGATTGTCAAACGCTACCAGCTCAGCGCTTTCACCCTTCGCTGCTTCGACCTTCTCACCTCCGTGGGCAATACCGGCTGCCTGGCGCTGGCCAAGTTCAACGCCGCCGGCATTCCGGCCGCCTGTGAAGGCGATGTCCCGGCCCTGCTGAGCATGATGATTGCCCAGGCACTCACCGGAAAAACCGGCTTCCAGGCCAATCCCGCCCGCATAGACGTGGAAAGCGGAAAAATGCTCTTTGCGCACTGCACCGTGCCGTTCAACATGGTGCGCAGCTGGCAGTGGGATACCCATTTCGAGTCCGGCATCGGCGTGGGTATCCACGGCGAACTGCCGCAGGGCAAGGTGACCGTGTTCAAGGTCTCCGGCAAGCTGGACCGTATCTTTGTGGCGGAAGGGGAGTTGCAGTACAACCAGTATGAGGAGAATCTCTGCCGCACGCAGGTGGCGTTGCAGCTCAAGCCGGAGGAGGCCCGGTACTTCCTCACCAACCCCATCGGCAACCACCATATCATCCTTCCCGGACATCACAAGGCCCTTCTGGAGGCATTGCTATGAATGTAGAGCACCTGATGGCGGAGCACGGCGTAAAGGTGACGGCCAACCGTCTCCTCATTGCGCGTGCCCTGGAGGAGGCCCACCGGCCGCTGTCCATGATGGAACTGGAAGAGCGGCTGGAATCCATCGACAAGAGCAATGTGTTCCGCGCGTTGGTGGCGTTCAAGGACGCCCATCTGGTGCATGTGCTGGACGGGGATCCGGTGCGGTACGAACTCTGTCACAGCCATCATGACGGCCCCGACGACGACCTTCACGTGCATTTTTACTGCGTGAAGTGCCATAAGACGTATTGTCTGGAGAATATTCCCATTCCGCCGGTGAGCGCCCCGGAGGGGTATCAGGTGCGGGAGGAAAGTTACCTTCTCAGAGGGATTTGCCCACAATGTGCTCAATAGCCAGGCCGGCCAGCGTGAACCCGAAAATGCCCGTAATGGGCGCCAGGGTGCCGTTGGCAACGGCTTTCCCGGGCCCGGGATCCAGTTCCGGCCCTAGATTGGGCAGTACCTGCTCGTCGTAAACGCACAGAAATTTTTTGGCAGGCAAGGTGCTGTTTTTACGGAGCCTTTTTCTTAATGCGGCGCCCAGCGGACAGCCGCGCACGTCAAAGAATTCCGCCACACGCACCTGCGTGGGGTCCATTTTGCAGGCGGCGCCCATGGAGGAGAAAAAGGCGCCCGGGCAGGCCGTAGCTTCCAAAATGAGGTTGGCTTTGTCCGTGAGCGAGTCAATGGCGTCGATAATCACGTCGTACCCGGCCAGCTGGAAATCGGCCCCCAGGGTATAGCGCTCCTGCCGGGCTGTTACCTCACATAAGGGATTGATTTCCAGTAGTCTTTCGCGCAGAACATCCACCTTGGGACGGCCCACGGTACGCGTTGTCGCGGGCAGTTGCCGGTTGATGTTGGTGACATCCACGCAGTCCGGATCTACCAGGGTAAGATGGCCGATGCCGCTACGTACAAGGGCCTCTGCACACCAGCCGCCTACGCCGCCCACCCCAAAGAGAATGACGCGGGCCCGGGTGAGCTGCGCTAAGCTGTTGGCCCCGAGGAGCCGCTCCACACGCGAGAAGGCGCTGTTCATTTGACAAAACGGCCAAAGGAATCCGGAAGCGGGGAGGTGCAGCGCACCATCTTCTGGCTGTAGGGGTTGCGGAAGACCAGCGTATGGGCATGCAGGGCCAGGCGCTTGATGGGATTGGTCTGGGCCCCGTATTTGTCGTCGCCGGCCACCGGATGGCCCAGCTCCGCCGCATGCACGCGGATTTGGTTCTTGCGACCGGTCTCCAACTCAAACTCCACTTCCGAATAGTATTTGGTGCGCTGGAGCACCTTGTAGTGCGTGATGGCCAGCTGCCCGTCTTTGACTTCCGTATCAAAAGACTTCATTTTCAGGGATTTGGGGCTCTCCAGCAGCCAGCTTTGGATGGCGCCGGCGTCTTTTTCCACCTTGCCTTCCAGCCAGGCCACGTAGCGGCGCTCGGCCACCAGTTCCTTCCATTTGCTTTGCAGGAGGTCCTTCGCACGCTCGTCCTTGGCAAACACTACGGCACCGGAAGTACCTTTGTCCAGGCGGTGCACAATCCACACCTTGGCGGTGCTGCGGTCCGGCGCGACGCCGCTAATGAGGTCCTCCTTGCGCTGCATGCGCTTGTTCACCTTCACATAGGCATTCAGCAGGGCATACAGCGTCTGTTCCCGTTTCCCGCTCTTGGCCTGGCTCCCATGGGCCGATGACACGCTGAGCATCCCCGAGGGTTTATCCACCACCAGGTAATGCTCGTCCTCAAAGAGGATTTTGACGCCGGCCTTTTCCACGGCATCGCGGGCGTCTTCCCGCGTGGCGCGGGCAATGGAGATGCCCTTGGGAAGGATTTCAATGCGGTCGCCTTGGCGCAGCGGGTGGTCGAAGGCGGTTCTTACTTCACCGTTCACCTGCACCTGGCCTTTGGACAGCATGTTTTTGACGGATGTGCGCGACTGCTGGGGAAAGAGGCTAAATAGGGTTTCCAGCAGGGCTCCGTCCTGCGGCGCTTTATAACTTGTCATACTTCTTCCAATAATTTGTGTAAGTTGTTGGGCAGCATTGCCTTAAACTTTGCTTTGCTGCCGCGGGGAATGATGATGGCCTCCAGCGATTCGCAGTCATCGAAGGCATCGGTGCCCACATATTCCAGGGCCTTGTTCAGTTTGATCTGATACAGGTTGATGCAGCCCTGGAAGGCCCGGGGGCCAATGGCCAGGGTTTTGGCGGGAAGGGCCAGTTTTTCCAGCTGCCAGCAGTCCACAAAGGCGCTTTCGCCTATGTACAGGAGGCCGGTGGGCAGTTTGATGTGGAGGAGTTCGCCACATTCGGCAAAAGCATTGGCGCCAATGTGCGTAATGGAACCCGGCAGATGGATTTTTTCCAGGTATGAGGAGCGGTCCTCCAGGGGAATGGGCTCGCCAATCCGGCGGCCGGCCATGTAGTCCTGGAAGGCGAAGACATTGTCGCAGATGACCTCACAGCCATCCTGCACCGTAACTTCTCCGGGAAAATTCTCCGCGTCCAGGAGGCGTTTGCCATCGGCAGAATAGCTCAGGCAGTTTTCACCATCCCAGACGTCCCTGTCAAGTTCTGCTTGCGTAGGAACCGTGGGGACAGCCAGTACTTCTTCCAGGGTCATGGGCTTAGAAATTTTTTACAAAGTCGATGTCTTTTTTGAGCATCACTTTGGGTTCCATTTTGGAAACTTTCTGGAAAAGCTTGAATTGGTAGGCCGGGGAGAGATATACCCGGTGCTCGTTTTTGCCCTTGCGCCACCATTTGTAGAAGGCGATAGGGTCTGTGTCGTAGGGGATGCGGGCTTCGATTTCCGAGGTGTAACCGGGGAAGTCGATAATCATTTTGAGACCGGTAATGCGCTTGTAATACTCGTAGTCTGCTCTTCTGAGCTTGGAAACCAGCGGTGCAAATACTTCAAACTGATCCACTTGCAGCACTTTTTCCTTCACGATCATCCGGTGGATGCGGACAGGGTCCTTATGGAGCCACTCCGTAATGCTCAAGGTCACGGGAGTGCCGTCGCAATCCAGTGTGAGCATATCTGACGAGAAGTAAACCTTTTCGTTATCTAGCGGGAAAGTCTCCATAAATATTTAGCCTCTG
>DEKS01000069.1:9921-11715 GCA_002354005.1 Bacteroidales bacterium UBA2716
TACGAATTTAACCATTAATCTAATAAAAACTAACGTAACCATGGCTTACAAAATTATTGACATTCAGGGTATTGGCCCGGTTTTCGCAGAAAAACTCATCGCTGCAGGTATCGACACAGATGAAAAACTGCTTGCCGCCGGTGCCTCCGCCAAAGGCCGTAAGGAGCTGGAAGAAAAAACCGGTATCCGTGGAGACCTCATCCTCACCTGGGTGAATCACGCAGACCTTTTCCGCATTAAGGGTGTCGGCCCTCAGTTCGCAGAACTGCTGGAAGCCGCCGGTGTGGACACCGTGAAGGAACTCCGCAACCGCAACGCTGCCAACCTCGCCGCCAAAATGCTGGAAATCAACGAGGCCAAGCACCTGTGCAAGCGCACCCCCGTGGAAAAAGAAATTCAGAAGTACATCGATGCCGCCAAGGCCCTGGAGCCGGTAGTTACCTACTAGTTCTTACTAACTACAACGTTTTCCCCGACCGTGCCCCGTGCATGGCCGGGGAATTTTGTACCCTCTCCCTCTATATTTGTTCGAGGGTGGAAACGCCCGTCCCGCCGACCTGCACCGGGGAGGGGTTAGGGCGTAGGCAGGCGAAGGGTGCCGCGGTAGCTGATGTCGTCACGGTTGTTGCAGTGGACGTGGAGGTCGGCGCTGCCGTTGTCGAAGAGGGTCAGGGTGTAGACGTAGCGGTCCTCTTCGTTTGTGACGGTGATGATAACCGTCCTGCGATCGGAGGTGGCTCCGGTGTCGGAGTAGGTGTCAATTTTTTCCTGGAAATTGAGGCCGTTTCCTCCGCCGTAGGGGACCAGCTGCGCCTGACCGAAATAGGGGAGATGCGAGTCCAAGCTATCGGCAGAAACCTTTATGGAATAGGCGCTTACACTTTTCCCGCTACCACGCAGGGGAATCATATAATCAATGTCGATGGTATAACTTCGCTCGTCCAGTATCTTATGGACAAGGTCGATTTCGGCCTGTGAGGACTTGCGGGCAATGCCGCACGCCGTAGCCAGCAGCGCCGTTGCGATGGCAAGGTAATAGGCATGTTTCATCATGTGTCAAAATTAGCAATTCCTTGCGAGATTTCAAAATCGGCCATTTGTCCATGTCGGGAGAAAGCAGTAATTTTGTACCATTATGGCAATTTGGATTGTATTACCCATACTGACGCTCCTGATGTTCGACCTGGGGCTGTCGCTGAAGTTCGAGGATTTTGGGAAGGTGTTCACCCGGCCGTGGCCCATTGTGGTGGCACTGGTGGGGCAGCTGGTGCTGCTTCCGGCCATCGCGCTGGGGCTGGCGTGGGCGTTCAGGCTGGAGCCGGTATTTTTTATCGGCCTTATCTTAATTGCCTGTTGCCCGGGGGGCAGTTCGTCCAATGTGTTTTCCAAACTGGCCGGCGGGGATGTGGCGCTTTCCGTTACGCTCACCGCGCTCAGCAGCGTTATCACGCTCTTTACCATTCCGTTCATTATGAGCGTAGCCACCAACATGGTGGGGGAGAGCGTGGGCATCAGCCTGCCGGTCGGGAACCTCATCAAGCAGAACCTGCTCCTGATGCTCCTGCCGGTGCTCCTGGGAATCGGCCTGCATTATGCTGCGCCCAAGGCGGCGGAAAAGACAGACAAAGTACTTGGGAAGCTGGCGTTTCCGCTCCTGCTGGTGCTCATCACCGTTTTCTATATCCAGCATCACCAGACCATCCTGGACAATATCGGCATTTTGGGCCTATGCGTCACGGCGCTTATCCTGGTGGCCATCGGCTGCTCGTCCCTGCTGTCCCGCCTGGTACGCAC
>DEKS01000052.1:0-2135 GCA_002354005.1 Bacteroidales bacterium UBA2716
CCATGTGCGGGGGTGCACATGTCTCCGGGAGGCAGTTGCCTGCCATCTCCCGTAACGCCGGCTCCAGGCGGGCCCATTCCTCCTCCAGGGAGGGCTGGGGCGCGCCGGGACGGGTGGAGCAGGCACCCAGGTCCACTACCGTAGCACCATCGGCCCACATTTGCTGCGCCCGCGAAAGGGCATCCGTCGCTGCAATCCGGCTGCCGGCATAGAAGGAATCCTGCGTGAGATTGAGGATACCCATAATATGAACATTGCCTGTCACAGCGCAAAGGTAGGAAAAAATCACTATCTTTGCACTTCAATTGCTAGAATTATGGAAAGAAGAACGCGCGTCAGATTCGCTCCGTCACCCACCGGCCCGCTGCACATGGGCGGTGTACGTACGGCACTGTACAATTACCTTTATGCCAAGCAGAAGGGCGGTGATTTCATTATCCGTATAGAGGATACGGACTCCCACCGCTTTGTGCCCGGGGCGGAACAGTATATCATTGAAGCCCTGAACTGGTGCGGGATTATCCCGGACGAGGGTGTGGACGAGAACGGCAAGGTGGTAGAAACCGCCTCCGCCAAGCATCCGCACGCTCCGTACCGCCAAAGCCAGCGCCGGCCCATTTACAGGCAATATGCAGAGCAACTGGTAGCCGCCGGCTGGGCCTATTACGCCTTTGACTCGGCAGAGGAACTGGACGCCCGCCGCGCTGCTGCAGAGGCCGCCAAGGAAACGTTCATGTACAACGCCGCCAGCCGGGGAGGCCTGCGCAACTCCCTCACCCTTCCGGAGGAGGAGGTGAAGCGCCTCCTGGAAACCACCACGGACTGGACCATCCGCTTCAAGATGCCCCTGAACCGCACCGTGAAGATGGACGATCTCATCCGCGGCCACGTGGAAGTGAACACCGACACCCTGGACGACAAAGTGCTGTGGAAACGGGCCGATGAGCTGCCCACCTACCACCTGGCCAATATCGTGGACGACCACCTGATGGAGATCACGGAGGTAATCCGCGGCGAAGAATGGCTGCCGTCTCTTCCTTTGCATTATCTTCTGTACGAGGCCTTTGGCTGGACAGAGACCATGCCGCGTTTTGCGCACCTGTCCCTGCTCCTGAAGCCCATCGGCAATGGTAAACTCTCCAAGCGCGACGGCGACAAACTGGGTTTCCCGGTGTTCCCGCTGGCCTGGAAAAACCCTGAGACCGGGGAAATGTCCCACGGCTACCGGGAAGACGGCTATTTCCCGGAGGCTTTTGTGAACCTGCTGGCCATGCTGGGCTGGAATCCCGGGGACGAGCGGGAACTGTTCACCCTGCCGGAACTGGTGCAGGCCTTCTCGCTCGCCAAAGTGCAAAAGGCCGGCGCCAAATTCAACCCGGAAAAAGCCAAATGGTACAACAAAGAGTATCTGCGCATGAAGACGACGCAGGAACTGACAGACCTCTTTATCCCCGTGCTGGAAAGCCATGGCATCAAGGTGGTGGACTGCCCTTGCAACGCCCTCACCGCCGGCGCCCAGTTTGAGGGCTTCGGCGCAGACTTCACCAACCATATCTTCACGCGCGAATACGTAGAGGCCGTGGTGGAACTGGTGAAGGAACGCGGAACGTTTGTGGCCGATTTCTGGGACATCGCCGCCTACCTCTTTGTGGCGCCGGAGCAGTTCGAGGCCTTTGGCACCAAGGCCGGTGCCGGACTTCCCTCGAAGCCGGTGGATCCGAACCGTCCCGTAGACCCCCGCGCTAAGGTGTATGACGATGCCGCCACCGCTCCCTTCCTGGCCAAGGATGCCGACAAATTCTGGAACGCGGACAACGCCGCCTTCTGCCAGGAGGTCTGCCGCTACATTTGTCAGGAGTACAAAGGCGCCATGGACGCGCCCGTACTGGAAGGCGTGCTGGAAACCTACATCAAGGGCAATGAATGGCCGATGGGCAAGGTGATGAACGCCCTCCGCCTGGCCCTCACCGGGGCTGCCAGCGGCCTGGGTATCGCTGCCATCCTCTCCTTCATCGGCCGGGCCGAATTTGCCCGCCGCATGGTCTACATCGGCCAAAGATTGGGATAGGATTCCCCATCGCAGCACAAGCCCCCGCACAAGAACCATGTCTTTTGTGCGGGGGCTTATGCTATCG
>DEKS01000052.1:2232-20575 GCA_002354005.1 Bacteroidales bacterium UBA2716
GGCGCTACGTCTAGTGCTTCCGGCGAATGGCGGGGATGTTCTCCAGGTCGGCCTTCTTTTCACCCGGGGCGATGCACAGGACCGGCTTCTTCTCCGAGGCAAAGTTGAAGTATTTGGCGTTGTCGGAGTTGTTGTAGCCAATCTTGATGGTATCGGCCATGCCTGGCAGGGACACTTCCTCGCCGTGAGCCGGGGTCTCCCACTCGAAGCCTTCGTCAATGATGACCAGGTTCCCCAGGTCCTTGTTGAGGCCCAGGCCGCCGAGGTCCATCGTAAAGCCCGTGACGATGGCCGTGATGCGAATCTTGTCGCCAAACTCGGGATCGTTGTCCCAGATGATACCTTTCTTGAAGTGATTGGCGGTGCCCGTGTATTGGGAGATCATGTCGTCAATCTTCTCCAGGTCGCTCATCTTGGCGCCGTTTTCGTTGTTGCCGGTGGTGATGTTCACCAGCACGTTCTTGGCGGTCTTGAGGTCGAAATCGTTCAGGAGGGGACTCTCGAAGGCACCCTTTACGGCCTTGTCCAGGCGGTCCGGGCCGGTTCCTTCGCCGCTGCCCATGAGGGCCATGCCGGAGTTGCGCATCATCTTGCACACATCCTGGAAGTCCACGTTGATGTAACCGGGGCAGCTGATGACCTCGATGATGCCGCGGACGGCGGTGGCCAGCACTTCATCGGCCTTGGGGAAGGCCTCCTGGATGAGGGTGTCGCCAAAGAACTGGTACAGTTTCTCGTTGTTGATAATCAGGAGGGCGTCCACGTTCTTTTCCAGCTCGTGGATGCCGTCCACAGCCTTGGACTGGCTCTCGTTACCCTCGTTCTTGAAGGGAATGGTGACAACGGCCACGGTGAGGATGCCGCGTTCCTTGGCCATTTTGGCGATGACAGGGGAGGCACCCGTACCGGTACCGCCGCCCATGCCGGCCGTGATGAAGAGCATCTGCGTGCCACAGTCCAGGACCTTCCGGGCAATCTCGTCCTGGGCTTCCAGGGCGGCGTTGCGGCCGGCGGTAGGGTCTGTTCCGGCACCCAGGCCGTTCTGACCCAGCTGGATTTTCACCGGCACCTCGCTGGTCTGCAGGGCCTGTGCATCGGTATTGCACACAATAAAACTGCACCCCTGGATGTTCTGGCGGTACATGTAGTTCACGGCATTGCAGCCGCCTCCGCCCACGCCTACCACCTTGATGATGGCGTTCTCGCTGGTCCAGTCGTTGGGGACAATGTTGGTATCTAAATCGTACATCATGGCTTATTCCTCCTTGTTGGCTTCGTCATAGACTTTCAGGGCAGTTTTCTCCACCTTGCTCCAGAAGATGGACAGGAATCCTGTGCCTTCCTTCTTGGCCACCTTCACCTTCTTTACCTTGGGCTCCGGCTTGGGCTTTTCCTTGACTTCCGGCTCCACAGGAGCGCCGAAGTCCTCCGGTGCAAAGAGCATATCGTCCGGAACGGTGGGCGTCTCGTTGGTAACTTCCACTTCTACCATCTCCTCTTCTGCAGGCTCTTCCGGTTTCTCCGGTTTGGTCACGCAATCCGGCAGGTGGTCTTCCTTGGCGGCCAGCACCATTCCGATGGCCGATGTGGCCGATGTGGAATACACGCCGCTGCCCACGGAGGCGGAGAACATGTAGCGCGGATAGCCTTTACGCACCTCATACCCGGACATGTCCTTGATGAGCGGGATAAAGTTGGCCAGCTCTGCACCGCCGCCGGTAATGACCAGGCCGCTCCGCAGGGAATTCTGCAGGCCGCTCTCCTGGATGTAGTAGAGCACCGCGTCCACAATCTCACGGCAGCGGCAGTCGATAATCTCGGAAATGTACCGCACCGGCACCTCCTTGAACGGCGGTTCCAGCCGGATTTGCAGCACTTTCTCGCTCAGCGAGGCCAGTTTGCCGGGCATGCAGGCGCCAAAGCGCTTCTTGATTTTCTCCGCCAGGTCCTCGGAGATGGAACATTCCGTGCGGATGTCGTTGGTGATGACCTTGCCCGCGAAGGGGATAGAGGCGTAGTAGCGCATGATTCCGCCGTGGTAAATGGATACGGACGTTACGCCTGCGCCCACATCTATCAGGGCCACGCCGCCGGCCATTTCGTCGTCCGTGAGGACGGCACGGGCCACCACTTCCGGCAGGAAGTATTTCTTGGCAATGGCAATGTCCAGCTGGTTGAAAATCTTGTCCAGGGCGGTGGTGGCGCTGCGATTGCCCACAAACACCTTGAAGTTGCCCTCCAGGGAGGCACTCAGGGTACCTACCACTTCACTTTCCACCAGTTGGATTTCGTCGTCAATGGAGAACGACTGGGCCACGGCGCCGTACATGATCTGGCGCTCCGGGTTGGAGAGGGGATAGGTTTCCAGGGCGATGGACTTGAGGCTGTCCACCTCCTCGGAGGAGATGTAGTCGTCGGCGTTGGTGCGCTCAATACGGGCCGATGCCGTCACCTGCGCCACCTCGCTGCGGGGCATGCCCACCACCACCTGCAGGATCTGGATCATGAGCTCCTGCTCGGCTTCGCGGATGGCATCCTTCAGGCGCTTGGCCGCTTTCATGGGGTTGGCGATGAGGCTGGTACGGATACCCTCCGAAGGGGTCTCCTTGTAGTACACAATCTGGATGTCCTCGCCGTTCACGCGTGCGACGCACAGGCCGAACTTCGAAGTTCCCAGGTCAATCGAGGCAATGTATTTTTCTTCCATATTGCGTTTTGTATTATCTTCTGCAAACCAGTTGTCTGCGGTGGCGTACATCCACCAGCGTGTACCAGCCCGGCTCTTTAGAGGGCACGACGCTCTCGTAGTAGGCGGTCATCAGCTCCAATTTATCCTGTACCCGGGTGGGGGAGCCAAACAGGAAACGTTCCTTCCCTTCCCGGGGAATGAGTACCAGGTCTCCGTCCTTGTTCACGGTAATTTGGCTGATATTCTCTTCCCAGATGCTTCCGTGGATGGTATTCACCATGCCCAGCATCTGGTTAAGCCAGGTGGCCTCTTTGGGGTCCGTGAGCGCCCCTTTATACCCTCTGGGGACCTTGATGGGCAGATACCCGTCCACCACTGGCACCCGAACGCTGCCACGGGCCTGTAGCGGGAACAGGAAACCTTCCGCGTCCGAGTAATAGCCGTTCTGGCCGTCCTGGATGCGCATCACCGGCTGCCGTTGGCTCAGGGCTACGTGCAGGATGCCGTCGTCCGTAAGCCAGGCCTCGCAGTCGCGCACGGCGCTGTGGGCGCAGATAATGTTCTCTATGCGGTCCAGGTTCACGCTGTCCAGCGGCAGGCCGGCGTAGGCCCTGTACTCCGTCTCCAGCCAGTGTTCAATGTCCTCGCGGGTGACAAAACGGCGCTCCAGGCTATCCGTTACCAGCACGTCCAACGTTCCTTTCCCCTGACAGGTGCGGCCACGAAGTTCCTTTCTGGACATGCTGGAAGACAGCATCCAAACCAGGAAACAAGTTACTACAAGTAATAGGCCGAGGCCGCGTCTGGCAATAGGTTTCATGCCGATATAATCAGTTGCCACTCAGGCGTTTATTCAACATTTCAGTAATGGGCTCAATAAAGCGGTCCACGTTGCCGGCGCCAAAGGTCACCAGCACGTCCAGGGGCTCCTCGGAGAGGTAATCCATCAGTTGTTCTTTTTTGATGAGCACCTTCTCCGGAGCGGTCACGTCCTTGAAGATAATCTCGGAGGTGACCCCGGGAATGGGCTCTTCGCGGGCCGGGTAAATGTCCAGGAGGATGAGCTTGTCCACCAGCGACAGGGAGGCGGCGAATTCGGCCGCAAAGTCCCGTGTGCGGGTGAACAGGTGCGGCTGGAAAATGGCCGTAATCTTTCGGCCTGGGAAAATGTTCCTCAGCGAAGTGATGGCGCTGGAAAGTTCGGCCGGGTGGTGGGCATAGTCGTCCACGTAGGAGAGCTTGGGCGTGTTTACATGCACCTCCAGACGGCGTTTGACGCCCTCGAAGCAGGCGATGGCCGCCTTTACGGCTTCCGGGTCAATCCCATAGCACAGGGCCACGGCGGCTGCGGCGACGCTGTTCTCGCAGTTTACCCAGCCGGGTGTGCCCACCTTGAAGCCCGGGATAACGCCGTCGGGTGTATACAGGTCATAGTGGAAGCAGCCGCAGGCGTCCGGTTGGGCGCTGACCGGATAAAAATCGGCCGATGTGTCCGTATAATGGTAGGTGTACACCTTGGCCTTGGTGTCGGCCGGGCCCACCGGGATGCCTTTCTTGGCAATAAGGATGCCGCTGACCTGCGAGGCAAAGGCCTTGAAGGCTTCCACCACATGCGCATAGTCGCCGTAAATGTCCAGGTGGTCGGCGTCCACGGCAGTAATCACGGCTATTTCCGGGAACAGCTGGAGGAAAGAGCGGTCGAATTCATCGGCCTCCGCCACAATGGTGGGGTTCTCCGACATGAGGAGATTGGTGCCGTAGTTGCGGGAGATGCCGCCCAGGAACGCACTGCAGCCCTCTCCGCTGTGGGTGAGAATATGGGCGATGAGGGTAGATGTGGTGGTTTTTCCGTGCGTACCGGCAACGGCCAGGCAGCGCTGTCCTTTGGCTACTTCGCCCAGGGTCCGGGAACGTTTGAGGGTGAGGTATCCTTCTTCCTGTGCCTTCTTCAGTTCGCCCAGATCCGCTGGGACGGCGGGGGTGTACACCACCAGCGTCTCGTTCTTGTCTTCCGGCAGCAGTTCCGGGAGGTCCTGGTAATGCACGTCGATACCCTCCCGCTCCAGCGCGAAGGTGAGGTCGGAGGGGGTCCGGTCATAACCGGCCACGTTGTACCCCTTGAACTTGTAGTAGCGGGCAAGCGCACTCATGCCGATGCCGCCAATTCCTATAAAGTAAACGTTCTTCATTACACCAATTTATAAACTTCGTCACAAATTACTTGGGCCGCATTGCGGAGTGCCATTTTCTCTGCATTTTTCTCCAGTTGTTTTATGCGGTCGGGGGACTGGAGGAGGGTCAGGGCGGTGGAGAGGAGCTCGTCCACGGCGTCGCTGTCTTTTACCAGCAGGGCGGCGTCTTTGCGCACCAGGGCCATGGCATTGTGCGTCTGGTGGTCTTCGGCCACGTTGGGGGAGGGCACAAAGATGGTTGCCTTGCCCATGGCGCAGAGTTCGCTTACGGTGCTGGCGCCACTGCGGGAAATCACCACGTCCGCGGCGGCATAGGCCAGGTCCATGCGGGCAATGAAATCGTACGGCGTGATGCCCTTCACGTTGGATTGGGCGGCCATAAAGGCGTCCGTATCTTTCTTGTAGTACTTGCCGCACTGCCAAATCACTTCTACATTTTCTCCGCCCGGGCAGCCATCTTGAATCCAATGCCTCATGGAGCGGTTGAGGGTGCCGCTGCCCAGCGAGCCCCCTACTACAAAGAGGTGCTGCTTGGACGGGTCCAGGTGGTAGTAGGCCATGGCTTCCTCCTTCATGGCCGGGGTGGCCGGCTGCGATACGGCAGCGCGGATAGGGTTGCCGGACATGACCAGTTTCTCCTTGGGGAAGAACTTCTCCATGCCTTCGTAGGCCACGCAGATGGACTGTACACGGCCGCCCAGGAGTTTGTTGGTGAGGCCGGCAAAGCCGTTCTGCTCCTGAATGACGGCCGGAATATGCATGCCGGTAGCGGCCCAGAGCAGGGGAGCGCTGGCAAAACCGCCCACGCCCACCACAACGTCCGGTTTAAATGCTTTGACGATAGCCTTGGCGCGGCGCACGCTGTCCAGCACGCGGAACGGAACCGTGAGGTTGTTCATGAGGTTCTTCATCGACAGCTGGCGCTGCATGCCCACCATGGGCAGGCCCACAATCTTGTAGCCCTCGGCGGGAACCTTCTCCATTTCCATTTTCCCCTCGGCCCCTACAAAGAGAATCTCCGTATCCGGGTTCAGTTCTTTCAGTTTGTTTGCGATGGAAACGGCCGGGAAGATGTGTCCTCCCGTGCCTCCTCCGCTGATAATGGCTCTGATAGGTTTGTACTGCATTATTCTTCTACTTCTACAGTTGCGTCTTGGGTCCAGTCGTTGTGGTGCTCGATGAGCGGAGCGGCCTCCGCTTCACGGCGTGCCATGTTTTCACGGGCGTCCTTGGAAATGGACAGGAGAATCCCAAATACCACGGCAAACACCAGGAACGCATTGGTTCCGTGGCTCACCAGGGGCAGGGTCTGTCCGGTCTGGGGCACTAGCGGCAGGTGAACGTTCACCGCCATATGCATGAAGGCCTGTCCCGTGACCAGGATAATCAAGCCTGTAATAATCACTTTGTCGTAGTAGCGGTTGCATTCCTTGGCTACCATGGTACCGCGCGCAAGCAGGCTGAAGTACAGGATAATCAGGATGGTCGCGCCCCACATACCCGTTTCTTCTACGATGAAGCTGAACATGTAGTCGCCAAAAATCACCGGCACCTGGTACTTCTGTGTGCTGTTGCCAATGCCTTTTCCCCAGAATCCGCCTTCCTTGATGGCCAGGAGCGCGCCTACCGGCTGGTCCAGTTTTCCACGGGCCGTGCGCCATTCCAGCGACTCGCGCTTGGAACCGATCAACTGTTTCATGGTGGCGTCATCGTCCTGGGTAATACGGCCAATTGCCGTTCCGATGCGGCTTTCCTTGAGGATGCCGGCCTTGTAGGCGCCGAACATGAGGGCGATGCCGACCAGGCCTACGCCTACTACGATCCCGATATCGCGTGCGTCTATGCCGCCCACCAGAATCATCAGCACCATGATAATGCCGATGAACAGGGCGCTGGAGTTGGAGCCCATCATCACCATGAGGGTGGTCAGGAGCACCGGCGTATAGATATACGCTACCTTTTGCCACTGCGGTTTTTGCAGGAAGGCGAGCTTGTCAAATTTATCGGCCAGGATGCCCGCCCATTTGAATTCCCCGTTCTTGAAGGTGTCCAGGGCCCAGCCCAGGTACATGATCATGAACAGTTTCACGAACTCGTACACGTGCACCTGCTTTCCGGCAATGATGAGAATTCGGCGGGCGCCGTTGATTTCACCGGCGCGCACAAGGCCGAGGTTCAGGTTCAGCACCAGGATGACCAGGATGCCGAAGCTCACCGCAAAGCCGAACATGGACAGCTTCTTGTACCATTCCACGCGGCCGAAGTAGTAAAGGGAGAAGATGAGGACAAAGCCCACCGCCACCACCTTGAGCTGGTTCACCATGATGCTCACGCGGTCCATCCCCGTGTCGTTTGCCAGGCGCGGGGTGCTGGAGAACACCGAAATCACGGAGATGAGCATGAGGAACAGGGCAATCAGGAGGATTACCTTGTCTCCGGTGAACCGGTCCATGAAACTGGTCAGGTGTCCAAGGAACGTGTCTTGGGTCTTTCCTTCTTCTTCGGCTACCATATACAGGTCTACAGGTTACGGACGGCAGCTTTGAACTGCTCGCCCCGGTCTTCGTAATTTTTGAACAGGTCAAAACTGGCGCAGCAGGGGCTCAGGAGCACCACGTCGCCGGCTTTGGCCAGGGCTGCGGACTTCTCCACGGCCTCCTTCGCGCTGAGGGCATCCACGATGGTACCCACCATGCCCTCAAAGGCGGCGTGGATTTTGGCATTGTCCACACCCAGGCATACGATGGCTTTCACCTTTTCCTTCACAAGGTCGTTGAGGACGCTGTAGTCATTTCCCTTGTCCTTGCCGCCCACAATCCAGATGACGGGCCTTTTCTGGCACTCAAGGGCATACCAGGCGCTGTCCACGTTGGTGGCCTTGGAGTCGTTGATGTACAGGACGTCCTTGATGCTCAGCACCGGTTCCAGCCGGTGTTCAATGGGCTGGAAGGTGGCAAGGGACTTGCGGATGACCTCGTTCTCAATACCGGCGGCCTTGGCAGCCAGGGCGGCGGCCATCGAATTGTAGATGTTGTGTTTGCCGCCCAGGGCCAGGTCCTGCAGGAAGATATCGGTCTCTTCCTGGTTATACCGGAGGACCATTTTGTCATTCTTCAAGAAGGCACCCTGCTTTACTTCCTTCTCCTGGGAGAAGGGGAGCATCTTGCATCGAAGTACAATCTTGGACAAGTGTCCTACCGTTATTTCGTCGTCCGTATCAAAGATGAAGCAGTCGTCGCTGCGGAGGTTCCGGGTAATCTTGAACTTGGCGGCTACGTAGTTCTCCATTTTGTGGTCGTAGCGGTCCAGGTGGTCCGGCGTAATATTGGTGATAATGGCAATGTCCGGCCGGAAGTCGTAAATATCGTCCAGCTGAAAACTGCTGATTTCCAGGACGTAATAGTCAAAATGCTCGGTAGCTACCTGGTAGGCGTAGCTTTTGCCGATATTGCCGCCCAGGCCCACGTTGAGGCCGGCGTTCTGCAGCAGGTAGTAGATGAGCGAGGTGGTGGTGGTTTTGCCGTTGGATCCGGTGATGCAAATCTTCTTTGCGCTGTCGTAGCGGCTCGCAAATTCAATCTCGGACACCACGCGGATGCCTTTTTCGCGGATTTTCTGCACCATGGGTACGGTACCCGGGATGCCGGGGCTCTTGACCACCTCGTCCGCATTGAGGATGAGTTCCTCCGTGTGCTGCCCCTCTTCGAAGGGAATCTCCCACTTCCGGAGTTCAGCGGCATACGCTTCCTTGATCTGCCCCTTGTCGCTCAGGAACACATCAAACCCTTTTACTTTTGCCAGAACAGCAGCGCCCACGCCGCTCTCTGCACCTCCTAAAACAACTACACGTGCCATAATATATTACCTAATCTTGAGTAATGCTAATGTACTAACTGCCAATATAATTCCTACAATCCAAAAGCGGACGGTGATTTTTGCTTCGTGTTGGGCGGGAACGGGCTTTTTGAAAATCACCGGCCCGTCCGGTGCCTTTTTGTCCTGATAGTGGTGGTGGAGCGGGGTCATGCTCCAGATGCGGGTGCCCACGCCTTTTTTCTTCTTGGTGAACTTGAAGTAGAAGCGCTGCAGGAGCACCGACAGGCTTTCGGCGAAAAAGACGCCGCACAGCAGGGGAATCAGCAGTTCCTTGCGCATGAGCACGGCGCTCACGCCAATGATGCCGCCAATGGCCAGGCTTCCCGTATCGCCCATAAACACCTGGGCAGGGAAGGAGTTGTACCACAGGAAGCCGATGAGCGCTCCTACAAAGGCACTCATGAAGATGGCAATCTCGCCCGACCCCGGGATATACATGATATTCAGGAAGTTGGAGTCAATCAGGTTGCCGCCCAGCCAGGCCATTACGCCCAGTACCACGCCCACGATGGCCGATGTCCCTGCCGCCAGGCCGTCCAGGCCGTCGGTAAGGTTGGTTCCGTTGGAACAGGCGGTGATGACCAGGACAATCATGAGCACGTAAATGGCCCATTTGGCATACCAGCCCCAGACGCCCTTTACCGGCGAGAGCCAGCGGTAGTCGAACTCATGGTTCTTCACAAAGGGGATGGTGGTCTTGGTGCTTTTTACCACATCTTCTTCCACATACCGGCCGCTGGTGACGGTGGTCTCCGTTTCCAGGGTGTGCTCAACACTGGTGTCCACGGCCACTTTTTCACGGACCACAATGTCCGGGCTCATCCACACGGTGAGGCCCACCAGCAGGCCCAGGAGCACCTGGCCGATAAGTTTGCCGCGTTCCGACATCCCTTCCTTGTTGTGTTTGAACACCTTAATATAGTCATCGGCAAAGCCCAGTCCGCCGCACCAGAGGGTGCTCACCACGAGCAGCTGCACGTAGATGTTGGTAAGGTCGCAGAACAGCAGCACACCCGAGAGGATGGATACAATGATGATGATGCCGCCCATCGTGGGGGTCCCTTTCTTCTGGATTTGTCCTTCCAGGCCCAGGTCGCGCACGGTCTCGCCGATCTGCAGCAGCTGCAGACGACGGATGATGCGCTTCCCCGCGAGCATGGATACCAGCACGGCCGTCACCGCCGCCAGCATGGCGCGGAAAGACAGGTAGTTCATGAGGCCGATGCCGGGGAAATCGACACCGATGGAATCCAAGTATCGGAACAGATGATAAATCATTGGGCAAGCAGTTTAAAGGTTTCAGCTACAATTTCTTTTTCGTCAAAGTGGTTCTTGGTATGGCCGATAATCTGGTAGGTCTCGTGCCCCTTGCCGGCCAGCAGGATGGTGGCGCCTTCCGGTGCCGTGAGGATGGCCGTACGGATGGCTTCGCGGCGGTCGGTGATGACCAGGGTCTTGGCGCGTCCCTGGATGTCCAATCCGGCGCGGATATCGGCAATAATGGCTTCCGGGTCCTCCGTGCGGGGGTTGTCTGAGGTAATGATGATGCGGTCGGCTTTCTTCTGGGCCACCTGCGCCATCTCCGGGCGCTTGGTTTTGTCGCGGTCGCCGCCGCAGCCGAACAGGCACACAAGTGTGCGTTCCGGGGCAATGTCGCGGAGGGTGGTGAGCACGTTCTCCAGGGCATCGGGCGTGTGGGCATAGTCCACAATCACCGACAGGTCCCTGGGCCCGTTCAGGTTCTCCAGGCGTCCGGGCGCGCTCTCCAGGCGGGAGAGGGCCACCAGCGTTTCCGTAGGGTCGGCGCCCAGGCTCACGGCGGCACTGTAGATGGCCAGGAGGTTGTAGGCGTTGTGGCGGCCGATCAGGCGGCACCAGGTGTCCGTCCCGTCAATCTTGAGGAGCATGCCGTCAAAGTTCTGTTCCAGGATGCGGGCGGTGTGGTCCGCGAGGCCCTGGACAGCGTAGGTAACTACCTGGGCCTTGGTGTTTTGCACCATTACGCGGCCGTTACGGTCATCGTCATTGATCAGGGCGATGGCGCTCTCTGGAAGCATGTCAAAGAACAGCTTTTTGCAGCGCAGGTACTCCGCAAAGGTCTTGTGGTAGTCCAGGTGGTCGTGCGTGAGGTTGGAGAAGATGCCCAGCTTGAATTCCAGGCCGGTCACGCGATCCTGCTCCACCCCGATGGAACTTACCTCCATGAAGCAGTATTCGCAGCCTTTGTCCACCATACGGGCCAGGAGGCTGTTCAGGGTGATGGGGTCCACGGTGGTGTTTTCCGTCTCCAGACGTTCATCGCCCACGTAGTTGGCGATGGTGGAGAGGAGGCCGCACGGGTATCCCAGGCTCCGGAACAGGTTGTAGAGCAGCGTCACGGTGGTGGTTTTCCCGTTGGTACCGGTAATGCCCACGAGCGTGAGTTTTCCGGACGGATGGCCGTAGAAGGCATCGGCCGCCAGGGCCACCGCCTTCCGGCTGTTCGCCACCTTCACAAAGGTCACTGTCATACCGAGCTTCTTTTCTGTCATACCGAGCGAAGCGAGTGTATCTCCTTCCTCGCCAATCACCGCCACGGCTCCCTTCTCCATGGCCTGCGGAATATAGGCATGGCCGTCGCTGGCATAGCCTCTTACAGCTACAAACAGGGCTCCGGGCACCACTTTGCGGGAATCGCTGCAAATGGCAGTGATATTCACATCGGCAGGGCCTTTGATTTCCTCAATGGTGAGGTCGCGTATGATTTCGCTCAGTTTCATTACTTCAGTATCAGTTTAACGGTTTGGTCGGCTTTGGCTTTGGTGCCGGGGGCGGGGGACTGGCTCGCCACATGGCCGCTGCCTTCGTACTGGCAGCGCATGCCCAGGGTTTCCAGCGCGTACAAGGCATCCTTGAGGCCGTAGCCTTTGAGGTCCGGTACCAGCCCTTTTTTCAGCGTAATCTCCTTTTCCATCTGCGGAAGCGCGGCGGTAGACCGGATCGTGGCGTCCCATTCACCGTCCAGGGCGTACAGCTTGTCCACAATTTCCCGGATGGCCAGGGCGGGTTTGGTGCCGCCGTAGAAGTTCCGGTGAGAGGGGTAAGAGTATACCGTGACCAGGATGGTATATTTGGGGGCATCGGCAGGGAAGAAACCCACAAAGGTTCCCTGGAATTTCTTTCTGCCGTACTCGTCGCTGTAGGGGTCGGTGCTTCTGCCCCTTTCCTTGGGCGAGAGCACCACGCGGGCGGTGCCGGTTTTTCCGGCAACCGGGAGTTTTGCGCTTTTCAGGCGTGTGGCGGTACCCTCGTTCACCACGGAGCGGAGAGCGCGGGTGACGGTATCGGCCGTGGCCTGGGAGCAGATGCTGCTGTTCAGGGCGCTGGGCTCGAAGCGTTTGAGCACCTTGCCGTCTTTCTCCACGCTTTCTACCAGGTAGGGTTTCATCATGCGGCCCTTGTTGGCAATGCCGTTGTAGAAGGTGGCAATGTGCAGTGGTGTAACAGCCACGCTATAGCCATAAGCGGTGGTTCCCAGGGTGGTCTTGGACCAGTTGGGGGTTCCGGGCCGGTTGATGACCGGGGTGCCCATGCCGGTGATGTCAAAGTCGAAGGCCTCGCCAAAGCGGTAGGAATACAGATGGTCGAACATCTCCTGCGGCTTCTTGCCGTAGTAAGTTTCTGCCAGCCAGGTGAATACGTAGTTAGAGGAAATCTCGAAACCGTGCATCACCGTAATGTCTCTGCGTCCTGTCTCCCGCTGATAGTCCAGGATATGGACGTCCTGGTTGTAGCCGCCGGGGACAAATCCGTTGTTGGTGGGGATGGTTTGGTCCAGGGTTTTCACGTAGCCGTCTTCCACCAGGGAAACCAGGGTGACGGTCTTCATTACGGAGCCTTGTTCGCCCACCTCGCGGAGAATCAGGTTCTCTCTTTCCCACAGGACGGTTTGGGGGGTGTCGCCCCGGGAAAGGTTTACCATGGCGCGGATGGCGCCGGTTTTGGCTTCCATGATAATACAGATGCCGGCGCGGACTTCGTCATCGGCCTGAATCTGGGCGCGGAGGGCTTTGTCGGCAATGTCCTGGAAGTCTACGTTGAGGGTGGTACGGATGTCATTGCCGTCCTGCACCTTCACCTGCGTGGAGTCCAGGTCGCGCACCCAGCGTTTGTTGTCCGTGACGCGGCGCCACTCATAGCCCTCGCGGCCGTGGAGCTCGCTGTCAAAGCTGGATTCCAGGCCAATGCGGTTCTGCTCCTTCACATAACCGATTACGCGGCGGGCCAGGGAGTCGTAGGGGTAGATGCGTTCCTCGTGCTTTTCCACAATAAAGCCGCCGGTGTAGGGTCCTTCCTTGAACAGGGGGAAGGTTTTCACCTTGTCCAGGGTGCTCAGGTCCACGTTTTTCTGGATGCGCAGGTACTTGGCCCCGCGTGCACGGCCGTCCAGGATGGCTTTGGCGTAGGCCTCGGCGCTCTTGTCCCTGAACTCGTTGCTCAGGTATACGGAGAGGTCGCGGGCCTTGTTCTGCCAGGCGCGCTCCAGGCTGTCCTTCCCGGTCTCGGCATATTCGGCCTTGCGCACCGTGCAGTCCATGTAAATATCGTACAAAGGGGCCGATATGGCCAGCGGACGTCCGTCGCTTGCCAGGATTTTGCCGCGCACGGGATAATCCACGTGCTTTTGCACGGCAGGGCGGAACAAATTGATGACCCGCTCGTCCACGGTGTAGGTAGCCTGGATGTGCCAGATGCGCACCAGGATAGCCAGTCCCAGGAAGAGGAACAGCAGGGACAGGAAGAACATCACCACGTGGATTCGGTCGCGGTTTTCTATGGTGTCCTGTATTTCGCTCTGTTTGCGGCTCATTTTTTCTTTATCACGGTGGCGGGTTCCTGCGGCAGGGTCAGGTTCACGCCCAGTTCTTTCAGTCTGGTTTCGGCGGCCGATGCGCTGTGCAGTTTCACCAGTGCGGCTTCTTTCTCGGCATGATGAATGCGCAGCTGGTCAATGGCGGCCTGGTTGTCTCCGGCTTTGGTGAGTGTTTTGTCCACCTGAAGGCTCAGGAGGATGGTCACCCACATCAGCAGGAACAGGTACATGATGTGCATGTAATATTTGTCGGCGCGGATACGAAGCAGGAATTCGCCGTTCCGTAGTGCCTTGAAGGCGTTTTTGATGCCTTCCCAAAGGGTACTCAGGTTCATTGTTCCGCCCTCCTTTCCGCTATGCGGAGCTTGGCGCTGCGGGCGCGGGTGTTCCGCTCAATTTCACTTTCCTCCGGGACCACCGGTTTGCGGTTCACGGCCTCCAGCGGTGTCTGAATGCGCCCGAAGGCGTCCTTGCGCTGCTCTCCGTCCACATTCCCCGTTTTGATGAAGTTCTTCACCATGCGGTCCTCCAGGCTGTGGTAGGTGATGACTACCAGCCTTCCGCCCGGCTTGAGGCTGCGGGTGGCGCCGTCCAGGAATTTCTCCAGGGAACGCATCTCCTGGTTTACCTCAATTCGGAGGGCTTGGTACACCTTGGCCAGCACTTTGTGCTCTGCGTTTTTGGGGAGCATCCGGGCAATGGCGCGGTCCAGGTCCCCGGTGGTGTGGAGGGCCGCCTGGGTGCGTGCCTGGGCAATGAGGCGGGCCATATTGCGGGCGCCGTCCACCTCGCCGTACAGGCGCAGGATGCGCTCCAGGTCTGCCTCCGGGTAGCTGTTCACCACCTCTTCTGCGGTGAGACGGGCCTGCTGGTTCATGCGCATGTCCAGCGGTGCATCCTCAAAGCGGAAGCTGAATCCCCGCCCGGCCGTGTCAAATTGGTGGGAACTCACCCCCAAATCTGCCAGCACCCCATCGAACTGCACGCCCAGCTGGGCGGCATAATTCTCAATAAAGCGGAAGTTGTTGTGAATCAGGGTAAGCCGTGCGTCCTTGGGCGCATTGGCCAGGGCGTCAGAGTCACGATCGAAGGCGATGAGCTTTCCGCCATCATGTAAGCGTGAAAGTATGGCAGCGGTGTGCCCACCGCCTCCGAAAGTGGCATCTGCGTATATTCCATCGGGATTTGTGACCAGGGCGGAAACACTTTCCGCCAGGAGCACAGGGATATGATATTCTGACATTCCTACTTCCTCCTTATTTGTTTCTGGAGGATAGTCTGGAAGCGGTCTCTTTGAACTTTTCGTCGCTTAAAAGACTGGACTTGCGCAGCTCCGGATTCCAAATCTGAAGCTTGTAGCCCACACCGCCAAACACTACCTCTTTGGTAATTCCTGCCCCTTCCAGTAGCTCTGACGGGATGTTAAGCCGGCCCAGTTTTCCATCCAGAACCAGGGTATAAACGCCGTCATTGTACTTGGTCCAAAAGTCAGCGTCCTCAGTATTCAGTTCCGGATCAATGCCTTCCAGCACTTTGCTGCTCCTTTTTTCCCATTCCTCTTCCGGGAACAGGTCGATGCAGCACTGCTGGACATTCTTTTTTACGACAACGGCCATATTCTCGGAACCGCCCCGCACCATGGCGTCACGGAAGGCGGCAGGGAGCACTACGCGCCCCTTGTCGTCCACTTTTCCGCTGGCTGTTCCGTAAAATCTGACCATAGTTAAACTTAATACTTTCACGCTTTGGTTACAAAGGTAAGAAAAGTTTTCCATTTTCTTACATTTTCTTACAAAATTTTCCACAAATATTTAGACGGCACAAAAAAGCTGCCGAGGGTCCAGTGAATGGACCTTCAGCGCCTAAAATGCGTGAAAAGAGTTGTCGAGGGTCCAGGGTGTGGACCTTCAGCGCCTAAATGGGGGGATTAGAGCTCCCGGCGAAGGCGGGCGGTGGGGATGTCCAGGAGGGCGCGGTACTTGGCAATGGTACGGCGGGCCACCTTGTAGCCCTTGGCGGAGAGGCCCTCTACCAGTTCGTCGTCCGTGAGCGGATTGCGCTTGTCTTCGGCGTCCACCATTTCGCGCAGGGCCTTCTTGATTTCGCGGGTAGAAACTTCCTCACCCTCGCTGTTTTCCAGTCCTTCGGAGAAGAAGTATTTGAGCGGGAAAATGCCAAAGTGGGTCTCGATCCACTTGCTGTTCACTACGCGGGAGATGGTGGAGATATCAAAGCCGGTAATTTCTGCAATGTCCTTGAGAACCATGGGACGCAGGGAACTTTCGTCTCCGTCCACAAAGTAGTCGTGCTGGTAGTCGATGATGGCACGCATGGTGCTCTCCAGGGTGTTCTGGCGCTGGCGCAGGGCCTCGATGAACCATTTGGCCGAATCAATCTTCTGCTTGACGAAGCTGGCGGCGTCTTTGTCGGCCTTGTTCTCCGACACGCGGCCCGTTTCCATGATTTCCGAGTACTTCTGGTTAATCCGAAGTTCCGGGATGGAGAAGCGCGGCATGCTCAGCAGCAGCTGCCCGTTTTCGTAGTCCAGGCGAAAGTCCGGCACCACCTGCTGGGCCTGGTCGTTGTAGGAATCGTCAATTTGGCCGCCGGGGGAGGGATTCAGGCGACGGATTTCCTCCATCACGGCCTTGAGCTCGTCTGTAGAAAGGTGCAGGCGGCTCATGATTTTGGTGAAATGCCTGTTTTTGAAGGCGTCGAACTGCTCGCTCAGTACGCGGATGGCGTTTTCAACGGACGGGGTGCGTTTCTTGTTCTCCAGTTGAATCAGGAGGCACTCCCGCAGGTCTCGTGCGCCCACGCCGGAAGGCTCGAACTCCTGGACCACCCGGAGCATTTGCTCCACTTCTTCCGGAGTGGCCTCTACACCGGCGCGGAAGGCAAGGTCGTCTACCAGAGACTCAATGTCGCGGCGCAGGTAGCCGTCATCGTCCAGTGAGCCGATGATGAAGGAGGCGATGGTGCGCTGATGCTCCGTGAGGTTCCGGTAACCCAGCTGCTCCTGCAGGCTTTGGGTGAAACTTTGCTTGACGGAGAAGGTGTTGTACTCCGGGCGCTCATCCTTGCCCCAGTTGTTCACGTGGAGGTTGTAGGCGGGGATGTCGTCGTCCTGGGAACCGTAGCTGTCTTCCATGGACGTGCCCTGCTCTTTTTCTTCCACCTCCGAGATGGAGACGTCGCGGGGCTCGTCTTCTCCTTTTTGCGGGGTGTCGTCTATGACGGGATTGTCGTTCAGGACCTCCCGGACATGCTGCTCCAGGGCTTGCACCGGCATCTCTATCAGCTTGATGGTCTGAATTTGAAGCGGTGAGAGCTTCTGCTGCATTTTTTGCTCAAGTCCCTGTTTGATGGCAGCCATGACTTAGCGGGGGTAATTGATGCTTTCCTTGATGATGAAGGCGGTGGGATAGGTCCCCTTGAGGGCGTTGTAAATGCGCAGGGCCTCGTCCTTGGTGCGGAAATCGCCGATGCTCACCTTGTAGTTGGGGCTTTCGAACGAGCGGTATACCATTACTTCCGGGAACTGTTTTTTGAGCAGCTGTTCAATGGCTTCGCTTTTGTCGCGGGCCTGCGGTCCGTTGTCGTAGAAAACACGGATACGGTAGCCGGAAATGGGCTTTTCTGCATTGTCCAGCACGTAATTCTGCAGGGCTTGACGGACCGGAGTGGTCTGGTCCACCGTGACGCCGGGCCCCATTACGGAAAGAATGTCCTTTCCTACCAGGGTGGAATCTACGGGGGCTACGCGGGTGGTATCCTGTGCCCGGACGGCACCGGTTCCCACGAGGAAGAGCAACACTATAAGGAGTAACTTTTTCATTTTTACTTGGTAAATTGGGAAATATCCAGGTCTCTAAAATGGTACGGGGCACGCAGAACACCGTTTTTCCGGAGGGCGGCCTGGATGTCTACATCGGCCGTGAGCCCGGTCAGGGAGCCTTTGGAGGCAATGACCAGCACTTCCAGGATGGAGACGCCGTCGGCCAGGGTGACGGTGCAGGGGAGGGCATACACTTGTTCTGCATTGCCTTCCAGTTCCATGCCTCCCGTGATAAAGTGGGCGAGATCTTTTCCCTGGTAGCGGATGACACCGGAAATATGGTTTACGGCGAACTTCCGGGCGGGGTTGTTAATGCCCAGCATGAGTTTGGCGTCTACTGAGCGGGGGGAGGTGGGGACAATGTACGACACACCAACGGAGGTAATGGCAATGTCCTTCACTTTGGACATGCCGCAGCTGCAAACGAGGAGGGCCGCTGCAAAAAACAGGCCGATATGCTTGAGTAGTTTCACGGACACAAAGGTAGTGAAAATTTTCTATTTACAGATAAGGGTG
Organism: Bacteroidales bacterium UBA2716; assembly: GCA_002354005.1. Lineage (GTDB taxonomy): Bacteria > Bacteroidota > Bacteroidia > Bacteroidales > UBA932 > Cryptobacteroides. The sequence goes on from DEKS01000052.1 coordinate 20,196, forward strand.
GCGGAAGTGCTGTCCACCACTGTCACGGTGGTGTAGGTGCCGGCCTGGCGGCCTTCTGCAGGGAAAACGCACATCATGTTGTTGGACGCGCGCCCGCACAGCTGCGCCGGATCCCGTTTGGAAGGGCCTTCCACCAGCACTTCCACCGTCTTCCCAATCATGGCGCGGTATCGTTCCAGGGATTTTCGGTTTTGCAGGTCGATAATCTGGTTCAGGCGCCGGTTCTTGACCTCCGCGGGGACATCGTCCTGCATGGTGCGGTTGGCCAGGGTGCCCGGGCGGTCCGAATAGGCAAACATGAAGGCCCAGTCAAAGCCTACCTCCTCCATGAGGCTGAGGGTTTGCGCATGGTCTTCCTCCGTTTCCGAGCAAAAACCGGC
>DEKS01000052.1:20619-24565 GCA_002354005.1 Bacteroidales bacterium UBA2716
TCCAGGTACCACTCCCGGTCGTACTTGCGGCGCATCAGTTCCAGCATCCGGGAACTGCCGCTCTGTACCGGCAGGTGGATGTGGTGGCAGATATTGGGATGAGCGGCCATGGTTTCAATGACCTCGTCGCTGATATCCTTGGGGTGGGACGTGGCAAAACGCACGCGAAGGTCCGGCGCCACGGCTGCCACACGCTCGAGCAGGCCGGCAAAATTCACGGTTTCCGCCTCGCTCTTCCACAGGTAGCTGTCCACGTTCTGTCCCAGCAGCGTAACTTCTTTATATCCTTTTTGATACACGTCGCAGGCTTCCCGGACAATGGAGTGGGCATCCCGCGAGCGTTCCGCGCCGCGGGTATAGGGCACCACGCAGTACGAGCACACATTGTTGCACCCGCGCATAATGGAAATAAAGGCCGATATGCCGTTTTTGTCCGTGCGCACCGGCGTAATGTCCGCGTAGGTTTCCTCCCGGGAGAGGAGAACATCAATCTGCGGGCTGTCCGGCGAGATGGCCTCCAGCAGGCGGGGGAGGGAACGGTAGGCGTCCGGGCCCACCACCAGATCTACCTTCCGGGTGTCCAGCAGTTTGTCTTTCAGGCGTTCTGCCATGCAGCCCACAATGCCCACCAGGGTGCCGGGACGGGCTTTGCGCTGCTGGTTGAAAACCTCCAGGCGGCCCCAGATGCGCTGCTCCGCGTTGTCGCGGATGGAGCAGGTGTTGGCCATAATGAGGTTGGCTTCCTCCATGCGCTCCGTGCGGGTGTAGCCGGCTTTCTGCAGGATGGAAAAAATGACTTCGGTGTCATTCACGTTCATCTGACACCCGTATGTTTCAATATAGGCTTTCTTCATCGTTTTCCTCCGTAGGCAAGGTCGCCGGCGTCTCCCAGACCGGGGATAATGTAGTTGTGGCTGGTGAGTTCTTCGTCAATGGCGGCCACCCAAAGGGTATATTTGTTATCCAGTTTTTGCTGGAGCTGGTCTACGGCGTAGCGGCTGGCAACCGGACACACCATGTGAATCACGGCGGCCTGTCCGCCTTCCTCCTCCAACTTGTTCAGGGCGCTCTCCATGGACGCGCCGGTTGCAAGCATGGGATCTGCTATAATGAGGGTTTTCCCTTCCAGATCCGGGCAGGTGCAATAGTCTGCAAAGACCTTGAAGTAATCTCCTTTTCCGTATTTGCGGAAGGTGGACAGGAAGGCGCTTTCTGCGTGGTCGAAGACGTCCAGCAGGCCGCTTTGCAGCGGCAGGCCGGCCCGGAGGATGGCCGCTACCACCAGCGGCGTGTCCGGGGTGGATACCTGGGCAACGGCCAGGGGCGTGGTTACGTCCTTTACCGAGTAATCCAGCGTTTTGGAAATTTCATAGCCGAATACACAGCCAACCCGTTCCAGGTTGGTGCGGAAACGCATGCTGTCCTTCTGGATGCGGGCGTCGCGGATTTCCGCCACATAGGTGTTCAGAATGGTGTTTTGCTGTCCAAGATTAACGACTTTCATACGCTTTCAGTTTTTCGGGTCCAACCACAAAGATAACAATAATTTTGGGATATGGGCTTATTTTGCTTTCCCTATCCGCTCTTCGCTGAAGGAATAGAAGGAGTCGTCGGCAATGACGACGTGGTCTGCCAGACGGATTTCCACGATGGAGAGGGCCCTCCGAAGCACATTCGTCTGGTAAATGTCCGCCTGCCCGGGGAGGGGGGAGCCCGACGGGTGGTTGTGTACAAGAATGATATAAGAACTTTGTTTCTCGATGGCTTTCCGGAGAATCCGGGCGGCGTCGATGGGGGTGCTCTCCAGGGTCCCGGAGGAAATCATTTCCCGGCCAATCAGAAAGTTGGACCGGTTCAGGTACAGGACCCAGCACTCCTCGTGGTCCAGGTTCTTCAGCTGCGGCAGCATAAGTTGGTAGACCATCTCCGGCGAGGTGATGGCCCGCTTGTCCACAAGGACCTGTTCTTCCAGGGCGCGCCGCCCCAGTTCCAGAGCAGCGGCGATGGTGATGGCACGGGCTTCTCCCACGCCCTTGTGGCTTACCAGTTTTTCCAGGGGCATCACCCCCAGCAGGCTCAGCCGCCCGCCGGCGCTCACCATCAGTTCCTGCGCCACATCAATTACACTTCGTCCGCCGGTCCCGCTACCCAGCAGGATGGCCAGTAAGTCGGCATTGGAAAGGGCCTTTGCGCCGCGAAGGCGCATTTTCTCCCGGGGCCTTTCGTCCGGGCACAATTCCTTGATTCGCATAATACCAAACCCCTCATCCTTTACGCTCCCGCCCTGGCAAGCAAAAATTGGGGACCGGCAAGATACGGCATAAAAATGAAAAACAACACAATCGGTTGAAAGATTGTGTTGTTTCACATGTTTTTTTGCTGTTTCTACCGATTTCTACTGGATAAACGCAACAATCTCGCCTTTGGCAACGGCATCTCCCTGTTTGCCCACGACGGCCACAAACTGTCCGTCCACGGCGGCGACAAGGTCCTCGATTCCATAATACGTTTGTACATGGCCGATGACTTCTCCGGCTTTGACCTTCTTGCCCACGATGGGGGCCTTGGAGGCATCGTCTACATCCACTTCCCAGAGCAGCTGGCCCTTGACGGGGCACTGCACGGGCGTGGCCTTGGGATAACGGGCGGTATACTCTTCAATGCTGAATTTGGGCATTTCCACCACGGGGCGCTCCACTATAATGGGGGCGCCGGCCTTGGCCTTGAGTTCTTCCAGTTCTTTGTTGAAGCGCTCCTTGGCAATGCCGCTGCGGTAGTCCCTGTACTGACGCTCGTGCATGGCCAGCTCAAAGAGTTCTTCATCGTCCTGCCCGTAATCCCAGCCTTCCTCGTCCATCATCGCGCGGAACTTGGGCAGTTCGTCCGGATAGTTGTCCTGCGGGTTGCCGGTGGTGAATTCCAGGCCTTTTTCCTTGGCCAGGGCCACAATCTCCGGCGCCAGTTCTCCGGGCAGTTTGCCCATATGGCCCAGAATCATGCCCCAGGTATCCTTGTCGATGGTGGTCCAGCGCGGCTTGTCGTTAAGCATGTTGAACAGGTTCATCAGGGCCGTGTTCTTCACGTACTGGCTGAACGGGGTGACCAGCGGCGGGTAGCCCAAGCGCGGCCACACGTATTCCACTTCTTCGAAAAGTTTTACCATGAGGGTGTCCAGGCTCATTTCCGGACGGCCGTGGGAGCGCTGGGCGGCGTTGATGGCGCCCTGGAAGCCTTTCAGGTCTGCCATCATGGATCCCATCATGCCGCCGGGCAGGCCGCAGCCCACCAGCAGCGAGGTCATCTGCTTGTTGGAAGGATTGATCCAGTAGCCCAGGAAATCGTCCATGAACTTTTGGGTGAGACGGCGCACTTCCATATAGGCGTCCATGTTCAGGTCTTTTACCAGGAAGCCGTCGCAGCGGAGCATTTCGCGGATGGTGATCACATCCGGGTGCACCTTGCCCCAGGAAAGGGGCTCTACGGCTACGTCCAGATAATCTGCGCCGGCGCGGGCCACTTCCAGCATGGAAGCCACCGAGAAACCGGGGCCCGTGTGGCCGTGGTACTGCACCTTGATGTGCGGATATTTCTTTTTGATATCGGCCACCAGCTCTCCCAGCATATTGGGACGGCCGATACCGGCCATGTCCTTAAGGCAAATTTCATCGGCGCCGTATTCCACCACCTTGTCCACAATATCCATGTAATAGGCGACGGTGTGCACGGGGGAATAGGTGATGGACAGGGCCACCTGCGAAATCATGCCGCCCTTTTTGGCGCCAATCACGGAGCCTTTGAGGTTGCGGTGGTCGTTGAGGCCGCAGAAGGAACGGGCGATGTCCGTTCCCTGCTTTTTCTTGACCTTGAACATGAGTTCACGCACATCCAGCGGAACCGGATTCATGCGCAGGGCGTTGAGACCGCGCTCCAGCATGTGGGTCTGGAT
>DEKS01000139.1:0-3293 GCA_002354005.1 Bacteroidales bacterium UBA2716
AGCGCCGCCGCCGAACACGCCGCCCGCACCGTGGCCATGCAAACCGCCACCGACAACGCGGAGAACCTGCTCTCGGAACTCACCCTGCAGTACAACAAAGGCCGTCAGCAAAAGATTACCTCCGAGATTCTGGACCTGGCGGGCGGGCAAGCAGAAAACTAACCACACACTATGAACATCAAAGAAGAACTCATTCAGCCGCTGGGGACTTTCAAATTCTGGAAGGAACTGGTAATCATGACCTTGGGCATGTTTATCGCAGCGGCGTCCGTGTACTATTTCCTCATGCCCAGCAACTTGGTGGTGGGCTCCATCACCGGCCTTTCCATGGTGATCTCCAGCGTCTTCACTGCCATTGGTATTCCTGTGAAAGTGTCGCTGGTGGTCACGGTCATCAATGCCATTCTGCTGGTGCTTGCGTGGCTGCTGATTGGCGCGGAATTTGGCGCTAAAACGGTGTACACGGCCCTTATCCTGGGCCCGTTCATCGAGCTTTGGGAGATAATTCTTCCCTACAAGAATCTCATCGAGCCCGGCCAGACTTCCGTGATGGGGGACCCCTGGTTCGACCTTCTGTGCTTTGTGCTCATTCTCAGCGCCTCGCAAACCATCCTGTTCCATATCAATGCCTCTACGGGCGGGCTGGATATCCTGGCCAAGATTGTGAACAAGTACCTGCACTTCGACATCGGCACCTCCGTTTCCGTGGCCGGCGCCCTTATTTGCTGCTCGGCTTTTGCCGTGAACCCCTTCCGGATGGTGGTGATTGGCCTAATTGGCACATGGATCAACGGCCTGGCGCTGGATTATTTTACCGCCGGCCTCAACCGCCGCAAGCGCGTGTGCATCATTTCCTCCCGCTACGAGGAAATCCGCCGCTTCATTATTGACGAGCTGCAGCGCGGATGCTCGCTATACGAGGTGACGGGCGGCTACAACGGGAAAAAGAATGTGGAAATCCAGGCGCTCCTCACCCAGAACGAGTTCGCGGACCTCATGAATTATTTGAAAATGAACGATATCCACGGATTCATCACGGCAGGCAACGTAAGCGAGATTTACGGCGACTGGAACAGCAAAAAGAAGAAAAAAAAGTAAAAATTTTTTCCGTGCACGGTGTTTTGGCACGGTATTGGAAATAAGGGGTATCAGACATAAATATTGATACCTTACCATAATCCCGCGGCCAATTGTGAAATTCGCTTGCGGGTATTTCTTTTTGTTGTACCTTTGCACCCAGTATGATAAAAGCAGTTGTTTTTGATATTGGCGGGGTCCTGGTAAACCTGGACCTGGATGGGTGCATTCAGGCATTCCGCGAGAATTTGGGTTTTGAGCGCATTACGGAGCTCCTGGACCCGTATCACCAGAAAGGGGTGTACGGGGACATGGAAGCCGGATTGGTAAGTGCCGATGCATTTCGCGCGGAGGTCCTTCGAGGCTCGCGGCTGGGCAGCAAACCGGAGGATGTGGATCGTTCCATGTATGCTCTTCTCGCAGGCATGGAGGCAGATACCGTAGAAACTGTGAAGGAACTAGCCGGCCGGTATCCGCTGTACCTCCTTTCCAACAACAATCCCATCTCCATGCGGCATATCCTGCGCATGTTCCGGGACTATGGGATTGACCCGGATACCACCTTCCGCGAGCAGTTTATCTCCTGCGAGATGAAGCTTCTCAAGCCATCGGCCCAAATCTATCAGGAGGCGGTGGCGCGGATTGGCTTTCCCGCCGGAGAAATTCTCTTTATTGACGATAACGAAGCCAATGTGCAGGCGGCCCGCAAGGTGGGTCTGCAGGCACGGGTGTATGTGCCCGGGACCAGGTTGTCGGCCCTGTTAAGCGATTTGTGATGTCCCTTTTCTCTTTCTTCCGCATTAGCAAGCCCCGGGCTCAAAAGGTGCCGGAAGGGGAGCAGGATGCCGTGTACAAGCGCTTGCGCCGCCGGACGTTCTGGGGCGTGACGGTGGTCTATACGCTCTATTACATCTGCCGGGGCACGCTCAGCGTGGTAAAGCAGCCGCTCATCGACGGCGGGGTGCTCACGGCGGGGCAACTGGGCATTATCGGCTCGGCTTTCCTTTTTGTCTATGCCGCCGGCAAATTCATGAACGGGTTCATCGCTGACTATTGCAATATCCGGCGATTTATGGCGGCGGGCATTGGGGTATCGGCCCTGATGAACTTGCTGCTGGGCGCGCTGGGGCTGCTGCACGGCACCCTGGCGGTGGGCTCGCTGACGGTAATGCTGCTGTTTGTGGTGCTGTGGGGCCTCAACGGCTGGGCGCAGAGCATGGGTTCGCCGCCCGGAACCATCAGCCTGTCGCGCTGGTTCCCGCTGTCGCGGCGGGGCACCATGTATAGCATTTTCAGCGCTACGCCGCAGCTGGGAAAAGCCCTGTCCATGATTATGACGGGCTTTGTCGTGGCGGCGGCCGGTTGGCAATGGGGCTTTCTGGCGGCGGCTGTGGCGGGGGTGATCGGCCTGGTCCTTTCGCTTTTGCTCATTTCCGATACGCCTGAAAGTGAGGGGCTTCCGTCTGTGCAGGAACTCTCCGGAGAGGAGGTCCGGGCCATGGACAAGCAGCCCACCCGGGAACTGCAGAAGTGGGTGTTCCGGCATCCGGGTATTTGGGTAATTGCCCTTTCCACTGCATTTTTGTACATTACCCAGCAGGCCGTGAGCGACTGGGGCGTGCTGTTCCTGCAAAAGCAGAAGGCGTTTTCACTCACCGAGGCTGCGCAGGTGATTGGCTATGCGGAGGTTTTCGGGGTTGTGGGCAATGTGGCGGCCGGGTGGCTGTCGGACGTGCTGTTCCGGGGGAACCGGGTGCGTCCTGTGCTCCTGGCCGGTGTGCTGGCGGTGTTGTCCCTGACCGGTTTTCTGTTTCTGGATGGCGGGTTTGTGTGGAATATCGTGTATGTGTCCGTGTTCAGCTTTGCCTTTAGCATGGTGTTCTGCATTGTGGCCGGGCTCATGGCGCTGGACTTTGTGCCGCGTAAGGCTACTGGGGCTGCCCTGGGTATTGTGGGCGTGTTCAGCTATGCTGCTTCCGGCTTGCAGTCTGTGGCCAGCGGCTTTCTCATCGAAGGATTCTCTGCCGACGGCGTGTACGACTTTGGCCCCGTGTCCATTTTCTGGCTGGTGGCCTGCGTGCTGGCCTTCGTCCTGCCCGTTCTGGGGTGGAAATACCTTAGGCGGTAGGTTGTAGGTGGGTAAGTAGTTGTGCCCTTGCTGGCTCGTAACATAGTGAGTATCAATTACTTCATCATAATCCTCGGCTCTTTTTGCG
>DEKS01000139.1:3404-6775 GCA_002354005.1 Bacteroidales bacterium UBA2716
CAAAAAGAGCCGAGGATTATAAGGAAAATACTGAGAATCAGTGTCTTACGAGCCAGCTTGGAAATGGGGCAGGAGGACGGCGGGGCGGTAGCGGACGGTTTGGTAAAGGCTGCGGATAGCCAGGTGCACAAAGTAGGCGGCCATCAGCAGGTGCAGGGACGCTTCCGGGGTGAGGACACCGGGACTCAGCGTGCCGATTCCCAGCGCGGTGAGGATCCATCGGCCTGCAAACCACACGATGAAAAAGCCTACGGCGCAGAGCAGGACGCTGTTGCGGAGGTCCTTGGAGGCGGTAGCGCCAATGTAGATGCCGTCCCAGGTGAAGGCGGGGCAGCCGATGAGGGGCATCAGGAGCAGCCAGGGGAGGAACGCCCGGCCGGCTTCTACCACGGTGGTGTCCGAGGTCATGAGCCGGAGGAGGGGGGTGCCGCCCACCCCGTATAGCAGCATAAAGGCGCCGGCCAGTCCGAAGCCCCACGCGAAGGTGCCCCGCACGGTGGAGCGCACGCCGTCTTCGTTGTGCTCGCCTACGAATCGGCCCGTCAGTGCCTCTCCGGCATAGGCAAACCCGTCCGTGAAATAGCTGAAGAGCATGAGGAGCTTCATCAGGATGCTGCTCACGGCCAACATGCGGTCTCCCAGGCCGGCGCCAATTACCGTGAAGCCGATGTACACGGCAATCATGCCCACCGAGCGCAGGAACAGGTCCCGGTTGAGGGTGAAGAAGGAGGCTGCTTCAGTAGATGGGGCCGATTGGGGCCGTTGGGGGGTGGCTTGGGGCTGGTTGGTGATGGCTTGGGTGGAATTGGGCTGGCCGCTAACGTATTGATTATCAGCTGATTGTTGAAAATCCTCGGCGCAAAAAGAGCCGAGGATTTTAAGGAAGTGGCTGAGTGACAGATACTTACGGGCCAGTAGGATGGCGAGGAACAGGCCGGTCCATTGGGCGATGACCGTGCCCCAGGCTACGCCGGCGAATCCCAGGGTGGGGAGAAGGGTGATACCCGCTCCCACGGAGGTCCCCAGGCCTGCGGTGCCCACGGAGGAGCCCAGGTGCAGGCCAAAGCCCAGCCCCAGGGAGAGGAGGATGTTCACAAGGTTCACCCATAGGTCCACCAGCATGGGGCGGAGGGTGTCCTGCAGGCCGATAAACCACCCCTTGAGGGCAAAGAGCGAGAGGGTGGCCGGGGCTGCCCAGATGCGGATGTAGAAGTAGCGGGTGGCGAGTGCGCGCACCTCGGGGGTGCAGTCCACCACCAGGAAGGCCAGCTGCACCACCACCCATTGCAGGGCGATGAGTGCCACGCCGGACAGGAGCGCAATCCGCAGCGCCCTGCCCAGAATGGTGACAATCCCAGGTGCACCAGAGGCCGAAATTGCCCCTGGAGCGCTGGCAGAGGCTACGGCGGCCAGGTGGCGTCCGTAGGCCTGGGCCGTGAGGCCGCCCGTGCCGGCACGGAGGAAGGCAAAGTTCCAGTACAACAGGTCGAAGAGCATGGTGCCCACGGAGATGCCGCCGATAAGGGCCGCTCCGGCATAGCCTTCCACCCCTCCCAGATGCCCCACCACGGCCATGTCCACCATTCCCACCAGGGGAACGGTGATGTTCGCGAGGATGCTGGGTACCGCCAGCCGCAGTATTTCCTTGTTCAGTTTCAACGGAATTTCTTGTCCTCTTCCAGCATGCCCAGGTAGGAGTTGTAGCGCTCCGGGGAAATGACGCCCGCATCCACGGCGGCCTTCACGGCGCAGCCGGGCTCGTGAGTATGGGTGCAAGGGGTGAATCGGCAGCCGGCGCCTTCCCGCAGCATTTCCGGGAAATAGCGGGCAATTTCCTCCTTCTCCACATCTACCAGCCCAAAGCCCCGAATCCCCGGAGAATCAATCACATAGCCACCGCTGGATAGCGGATACATCTCATAGAGCGACGTGGTGTGCTTCCCCTGCAGATGTGCCGCGGAAATGGCCCCGATCTTGGGATCCAGCGACGGGTCCAGCGCCTTGATGAGGGACGATTTCCCCACGCCGGACTCTCCGGAAAACAGGTTCACCTTCCCTTGGCAGGCCGCGCGAATGGCATCGACCCCTTCTCCGCTCACCACGGAAGTCTCGATGATCGGATAGCCGGCCCCCTCATAGATGGAGCGGAAATGCGCCAGCCCCTCCGGATCCAGTTCCCGGTACATGTCCACTTTGGACAGGACGATGGTAGCGGGAATACCGTAGAGCGCACAAGTGACCAGGATGCGGTCCAGGAACGGCAGTTTTACCTCCGGGAAGTACAGCGACACCACCAGGTAGGCCCGGTCCACATTGGCGGCAATGATGTGCGCCTGGCGGGACAGGTTGGTGGAGCGGCGGATGACGTAGTTCCGGCGGGGGAGAATCTCCGTGATAACGGCGGGCGATTCAGGGTCGAGCCCGGAGTGGCCGGGGTCCATTTCATACCGGACCACATCTCCCACGGCGATGGGATTGGTGACCACACTCTGCTTCAGGCGGATTTTCCCCCGCAGCACGGCCGGGAACACCTCCCACGCAGGCAGCTCCGACAGCAAATAATGGCTGCCGGCATTCTTGACAACGGTTGCATTTCCTGTTTTCACCGCACAAATTTAGCGAAATTTTTGCAATCGCGGCAATGTCCTGTCGCGGGGCGGGCGTGGTCATTCGTCGCAATAATTCCGCTGTTCGGAGGAAAAGTGGGCGGGGGCGTATAGGTATTTCGGCCCAAATTTAATAAATTTGTCCTGCTAACGAACACTAAGAGAAACTATGACCATCAACGTCCAGCTTCAGTATCATACCAACTGGGGAGAAAGCGTGCAACTGCGCATTGGCAAGCGCCGCATACCCATGGAATATTCTTTTGGCGGCCTGTGGCAAATCATGCTCACGGGACGCGACCTCCACCACGGCGACGAATTCACCTATGAGGTGGTCCGCGACGGAAAAGTAGTGCAGCGCGAGTGGCGCACCCACCATTTCAAGGCCCCGCAGGCACAGAAAAACATTGTGGTGCGTTCCCGTTGGATGTCCCGCCCGTCCAATTCGGCCTTCTATGCATCGGCCTTCAGCGACGTTATCTTCCGCCGCCCTTCCGGCATGTCGTTCCGTAAACCGCAAAGCTTGAACCCGGACCTGGGCAATGTGTGCATCCGCGTGGCCGCCCCGGAGGTGCGCAGCAGCGAGTCCCTCGCCATTGTGGGCCAGGGCGCTGTCCTGGGCAATTGGGACAAGGTGATTCTCCTGAGTGACGACGCCTTCCCGTGGTGGTTCATCACCCTGGATGTGAACGAGCCCATGGAGTACAAGTTTGTGATTGTGGACACCAAAACCAAGGAAATCCGCCTGTGGGAAGAAGGCCCCAA
>DEKS01000139.1:6845-9955 GCA_002354005.1 Bacteroidales bacterium UBA2716
GCCCAAGTTCCCCACAGAGCCTTGGCGGGGTGCCGGCGTGGCCGTTCCCGTGTTCAGCCTCCGCAGCGAGGACAGCTTTGGCGTGGGCGAATTCAACGATATTAAACACCTGGTGGACTGGGCCGTGAAGGCCGGGCAGAACGTGATTCAGCTGCTCCCCATCAACGACACCACCATGACCCATACCTGGCAGGACTCCTACCCGTACAACGCGGTGAGCTCCTTTGCCCTGCACCCGCAGTTTATCCACCTGCCGGCCGCCGGCGTGCGCCAGGATGCCGCCTACAAGGCCAAAAAACAGGAGCTGGAGGCCCTGGCCGCCATTGACTATGAAGCCGTAAACAGTGCCAAGCTGGAACTGCTCCGCAAGCTCTATAACGGAGCTAAGGGCAAAGCCACACTGGCCTCGGACGCCTACAAAGCCTTTGCCGATGCCAACGCGGAATGGCTCCTCCCGTACGCCGTGTTCAGCGTCCTCAGGGACATCCACGGCACTCCGGACTTCCAGACCTGGAAGCAGCTTTCCACCTATAGCGCCAAAAAGGTACAGGCCTTTGCCGACGAACACGCCCAGGAAGTGGGCTTCTACTGCTACCTCCAGTTCCTGCTGGACCGTCAGCTCCGGGAGGCCGTGGACTATGCCCACCTGCACGGGGTGGCCATTAAGGGAGACCTTCCCATTGGGGTAAGCCGCCACAGTGCAGACGCCTGGCAGCACGCCCACCTGTTCCACCTGGACAGCCAGGCCGGCGCTCCGCCGGATGCCTTTGCAGAGGACGGCCAGAACTGGGGCTTCCCCACCTATAACTGGGAAGAGATGGCCAAGGACAACTATGCTTGGTGGAAGGCCCGCATGGGCAAGATGGCCCAGTATTTCGATGCCTTCCGTATCGACCATATCCTGGGCTTCTTCCGCATCTGGGAAATCCCGTCCCAGTACAAGAGCGGCCTCATGGGCCACTTCAACCCGGCCCTGCCGTATGCGGAACAGGAGCTGCGGGACATGGGCTTTGACCCGCGCGCAGGCGAGGGGACCGATGTCCTCTTTGTGGAAGACCCGCGGAAACAAGGCTACTTCCATCCCCGCATCACCGGCCAGAAGACCGCCCAGTACGGCTACCTTCCGCAGTGGCTCAAAGACCGCTACAACCAGCTGTACAATGACTTTTTCTGGCGTCGGCACAACGATTTCTGGCGGGAGAGCGCCATGCGCAAGCTCCCGGCCCTGCTCCGTTCCACCGGCATGCTTTCCTGTGGCGAGGACCTGGGCATGATTCCCGGGTGCGTGCCTTCTGTAATGGACGAGCTCAACATCCTTTCCCTGGAAATCCAGCGTATGCCCAAGGATCCCAAGGACACCTTTGGTTACCCGGGCGGCTATCCGTATTGGTGCGTCTGTGCCACCGGCACGCACGACACCTCGCCGCTGCGTGCCTGGTGGGAAGAGGACCGTGGCCTTACCCAGCGCTATTACAATGAGGTATTGGGCTGCGAAGGCGACGCTCCGTACTTCTGCGAGCCCTGGGTGGTGGACCTCATCATTGCCCAACACATGCATTCCCCGGCTATGCTGGCCATCCTGCCCCTGCAGGACTGGCTGGCCATGGATGGAGAGGTTCGTTATCCGGGCAACCCCTCAGACGAGCGCATCAACGTGCCGGCCATCCCGCGCTACTACTGGCGTTACCGCATGCACTGCACGCTGGAAAGCCTGGAAGCCAACGACGCCCTCAATGCGCACATCAAGGCACAAATCGCCGCCGGCGGCCGCGGAAGATAACGCATTTTTGCGTATCTTTGTGGCATGAACAACGACTGGAAAGATCGTCTCGGTGTTGTTTTCTCCACCAACCCGGACTTCAAATACACTACTGCCCAGGAGGAAGAGGCTACCACCCTTGCTTCCGGGCAGCAGCGGCTTATTGTAGGGATCGACCGCCGGAACCGGGGCGGCAAGCAGGTTACGCTGGTCACCGGTTTTGTGGGCACCGCAGAAGACCTCAAGGAGCTTGGACGCGCCCTCAAAACCAAACTGGGCGTGGGCGGCAGCGCCAAGGACGGTGAAATCACCATTCAGGGAGACTTCCGCGACAAAGTGGTGGAGCTCCTGAAAGGGATGGGCTATAACGCAAAAAGAGGAAACTGATGCTGTTCAATGTCCTGGTGGTGGTGTTTGTGCTGCTGATGATGCTGCAGCTCAAACGCGCCTTGCAGCTGGCGCCGCTTCTTGGCGACAGCCTGTTCCGCATGCGCGGCAGTTCCACCCTGGAAAACAGCGTCCGGTACAGCCACGACCGCAACAACCTGGCCCTTACCCTCATCATTCCTGCCGTACTGGTGGCGGTCCGCTACCACTTGTATCGGCCCTCCTTCATGGAAGCCCTGTCTCCGGATGTGTACCTGCTGGCCGTTGCCGGCGCTTTTGTGGCGTATATCCTCCTCCGGCGCATCATGTTCTGGTGGATGCGGCCGCACCGCCGCGACGACAATTACGTGCTGGCCTACCAGACGGGGCATACCTACTTTATCGTGGAGATGGTGCTGGTGCTTGCCACCGTAGGACTGCTTACGCTTTTTCACGCAGAAGACTGGCTGTTCCGTTTACTCATTTACGTGGAATGCGGGCTGCTTTATCTGCTTTTTATATTCCGGAAAACGCAAATTCTTTCGCTGTTTTGCAATCCTTTGCGAACTTTTTTGTACCTTTGCGGCCTTGAATTTTTCCCTGCCGCTTTGCTTGTAGTCTCAGCGGCGTTATAGAAGAAAGGTATTAAGATGAGCATAAGTAAAATTCTGGTTTCGCAAAACGCTCCCCGCGTCCTTACTCAGTATCAGCATGTCAGTGAAAAATATGGTGTAAGTTTCGATTTCCGCCCCTTTTTCCAGATTGTGCCGCTTACTTCCCGCGAGTTCCGCGCCCAGCGCATCAACTTCCTGGACTATACTGCCGTGGTGTTCTCGTCCCGGCACGTCATTGACGCCTATTTTTCCCTGGCAGACGAACTTCGCACCAAGATTCCCGAAACCATGAAGTATTTCTGCACCACAGAGGCTGTGGCCATGTATCTGCAGAAGCACATCGTGTACCGCAAGCGCAAAATCTTCTATGG
>DEKS01000139.1:10059-13064 GCA_002354005.1 Bacteroidales bacterium UBA2716
CTGCAGTATGCCGCCGGCGTGTTTGTAAAGTCCGTGAGCCAGGACCTCAAGGACGTGGACCTGCACGCCTACGACATGATTGTGTTCTACAACCCGGCCGATGTCAAGTCCCTCAAGGAAAACTTCCCGGATTTTGAGCAGGGGGACATCAAAATGGTCTCCTATGGCCGTTCTATCGTCCGTGCCATGGAGGACGCCGGTCTGCGCATAGACGTAAAGGCTCCGTCTCCGGAGGCTCCGTCGGTGGCATCGGCCATCGACCTGTATCTCAAGTCTTTACAATAATGGATGCCCGCCTTCCCAAGACTGAACGCCTCTCGGGCGCCACGGCCGTGGCTGCTTTGTTGGAGCATGGGAAGCATTTTCAGGCGGGCTGCCTCCGCTGCAAATACATGCCCCGGACGGACGAAGGTCCTTCCCGGATTGTGGTGTCCGTGCCCAAGCGCAGTTTCAAGCGCGCGGTAAAGCGGAACCTTCTCAAGCGTCGCATCCGCGAGAGCTATCGCCGGCAAAAATCCCTGCTGACCGGTACCTGGGACCTGCTCATTGTATATACGTCCCGCGAGGTGCTGCCCTATGAGACCATTTTTGCCGATATGACCGAAATGCTCTGTAAAATGGAAAGTGCTGATAATAAGCGTTTTGCTGAAAATCGCCTGGACGAAAACGCATAGGCGATTTTGTGAAAATGATTGACTATGAGTAAGTTCCATTTTACGCTTAAAGATATTCTCATTGCACCGGCGGTGCTGCTCATCAAGTTCTACCAGGTGTGCATTAGTCCTTTTACCCCGCCTTCGTGCCGATTTACCCCCACCTGTTCGCAGTATGCGCTGGAAGCGTTCCGCAAGCACGGACCCTTTAAAGGCCTGTACCTGTCCGTACGCCGCATCCTGCGCTGCCATCCTTGGGGCGGCAGCGGCTATGATCCTGTACCGTAATGCCCAAAAAAGAAAACATACAGCAGATGTTCGACGGGATTGCGCCGTCGTATGACCGGCTCAACCACCTGATGTCCATGAACGTGGACCGGCTGTGGCGGAAGCGTGCCCTCAAGGAGATTGTCGATGGTACCCCGCAGCGCATCCTGGATGTAGCCTGCGGCACGGGAGACAGCACCATTGCCATTGCCAAAGCCGCCGGAAGCGGATCGCGCGTTGTGGGCGTGGACATTTCCGAAGGCATGATGGCCCCGCTCATGGAAAAAGCCGCCCACGAGGGCGTGCACGACCGCATCCGCCTGCAGGTGGCCGATGCCGAGGCCCTTCCGTTCCCGGATGCCTCTTTCCACCGGGTAACCTGCGCCTTTGGCGTCCGCAACTTCGAGCACAAGGACAAAGGCCTGCAGGAGTTCTACCGCGTGCTGGTGCCGGGAGGCAAGGCCGTGATCCTGGAACTGTCCGTCCCCGAGAAAAAGTGGATGCGGCGCCTGTATGACCTTTATTTCATGCACATCCTGCCCTGGGTGGGCGGGAAAGTGTCCGGCAACAAGGCGGCCTACCGCTACCTGCCGGCCTCCGTGCATGCGTTCCCGCCGCCGGCGGAGTTCATGCGCATGCTGGTGGAGGCAGGGTTTAAAACGGTCCGGCATAAATCGTTCACTTTGGGCCTTTGCCGTATGTTCGTTGGAGAAAAATAACTATCTTTGTACGATAGTTGACGCGTATGAAACCTAAAACAACCATTGTGCCCGTCTCTGACAAGGGCATGCTCAAGGATTTTATCGAATTCCCGCTGGACCTGTACAAAAACTGCGACAAGTGGGTTCCCGCCTTTGAGGACGATGAATACAAGTCCCTGGGCCCGGAAAACCCCTCCCTGGCTTTCTGCGAACGGGAACTGTTCCTGGCAAAGCAGGACGGAAAAACGGTGGGCCGTGTGGCCGCCATCATCAACAAAAAAGCCAACGACAAGTGGAAGGAAAACACCGTCCGCTTTGGCTGGATAGATTTTATTGACGATTTCGATGTGTGCAAGGCGCTCATCGACGCGGTTATCGCCTGGGGCACGGAACGGGGCGCAGAGAAAATCAAAGGTCCCCTTGGCTTCACGGACATGGACCGGGAAGGCCTTCTGGTGGAGGGCTTCGAGAACGAGAGCCCCTTCACGGTCATTTACAACTATCCCTATTATCCGGAATACCTGGAACGGCTGGGGTTCACCAAGGACGTAGATTGGACCCAGCGCGTGATGCACATCCCCTCGGAGATGCCGTCCATGTTCAAGTTCACAGACCGCATCGCAGACCGCTTTGGCATCCGTATCTATC
This sequence comes from Bacteroidales bacterium UBA2716, assembly GCA_002354005.1. Lineage (GTDB taxonomy): Bacteria > Bacteroidota > Bacteroidia > Bacteroidales > UBA932 > Cryptobacteroides. The sequence continues at coordinate 12,329 of DEKS01000139.1, forward strand.
GGGCCAATTCCATCAGGAAAATGGCACGTCGCGGTCGGGAGATGTTTCATGTGCTCAACGAGGCCTTCGCCGGCCTGTATGAGTACACACAGCTTTCCCAGGACCAGATAGACGGTTATGTGAAGCAGTACGTTCCGGTTCTGGACAAGAATCTTGTGGCCTTTGTGGTGAACGACAAAGACGAACTCATTGGCTTCGCTGTCACCATGCCGCATATCTCCGCGGCCGTGCGCAAGGCCAAGGGGCGCATTTTCCCCTTTGGCTGGATTCATCTCCTGCCGTCCCTGTCGCCCAAACGCAACGACACCACGGAGGCCCTCCTTATCGGCATCCTTCCGGAATACCAGTCCAAAGGCGCCGCCCTCCTGATGTTCCGATACCTGCTGGAGAACTACCATCGGCTGGGCATTAAACACATGCTCCTGAACCCGCAGCTGGAGGAGAACGAGAAAGTGCAGTCCCTGTGGGACAATTTTGACACCCAGATGTACCAGCGCCGCCGCTCTTACGTGAAAGAACTAACAACCAATAAACCAAAACCTATGACTTCTCAAGAGTATTTTCAGCGCTTGCTCCCCAAGGAGGAATTCGAGCGTCTGCCGTACCTGCCCACCATGGGCCGGTTCGTGGACTGGTTCACCAAGGAGTATGCCTCCCTGCCGGCCCTGTCGGACCTGACCAATACCATCACCTACAAGGAGTTCGGTGAGCGCATTGCCCGCCGCCGCGCCTTCAT